>NZ_CP007410.1:6313264-6652396 GCF_000585995.1 Pseudomonas brassicacearum | reverse complement strand
AAGCGGTCAGTGGATAAGCTCTGTGGATAACCGCCCCTGAGGTCATTGCACAAGTGGGGGCGAAAGTCTGTGGGTAACCGTCCTGTGGATAACTGGCCATTCCACACACAGCTTATCCGACAGCGCAGCACAGGCTGGCCACTGCTTTCCCCTGTAGTTGTCATTCTCTGTACATGCTGAATTACAAGGGCTGAGAGTGGTTATCCACAGACAGGGTCGGGCCTTGCTTTTATAAGCTTTACAGAAAAGCTTTAAATAATTCCCTTCTTTATTTCTATATCTAGCGCTGTGTGGTGAATCCGCCAAAGCGCCGGATATCTATTTAAAGGAAACGCTGGTTGGAAATTGACCTAGAGGCTTGCTTTCTCTAGAATCCCCGGTCTCTTAAAACGGGGGCCATTCCGGCCCGTTGTGGACGAACCAGGTAACACGACATGAAACGTACTTTCCAACCAAGCACTATCAAACGCGCTCGTACCCACGGTTTCCGTGCTCGCATGGCTACCAAGAACGGTCGTGCCGTCCTGTCGCGTCGTCGCGCCAAAGGTCGTGCGCGTCTGGCAGTTTGATAATCCGGCACTGGAGGTGAGTCAGGACTTCAGTCGGGAAAAGCGTCTGCTTACCCCCCGGCATTTCAAGGCAGTCTTTGACTCCCCTACCGGCAAGGTTCCGGGGAAAAATCTCCTGCTCCTTGCGCGCAACAACGATCTCGATCACCCCCGTCTAGGGCTGGTTATCGGGAAAAAGAGCGTCAAGCTCTCCGTTCAGCGCAATCGCCTCAAACGTCTGATGCGCGAATCGTTTCGCCTGAACCAGGATTCACTGGTCGGCTGGGACATCGTTATCGTCGCGCGCAAAGGTTTGGGTGATGTAGAAAACCCCGAATTGATTCAGCATTTCGGCAAGCTCTGGAAGCGTCTGGCACGCAACAAGCCAGTACCAGCAGTCAACACCGAAACTGTAGGGGTAGACAGTCCCGATGCGTAAACTGGCACTCGTTCCGATCCAGTTTTATCGCTATGCCATTAGTCCCCTGATGGCCAGTCACTGTCGTTTCTACCCCAGTTGTTCCTGCTACGCGTATGAAGCCATAGAAAATCATGGCCTTCTGCGCGGTGGCTGGCTGACCTTTCGTCGTTTAGGTCGCTGTCATCCGTGGAATCCCGGCGGTTATGACCCGGTTCCGCCTATCCCTACCTCCCGTTCTTCTTCGATGGCCGAGTAATCATGGATATCAAACGCACGATCCTGATCGTCGCCCTGGCAATCGTGTCCTACGTCATGGTCCTTAAATGGAACCAGGACTATGGCCAGGCTGCCCTGCCGACTCAGAATGTTGCAGCCAGCAATACCGCACCGAGCCTGCCGGACACCCCTACGGGTACCAGCGCTGCCAGCAATGACGACATTCCGCGCGCGGCAAACGATACCAGTGCCCCAGCCGAAGCCCCTGTGGCCGCAAGCAAGGATCTGATTCAGGTCAAGACCGACGTGCTCGAACTGGCAATCGATCCACAAGGTGGTGACATCGCCCAGCTGAAGCTGCCGTTGTATCCACGTCGCCAGGACCATCCGGACATTCCGTTCCAGCTGTTCGATAACGGTAACGAGCTGACCTATCTGGCCCAAAGTGGCTTGATCGGTACCAACGGCCCGGATGCAAGCGCAACCGGTCGCCCGGTTTACTCCGCCGAGAAGAAGACTTTTCAACTGGCTGACGGTCAGGACCAATTGGTCGTGGACCTGAAGTTCAGCAAGGATGGCGTCAACTACATCAAGCGTTTCGCCTTGAAACGTGGCCTGTATGACGTGACTGTTTCCTATTTGATTGACAACCAGAGCGCACAGCCCTGGTCCGGTGCGATGTTTGCGCAGCTGAAGCGCGACGCGAGTTCCGATCCGTCGTCGAGCACTGCCACCGGTACCGCGACTTACCTGGGCGCTGCCCTGTGGACAAGTTCAGAGCCGTACAAGAAAGTGTCCATGAAAGACATGGACAAGGCGCAGCTCAAGGAAACCGTTCAAGGTGGTTGGGTTGCCTGGTTGCAGCACTATTTTGTAACTGCCTGGATCCCGCAGAAGGGCGAAAGCAACATCGTCCAGACGCGTAAAGACAGCAAAGGCAACTACATCATCGGTTACACCGGCCCGGCGTTGACCGCTGCGCCAGGTGCCAAAGCCGAAACCAGCGCCATTCTGTATGCCGGCCCTAAAAGCCAAGCCGTATTGAAAGAGTTGTCCCCAGGCCTGGAACTGACCGTGGACTACGGTTTCCTGTGGTTCATTGCCCAGCCGATCTTCTGGCTGCTGCAACATATCCACAGCCTCGTCGGTAACTGGGGCTGGTCGATCATCTTCCTGACCATGCTGATCAAGGGGCTCTTCTTCCCGTTGTCGGCCGCCAGCTATAAATCGATGGCTCGTATGCGCGCCGTCGCACCGAAACTGGCTGCTCTGAAAGAGCAACATGGCGACGACCGGCAGAAAATGTCCCAGGCCATGATGGAGCTGTACAAGAAAGAGAAGATCAACCCGCTGGGTGGTTGCTTACCGATTCTTGTACAGATGCCGGTGTTCCTGTCGCTGTACTGGGTACTCCTGGAAAGCGTGGAGATGCGTCAGGCACCGTTCATGCTGTGGATTACCGACCTGTCGATCAAGGATCCGTTCTTCATCCTGCCGATCATCATGGGCGCGACCATGTTCATCCAGCAGCAGCTGAACCCGACACCTCCGGACCCGATGCAAGCGAAGGTCATGAAGATGATGCCGATTATCTTCACCTTCTTCTTCCTCTGGTTCCCGGCTGGCTTGGTGCTGTACTGGGTTGTGAACAACGTGTTGTCCATTACTCAACAGTGGTACATCACGCGTAAGATCGAAGCGGCTACGAAAAAAGCCGAGGCGTAACTTGCTCTGTGGATAACCACACAAAACGCCCCCTAGTGGGGCGTTTTGCTATCTGCCACTTTTGTCTGGGTACCGGTTTATGAGTACACCGCGTGAAACCATTGCTGCCGTCGCTACCGCCCAAGGTCGCGGTGGAGTCGGTATCGTCCGTATTTCTGGACCTTTGGCCAGTGTCGCGGCCAAGGCTATCAGCGGCCGCGAACTCAAACCGCGGTTTGCCCACTACGGCCCCTTCTTCAATGATGACCAGCAGGTGCTCGACGAGGGCCTGGCCTTGTATTTCCCGGGCCCCAACTCGTTCACCGGTGAAGACGTGCTGGAACTGCAGGGACACGGCGGTCCGATCGTGCTGGACATGCTGCTCAAGCGTTGCCTGGAACTGGGTTGTCGCCTGGCCAGGCCGGGGGAGTTCAGTGAACGAGCATTCCTCAACGACAAGCTCGATCTGGCCCAGGCCGAAGCCATTGCCGACTTGATCGAAGCCAGTTCGGCGCAGGCGGCACGAAATGCGCTGCGCTCCTTGCAGGGCGCGTTTTCCCAGCGGGTGCATAACCTCACCGAGCAATTGATCGGCTTGCGGATTTACGTCGAGGCGGCAATCGACTTTCCGGAAGAGGAAATAGACTTCCTCGCCGATGGCCATGTGCTGAGCATGCTCGATAAAGTGCGCGATGAGTTATCCACAGTACTGCGGGAAGCGGGTCAGGGAGCTTTGTTGCGCGACGGTATGACCGTGGTAATCGCCGGACGGCCCAATGCGGGCAAATCCAGCCTCCTGAACGCTCTGGCCGGCCGCGAGGCTGCTATTGTCACGGAGATTGCCGGCACCACCCGGGACATCCTGCGTGAACATATCCACATCGATGGCATGCCGCTCCATGTGGTGGACACGGCGGGTTTGCGGGATACCGACGACCAGGTGGAGAAGATCGGTGTCGAACGGGCGTTAAAGGCCATTGGCGAGGCTGATCGGGTGTTGCTGGTAGTGGATGCCACCGCGCCTGAAGCGGATGATCCATTTGCCTTGTGGCCTGAATTCCTTGAGATCCGCCCGGATCCGGCCAAAGTCACCTTGATTCGCAACAAGGCCGACCTGACTGGGGAAGCGATTGTTCTCGAAGTCAGCGGCGATGGCCACGTGACCATCAGCCTGAGCGCGAAATCCGCGGGAGAAGGCTTGGAATTGCTGCGCGAACACCTCAAGGCCTGCATGGGCTACGAGCAGACCTCGGAAAGCAGCTTCAGCGCCCGCCGTCGGCACCTTGAAGCCCTGCGCCACGCTAGCGCGGCGCTGGAGCACGGGCGAGCACAACTGACCCTGGCGGGTGCCGGTGAGTTGTTGGCCGAAGATTTGCGCCAGGCTCAACAGTCCCTTGGGGAAATCACCGGAGCCTTCAGCTCCGATGACTTGCTGGGGCGGATCTTTTCCAGCTTCTGCATCGGCAAATAACCTCGCTTCTCTAAAAACCGGGCTTGCTCTCGAGCGCACTTCGAGGCGAATCAAGTCCGGTTTCCTTCCTATCCAGAACGATTGCCCTTCATGGCGGCTTGTCTCTGGGCATCAGTCTGCCCGGCGGAGGACATTTCGGTGGATTAAGCCCTGTGAATAACTGCCCTTGAGGTAGGTTGATAAACCCCCTTGAAAACTGAAGATAACCGCCTCTGTGGATAACCATGCCATTCATCCACAGGCTTACACCGGTTATCCAAGCCCCTCATTGCCACCTGACCACAGGGTTTTAGATTCCTGTACATATTGAAAATAAAGGTCTGTAGAGTTTTATCCACAGATAATGGCCTCACTAAGAATAAACATAAAAACAAAGGTTTTATAAATTTCTTTCTTTTTAATTTCTTTAACCGCGAGTTTTCCACAGCTGGTTAAATTTTGTGCAAAGGGTTCTTTAGGAAAGGCGAAGTCCCTATACTTGCCGACCTGGCTCGAAAAACGCTCTGGCCAGAGGCTCAATACCTATTTTCGAATTACCTGAATTAAGCAGGCACGAGGTGCGTGGTGGATTTCCCTTCCCGTTTTGAAGTGATCGTCATCGGCGGCGGTCATGCCGGTACCGAGGCAGCACTTGCATCAGCACGCATGGGGGTCAAAACCCTGCTGTTGACGCATAACGTGGAAACCCTTGGCGCCATGAGCTGCAACCCTGCCATTGGCGGGATCGGCAAAAGCCACCTGGTCAAGGAAATCGATGCCTTGGGTGGTGCGATGGCCATGGCCACCGATAAGGGCGGAATCCAGTTTCGCGTGTTGAACAGCCGCAAAGGCCCAGCCGTGCGCGCTACTCGTGCCCAGGCCGACCGAGTCCTGTACAAAGCTGCTGTCCGTGAAATCCTGGAAAACCAGCCGAACCTGTGGATATTTCAACAAGCAGCGGATGACCTGATTGTCGAGCAGGACCAGGTACGCGGTGTCGTCACGCAAATGGGCCTGCGGTTCCTCGCCGATTCCGTAGTGCTGACCACCGGGACATTCCTCGGTGGACTTATCCACATTGGTTTGCAGAACTTTTCCGGCGGTCGCGCTGGTGATCCGCCGTCGATTGCTCTGGCTCACCGTCTGCGTGAGCTGCCATTGCGTGTCGGGCGCTTGAAAACCGGTACGCCACCGCGTATCGACGGTCGGTCCGTGGATTTCTCGGTGATGACCGAGCAGCCTGGCGATACGCCGATCCCGGTAATGTCGTTCATGGGCAACAAGGAACAGCATCCACGGCAAGTCAGTTGCTGGATCACCCACACCAATGCCCGCACCCATGAAATCATTGCGGCGAACCTTGATCGTTCGCCGATGTATTCCGCTGCCGGTGAAATCGAAGGGATTGGCCCGCGTTATTGCCCGTCGATCGAAGACAAGATCCATCGGTTTGCCGACAAGGAAAGCCACCAGGTCTTCATCGAGCCCGAGGGCCTGACGACACACGAGCTGTACCCGAACGGGATCTCCACATCCCTGCCGTTCGATGTGCAACTGCAGATCGTGCAGTCGATTCGCGGCATGGAAAACGCCCACATTGTTCGCCCGGGCTATGCCATCGAATACGATTACTTCGATCCTCGTGACCTGAAGTACAGCCTGGAAACCAAGGTTATTGGCGGCCTGTTCTTCGCCGGGCAAATCAACGGCACCACCGGTTACGAAGAGGCCGGCGCCCAAGGCCTGCTGGCCGGGGCCAACGCTGCACTGCGCGCCCAGGGCAAAGACAGTTGGTGCCCGCGTCGCGATGAGGCGTACATCGGTGTGCTGGTGGATGACCTGATTACCTTGGGGACCCAGGAACCGTATCGGATGTTCACTTCCCGGGCGGAATATCGCCTGATCCTTCGCGAAGATAACGCCGACCTGCGCCTGACCGAGAAAGGCCGTGAGCTGGGGTTGGTGGACGATGCCCGTTGGGCTGCGTTCTGCACGAAACGTGAAAGCATCGAACTGGAAGAGCAACGTCTGAAAAGCACCTGGGTTCGTCCCGGTACCGAGCAGGGTGATGCCATTGCGGCGAAATTCGGTACGCCGCTGACCCACGAATACAACCTGCTCAACCTCTTGAGCCGCCCGGAAATCGATTACGTCGGGCTGGTGGAAGTCACTGGCCAAGGCGCGGACGATCCGCAGGTGGCCGAACAGGTCGAGATCAAGACCAAATACGCCGGTTACATCGACCGTCAGCAGGACGAAATCGCCCGTCTGCGCGCCAGCGAAGACACGAAGCTGCCTGTGGATATCGATTACACAGGCATTTCCGGGTTGTCGAAAGAAATCCAGAGCAAGCTCGGTGCGACGCGTCCAGAAACCCTGGGCCAGGCTTCACGCATCCCCGGCGTGACCCCGGCGGCGATTTCCCTGTTGATGATTCATTTGAAAAAACGCGGCGCGGGCCGTCAGTTGGAGCAAAGCGCTTGAGTTCGATGGTCACCTCGCAACACGCCGAAGAGTTATCCACAGGTGCCCGTCAGCTCGGCGTCAGCCTGAGCGAAGCACAGCACGCGCAATTGCTGGGTTATCTGGCGTTGTTGATCAAATGGAACAAGGCTTACAACCTGACCGCGGTGCGCGATCCGGATGAAATGGTCTCCCGGCATCTGCTCGACAGCCTGAGCGTGATGTCCTTCATCGAAAACGGTCGCTGGCTCGATGTCGGCAGTGGCGGTGGCATGCCGGGCATCCCGCTGGCGATCCTGTTTCCGGACTCGCAAGTGACCTGCCTGGACAGCAACGGCAAGAAAACCCGTTTCCTCACCCAGGTCAAACTCGAACTCAAACTGGATAACCTGCAAGTTATCCACAGCCGTGTCGAAGCGTTCCAGCCTGCGCAGCCCTTCAACGGGATCATCTCCCGGGCGTTCAGCAGCATGGAGAATTTCAGCAACTGGACTCGCCACCTGGGCGATGCCGACACGCGCTGGCTGGCAATGAAGGGCGTTCATCCGGCCGATGAGCTGGTAGCATTGCCGGCAGACTTCCACCTCGATAGCGAACACGCCCTGGCCGTACCCGGTTGCCAAGGCCAACGCCATCTGCTGATACTGCGCCGCACGGCATGATTGGGAACACAAGCAAGAATGGCTAAGGTATTCGCGATAGCGAACCAGAAGGGTGGTGTGGGCAAGACCACCACCTGTATCAACCTCGCAGCATCCCTGGTCGCGACCAAGCGTCGGGTGCTGTTGATCGATCTCGATCCACAGGGCAACGCCACCATGGGTAGCGGTGTGGATAAACATGGCCTGGAAAACTCCATCTACGACGTTCTGATCGGTGAATGCGATCTGGGTCAGGCCATGCATTTCTCCGAACACGGCGGTTATCAACTGCTGCCGGCCAACCGTGACCTGACGGCGGCCGAAGTGGTCCTCCTTGAAATGCAGATGAAGGAAAGCCGCCTGCGCAGCGCCTTGGCGCCGATCCGGGAAAACTACGACTACATCCTGATCGACTGCCCGCCATCACTGTCGATGCTGACCCTCAACGCCCTGGTGGCCGCCGATGGGGTGATTATCCCCATGCAGTGCGAGTACTTCGCCCTCGAAGGCTTGAGCGACCTTGTGGATAACATCAAGCGCATCGCCGAACTGCTGAACCCGGAACTGAAAGTCGAAGGCCTGCTGCGGACCATGTACGACCCGCGCCTGAGCCTCATGAACGACGTATCGGCCCAGCTCAAGGAGCACTTCGGCGAGCAGCTCTACGATACGGTCATCCCGCGGAACATTCGCCTGGCCGAAGCGCCCAGCTACGGCATGCCGGCCCTGGCCTACGACAAACAATCCCGTGGTGCGCTGGCCTATCTGGCCCTGGCGGGCGAGATGGTTCGCCGTCAGCGCCGTAACCCACGCACCGCTGCAGCCCAGCCAACTTAAGGAAACCCCATGGCCGTCAAGAAACGAGGTCTCGGACGTGGACTGGATGCACTGCTCAGTGGTCCTACTGTCAGTTCGCTGGAAGAGCAGGCCGTACAGGTCGATCAGCGCGAGTTGCAACACCTGCCGCTGGATCTGATCCAGCGCGGCAAATACCAGCCACGCCGGGACATGGATCCCCAGGCGCTGGAAGAACTGGCCCAGTCGATCAAGAGCCAGGGCGTGATGCAGCCGATTGTGGTGCGTCCGATCGCCAACGGGCGCTTCGAAATCATCGCCGGCGAACGTCGCTGGCGCGCCAGCCAGCAGGCCGGCCAGGAAACCATCCCGGCGATGGTCCGCGATGTGCCGGATGAAACCGCCATCGCCATGGCACTGATCGAGAACATCCAGCGCGAAGACCTCAACCCGATTGAAGAAGCCGTGGCCCTGCAACGTTTGCAGCAGGAGTTCCAGCTGACCCAGCAACAGGTCGCCGAGGCGGTGGGCAAGTCCCGCGTGACCGTGGCCAACCTGTTGCGGCTGATTGCGTTGCCGGAAGTCATCAAGACCATGCTGTCCCATGGCGATCTGGAAATGGGTCATGCCCGTGCATTGCTCGGTTTGCCGGAAAATCAACAGGTTGAAGGGGCGCGACATGTTGTCGCACGAGGTCTCACCGTGCGCCAAACCGAGGCACTGGTTCGTCAGTGGCTCAGTGGCAAACCGGCCCCTGTCGAAGCGCCTAAAACCGATCCGGATATCGCTCGACTGGAACAGCGCCTGGCCGAGCGCCTGGGCTCTGCGGTGCAGATTCGCCACGGGAAGAAGGGCAAAGGGCAGTTGGTGATTGGTTATAACTCCCTGGATGAGTTGCAGGGTGTCCTTGCACACATTCGCTGAAACAATTGCTCATGTAGCGCGCAGTCGGAAATCACTACCTGGCAGTTGAATAGGGGCAGAACCGCCCCTATACTCTGCGCGCATTTTGTCGGCACAAATTATGCCAAGTTATTGAATTATGGCGGCCGACCATTGGAGAGCAAAAGCGATGGAAACCCGCACGCTAAACCGCTTGCCGTTCCATCGTCTGGCAGTTTTCCCGGTTTTGATGACCCAGTTCGTCGTTGTACTGATCGCCGCATTGGCGCTCTGGCAATGGAAAGGAGTCGTCGCCGGATACTCAGGGCTTTGCGGAGGCCTGATAGCCTTGCTTCCCAATATTTACTTTGCTCACAGGGCCTTTCGGTTTTCCGGCGCCCGAGCAGCCCAAGCCATCGTCCGGTCTTTTTATGCCGGCGAGGCGGGGAAACTGATTTTGACGGCAGTGCTGTTTGCATTGACGTTCGCAGGTGTGAAGCCATTGGCACCACTGGCTGTATTCGGTGTCTTCTTGCTGACCCAACTGGTTAGCTGGTTCGCTCCCCTGCTAATGAGAACAAGACTTTCGAGACCTTAGGGCGTTTGAGGCAACCATGGCAGAGACAACCGCTTCGGGCTATATCCAGCACCACTTGCAGAACCTGACCTTCGGTCAGCTACCCAACGGCGGCTGGGGCTTCGCCCACTCCGCAGCAGAAGCCAAGGAAATGGGTTTCTGGGCTTTCCACGTCGATACCCTCGGCTGGTCGGTCGCATTGGGCCTGATCTTCGTTCTTCTTTTCCGCATGGCGGCCAAGAAGGCGACTTCCGGTCAACCTGGTGCACTGCAGAACTTCGTTGAAGTACTGGTCGAATTCGTCGATGGCAGCGTGAAAGACAGCTTCCACGGCCGTAGCCCGGTGATCGCACCGCTGGCACTGACCATCTTCGTCTGGGTGTTCCTGATGAACGCTGTCGACCTGGTACCGGTCGACTGGATTCCTCAGCTGGCCATCCTCATCTCCGGTGACCACCACATCCCATTCCGCGCCGTGTCGACCACCGACCCGAACGCGACCTTGGGCATGGCGTTCTCGGTCTTCGCACTGATCATTTTCTATAGCATCAAGGTCAAGGGCATCGGCGGCTTCATCGGCGAACTGACCCTGCACCCGTTCGGCAGCAAGAACATCCTGGTTCAAGCCCTGCTGATCCCGGTGAACTTCCTGCTGGAATTCGTGACCCTGATCGCCAAGCCAATTTCTCTGGCCCTGCGTCTGTTCGGCAACATGTATGCCGGCGAGCTGGTGTTCATCCTGATCGCTGTGATGTTCGGCAGCGGCCTGCTCTGGCTCAGCGGCCTGGGCGTGGTCCTGCAGTGGGCGTGGGCTGTGTTCCACATCCTGATCATCACCTTGCAGGCGTTCATCTTCATGATGCTGACCATCGTCTACCTGTCGATGGCGCACGAAGAAAACCATTAAGGCCAGTCTCGACTAGTCTGATGTCCTTCCCGGTCAAACGGGGAGGGGCCCCGACCAGGGCACGGAAACGATTTGTTTTACCGCTTTAATCTAAAAAACCTAAACCATACGACGTAAAAGTCGGGAGGAAAGATGGAAACTGTAGTTGGTCTAACCGCTATCGCTGTTGCACTGTTGATCGGCCTGGGCGCACTGGGTACCGCAATTGGTTTCGGCCTGCTGGGCGGTAAGTTCCTGGAAGGCGCTGCGCGTCAACCAGAAATGGTTCCGATGCTGCAAGTCAAAATGTTCATCGTTGCCGGTCTGCTCGACGCCGTAACCATGATCGGTGTTGGTATCGCTCTGTTCTTCACCTTTGCGAACCCGTTCGTTGGTCAAATCGCTGGCTAATTGCTCGGATGTTTCGAGTGAATTGGTGTGATGGACAACGTAACTGCGAGGTGTTGGCGTGAACATTAATGCGACCCTGATTGGCCAGTCCGTTGCGTTCCTGATTTTTGTACTGTTCTGCATGAAGTTCGTATGGCCTCCGGTCATTGCGGCATTGCACGAACGTCAAAAGAAGATCGCTGATGGTCTGGACGCTGCCAGCCGTGCAGCTCGCGACCTGGAGTTGGCCCATGAGAAAGTGGGTCAGCAACTGCGCGAAGCGAAAGCTCAGGCAGCTGAAATCATCGAGCAAGCCAAGAAACGCGGTACCCAGATTGTCGACGAAGCCCGTGAACAGGCTCGCGTCGAAGCTGACCGTGTGAAGGCTCAGGCTCAAGCCGAGATCGAACAGGAAATCAACAGTGTCAAAGACGCGCTGCGTGCCCAAGTGGGTAGCCTGGCCGTTGGCGGTGCTTCGAAGATCCTGGGTGCCACAATCGATCAAAACGCGCACGCAGAGCTGGTTAACCGACTGGCTGCTGAAATCTAAGCGAGGGCGATCATGGCAGAACTGACCACGTTGGCCCGACCTTACGCTAAGGCGGCCTTCGAGCACGCTCAGGCCCACCAGCAACTGGCCAATTGGTCAGCCATGCTCGGCCTGGCAGCAGCGGTGTCGCAAGACGACACCATGCAGCGCGTGCTCAAGGCCCCGCGACTGACGAGCGCAGAAAAGGCCGCCACGTTCATTGACGTGTGCGGCGACAAGTTCGATGCCAAGGCACAGAATTTCATTCACGTCGTTGCCGAAAACGACCGTCTCCCGCTTCTGCCGGAGATCGCCGTCCTGTTCGACCTGTACAAGGCCGAGCAAGAGAAGTCGGTAGACGTGGAAGTGACCAGTGCTTTTGCATTGAACCAAGAACAGCAAGACAAACTCGCCAAGGTTCTCAGTGCACGACTCAACCGGGAAGTGCGCCTGCAAGTCGAGGAAGACAAGTCCCTGATAGGGGGCGTTGTAATCCGCGCCGGCGACCTGGTTATCGATGGCTCGATTCGCGGCAAACTCGCGAAACTTGCCGAAGCATTGAAATCTTGAGTTTGAAGGGGCAGCAGAGCAATGCAGCAACTCAATCCTTCCGAAATAAGTGAAATTATCAAGGGCCGCATCGACAAGCTCGATGTGACCTCCCAAGCCCGTAACGAAGGCACTGTCGTCAGCGTATCTGACGGCATCGTGCGGATTCACGGTCTGGCCGACGTCATGTACGGCGAGATGATCGAGTTTCCGGGCGGCGTCTACGGTATGGCCCTCAACCTGGAGCAAGACTCTGTAGGTGCCGTGGTATTGGGCGCGTACACCTCTCTTGCTGAAGGCATGAGCGCCAAGTGCACTGGCCGCATCCTCGAGGTTCCGGTAGGTAAGGAACTGCTGGGTCGCGTAGTCGACGCACTGGGTAACCCTGTTGACGGCAAAGGTCCGCTGAACAACACCGAGACCGATGCGGTCGAGAAAGTTGCTCCAGGCGTGATCTGGCGTAAGTCGGTAGACCAGCCTGTACAGACTGGCTACAAGGCTGTCGATGCCATGATCCCTGTCGGCCGTGGCCAGCGTGAGCTGATCATCGGTGACCGTCAGATCGGTAAAACCGCTCTGGCGATCGACGCGATCATCAACCAGAAGAACAGCGGCATTTTCTGCGTCTACGTAGCGATCGGTCAGAAGCAATCGACCATCGCCAACGTGGTTCGCAAGCTGGAAGAAAACGGCGCCCTGGCCAACACGATCATCGTGGCTGCCAGTGCTTCGGAATCTCCTGCGCTGCAATTCCTGGCACCGTACTCCGGTTGCACCATGGGCGAATACTTCCGCGACCGCGGTGAAGACGCGCTGATCGTTTATGACGATCTGTCCAAGCAGGCAGTGGCTTACCGCCAGATCTCCCTGCTGCTGCGCCGTCCACCGGGCCGTGAAGCCTACCCAGGCGACGTGTTCTATCTCCACTCCCGTCTGTTGGAGCGCGCTTCCCGCGTTTCCGAAGAGTACGTAGAGAAGTTCACCAACGGCGCAGTGACTGGCAAGACCGGTTCCCTGACCGCACTGCCGATCATCGAAACCCAGGCTGGCGACGTTTCCGCGTTCGTTCCGACCAACGTGATTTCCATCACTGACGGTCAGATCTTCCTGGAATCGGCTATGTTCAACTCGGGCATCCGTCCTGCTGTGAACGCCGGTGTTTCGGTATCCCGTGTGGGTGGTGCCGCTCAGACCAAGATCATCAAGAAGCTCTCCGGTGGTATCCGTACCGCTCTGGCTCAGTACCGTGAACTGGCGGCATTCGCCCAGTTCGCTTCTGACCTGGACGAAGCGACCCGTAAGCAACTTGAGCATGGTCAGCGCGTTACCGAGCTGATGAAGCAGAAGCAATACGCTCCTATGTCGATCGCTGACATGGCGTTGTCGCTGTATGCCGCTGAACGTGGGTTCCTGACTGACGTCGAAATCGCCAAGGTCGGCAGCTTTGAACAAGCGCTGATTGCTTACTTCAACCGCGATCACGCCGATTTGATGGCGAAGATCAACGTGAAGGGTGACTTCAATGACGAAATCGACGCTGGCATGAAAGCCGGTATCGAGAAGTTCAAGGCCACCCAAACCTGGTAAGCCGCAGCGGGAGTCGCAAGGCTCCCGCTTGCTAACCTGATAGGTGTTACATGGCAGGCGCAAAAGAGATTCGCAGTAAGATTGCGAGCATCAAAAGCACGCAAAAGATTACCAGCGCCATGGAAAAAGTGGCGGTCAGCAAAATGCGCAAGGCACAAATGCGCATGGCTGCTAGCCGTCCTTACGCGGAGCGCATCCGCCAGGTTATTGGTCATCTGGCCAACGCCAACCCGGAATATCGCCACCCGTTCATGATCGAACGCGCCATCAAGCGTGTCGGTTACGTCGTGGTGAGCAGTGACCGTGGTCTGTGCGGTGGCTTGAACACCAACCTGTTCAAGGCCCTGGTCAAGGACATGGCTGCAAACCGTGAACAAGGCGTCGAGATCGATCTGTGCGTGATTGGTAGCAAGGGTGCGGCATTCTTCCGCAACTTCGGCGGTAACGTCGTCGCCGCTATCAGCCACCTGGGTGAAGAGCCGTCGATCAATGACCTGATCGGCAGCGTCAAGGTGATGCTGGATGCTTACCTGGAAGGCCGGATTGACCGTCTTTCCGTGGTGTCCAACAAGTTCATCAACACCATGACGCAACAGCCAACCGTGGAGCAATTGATCCCACTGGTGGCGACCCCGGAACAGGAACTCAAGCACCACTGGGACTACCTCTACGAACCGGATGCCAAGGAGCTGCTTGACGGCTTGATGGTCCGCTACGTGGAGTCGCAGGTGTACCAGGCGGTGGTCGAGAACAACGCAGCTGAACAAGCGGCGCGGATGATCGCGATGAAGAACGCTACCGACAACGCCGGTGATTTGATCAGCGATTTGCAGCTGATCTACAACAAGGCGCGTCAGGCTGCGATCACCCAAGAGATCTCGGAAATCGTCGGCGGCGCTGCCGCGGTTTAACGGTTCAAATATTCAGAGGATCCAGCTATGAGTAGCGGACGTATCGTTCAAATCATCGGCGCCGTTATCGACGTGGAATTTCCACGCGACAGCGTACCGAGCATCTACAACGCGCTGAAAGTACAAGGCGCGGAAACCACTCTGGAAGTTCAGCAGCAGCTGGGCGACGGCGTGGTTCGTACCATTGCGATGGGTTCCACCGAAGGCTTGAAGCGCGGTCTGGACGTTATCGACTCTGGCGCTGCCATCTCCGTACCGGTCGGTAAAGCGACCCTGGGCCGGATCATGGACGTCCTGGGCAACCCGATCGACGAAGCTGGCCCGATCGACACCGAAGAGCGCTGGGGCATTCACCGTCCTGCGCCATCCTTCGCTGAACAGGCAGGCGGTAACGACCTGCTGGAAACCGGCATCAAGGTTATCGACCTGGTTTGCCCGTTCGCCAAGGGCGGTAAAGTCGGTCTGTTCGGTGGTGCCGGTGTGGGCAAGACCGTAAACATGATGGAACTGATCCGTAACATCGCCATCGAGCACAGCGGTTATTCCGTGTTCGCCGGTGTGGGTGAGCGTACTCGTGAGGGTAACGACTTCTACCACGAGATGAAGGATTCCAACGTTCTGGACAAAGTGGCGCTGGTTTACGGTCAGATGAACGAGCCACCGGGAAACCGTCTGCGCGTAGCCCTGACCGGCCTGACCATGGCCGAGAAGTTCCGTGACGAAGGTAACGACGTTCTGCTGTTCGTCGACAACATCTACCGTTACACCCTGGCCGGTACTGAAGTATCCGCACTGCTGGGCCGTATGCCTTCGGCAGTAGGTTACCAGCCGACCCTGGCTGAAGAGATGGGCGTTCTGCAAGAACGTATCACTTCGACCAAGGAAGGTTCGATCACTTCGATCCAAGCGGTATACGTACCTGCGGATGACTTGACCGACCCGTCGCCAGCGACCACCTTCGCCCACTTGGACGCCACCGTCGTTCTGTCCCGTGACATCGCTTCCCTGGGTATCTACCCGGCGGTAGACCCACTGGACTCGACTTCGCGCCAGCTGGACCCGAACGTGATCGGCCAGGAGCACTACGACACCGCTCGCGGCGTCCAGTACGTGCTGCAGCGCTACAAAGAGCTGAAGGACATCATCGCGATCCTGGGTATGGACGAACTGTCGGAAACCGACAAGCAGTTGGTATCCCGCGCTCGTAAGATCCAGCGCTTCTTGTCGCAGCCGTTCTTCGTGGCTGAAGTCTTCACCGGTGCCTCGGGTAAATACGTTTCCCTGAAAGACACCATTGCTGGCTTCAAAGGCATCCTCAACGGTGACTACGACCACCTGCCAGAACAAGCGTTCTACATGGTCGGCGGCATCGAAGAAGCGATCGAGAAAGCCAAGAAACTGTAATCCCGGCGCCCGGCAACGGGCGCTAATTTAGGTTGAGGCAATCAGATGGCTATGACAGTCCATTGCGATATCGTCAGTGCGGAAGGGGAAATCTTCTCCGGTCTGGTCGAGATGGTGATTGCGCACGGTGAGCTGGGTGATCTTGGTATCGCCCTGGGTCACGCACCGTTGATCACTAATCTAAAACCAGGCCCGATCCGCTTGATCAAGCAGGGCGGGGAAGCCGAGGTGTATTACATCTCCGGTGGTTTCCTCGAGGTTCAGCCGAACATGGTCAAGGTCCTTGCCGACACCGTGCAACGTGCTGCCGACCTGGACGAAGCCTCCGCTCAGGAAGCCGTCAAGGCTGCCGAGAAGGCTTTGCACGAGCGGGGCGCGGAGTTCGACTACGGTTCTGCTGCCGCACGTCTGGCCGAGGCCGCAGCGCAGCTGCGCACCGTCCAGCAGATCCGCAAGAAGTTCGGCGGCTAAGCCGTCTGCTTTCTGTGCGATTGATTAAAAAGGGTAGCCTCGGCTACCCTTTTTTCTTTTTCCGACATTCACCTTCTGGTCGCAGCCGCTGACCACCCAGGATTGGTAGCAGTCATGTCTCTCGAAATCGTTATCCTCGCGGCCGGTCAAGGCACCCGCATGCGTTCGGCGCTGCCGAAGGTCTTGCACCCGGTGGCCGGCAACTCCATGCTCGGGCATGTTATCCACAGCGCCCGGCAACTTGATCCACAGCGCATTCACGTAGTGATCGGCCACGGCGCCGATGCGGTACGTGAGCGCCTGGCGGCGGATGACCTGAATTTCGTCCTGCAGGACAAGCAACTGGGGACCGGCCATGCCGTGGCCCAGGCCGTGCCGTTCATTACCGCCGATACGGTGCTGATTCTTTATGGCGACGTGCCGCTGATCGAAGTCGAGACCTTGCAGCGCCTGCTCAAG
Organism: Pseudomonas brassicacearum; assembly: GCF_000585995.1. Taxonomy (NCBI): domain Bacteria; kingdom Pseudomonadati; phylum Pseudomonadota; class Gammaproteobacteria; order Pseudomonadales; family Pseudomonadaceae; genus Pseudomonas; species Pseudomonas brassicacearum. Next base: position 6,635,513 of record NZ_CP007410.1, on the reverse strand, counting down.
CATGTCGCTCCACAGCAGTTGGGTTTGTTGACCGTCGTGCTGGACGACCCTACCGGGTATGGCCGCATTGTGCGCAACGCTGATGGCCAGGTGACTGCCATCGTCGAGCAGAAGGACGCTAACGAGGTCCAGCGCGCTATCACCGAGGGCAACACCGGGATTCTTGCGGTACCGGCTGAGCGCCTGGGTGAGTGGATGGGCCGCTTGTCGAACAACAACGCCCAGGGCGAGTACTACCTGACCGATGTGATCGCCATGGCAGTCAGCGACGGCCTGGCGGTTGCCACCGAGCAACCGTTGGACGCCATGGAAGTGCAGGGCGCCAACGACCGTCGGCAACTGGCCGAGCTGGAGCGCCACTATCAGTTGCGCGCCGCCCGCCGCCTGATGGCGCAAGGCGTGACCCTGCGCGACCCAGCCCGTTTTGACGTGCGCGGTGACGTCAGCGTGGGACGCGACGTGCTCATCGACATCAACGTCATCCTCGAAGGCAAGGTGGTTATCGAAGACGATGTGGTGATCGGCCCGAACTGTGTGATCAAGGACAGCACCCTGCGCAAAGGCGTGGTGATCAAGGCGAACAGTCACCTCGACGGCGCGGTCATGGGCGAAGGCAGCGATGCCGGCCCGTTTGCCCGTCTGCGTCCCGGTACCGTGCTGGAAGCCCGCGCCCATGTGGGTAACTTTGTCGAGCTGAAGAACGCCCACATGGGCGAAGGCGCCAAGGCCGGTCACCTGACCTACCTGGGGGATGCTGAAATCGGCGCTCGCACCAACATTGGCGCCGGTACCATCACCTGTAATTACGACGGCGCCAATAAGTACCGGACGACCATTGGCGAGGATGTGTTTATCGGTTCCAATAACTCACTGGTGGCGCCTGTGACAATTGGTGATGGCTCGAACACGGCCGCAGGTTCAACCATCAATCAGGATGTGGATAAGTCTCAACTTGCTGTGGCGCGCGCCCGGCAACGCAATATCGACGGCTGGAAGCGCCCGGTAAAAATCAAGAAAAGCTAAGTTATCCACAGATCACTCTGTGGGAGCGAGCTTGCTCGCGATAGCGACGGTAAATCCTGCATTAATGCAGCTGAGCCACCGCTAATCGCGAGCAAGCTCGCTCCCACAGGAATCGCATGATTTCTGAATTTTTCTCCCCTCGCCTTGACGATTTCGCTGCAATAGGTTTTGATTAGTTACGCTATCTTTCGAATCGAAACTTATATCGCCATGTCAAAGCGCAATACGCCACAACGACGCCACAATATTCTCGCTTTGCTCCAAGCCCAGGGCGAGGTTAGCGTGGATGAATTGGCCAAGCGCTTCGAAACCTCGGAAGTTACGATTCGCAAGGATCTCGCCGCCCTGGAGAGCAACGGCTTGTTGTTGCGTCGTTACGGTGGCGCGGTCCCCATGCCGCAGGAATTGGTGGCTGATAACGGCCAAACCGTCTCCAAATACAAACAAGCCATTGCCCGGGCCGCTGTGAAGCGGATCCGCGAACATGCGCGCATCATCATCGACAGCGGCAGCACCACCGCGGCCATGATTCCCGAGCTTGGCCAGCAGCCCGGCCTGGTGGTGATGACCAATTCCCTGCACGTGGCCAGCGCCTTGAGCGAACTGGAGCACGAGCCGGTACTGTTGATGACCGGTGGTACCTGGGACCCTCATTCCGAATCATTCCAGGGTCAGGTCGCCGAGCAGGTCCTGCGTTCCTACGACTTCGACCAGTTATTTATCGGTGCCGACGGCATCGATCTGGTTCGTGGTACCACCACCTTCAACGAACTGCTGGGCCTGAGCCGCGTGATGGCTGAGGTTGCCCGTGAAGTGATCGTGATGGTGGAGGCCGACAAGATCGGCCGAAAAATCCCCAACCTGGAACTGCCGTGGAGCAGCGTCCATACCCTCATTACCGATGATCGCCTGCCCGTAGAGGCCCGCGATCAGATTCAGGCCCGCGGCATCACCGTGATCTGCGCGCCTGTCAGCCAGGAGAAATAGCATGTGTGGAATTGTCGGCGCCGTTGCTGAACGCAACATCACTGCAATCTTGCTCGAAGGCCTCAAGCGCCTGGAATACCGCGGCTATGACAGCGCCGGTATCGCGGTGGTTACCCATGACGAGAAGCTCGAGCGTATGCGTCGTCCGGGCAAGGTCAGTGAGTTGGAACAGGCGCTGGACGCCGAACCGCTGATCGGTCGCCTGGGCATTGCCCACACTCGCTGGGCGACCCATGGCGCGCCGTGCGAGCGCAACGCCCACCCGCATTTCTCCGGTGACCTGGCGGTGGTGCACAACGGCATCATCGAGAACCACGAAGCTCTGCGTGAACAGCTCAAGGCGTTGGGCTATGTGTTCACTTCGGACACCGACACTGAAGTCATCGCGCATTTGCTCAATCACAAGCTCAAGGATCTGGCGGACCTGACCGTGGCCCTCAAGGCGACCGTCAAGGAACTGCACGGTGCTTATGGCCTGGCGGTGATCAGTGCGAAGCAACCGGATCGCCTGGTGGCGGCGCGCAGCGGTAGCCCGTTGGTGATCGGCCTGGGCCTGGGTGAGAACTTCCTGGCTTCCGATCAGTTGGCGCTGCGTCAGGTCACTGACCGCTTCATGTATCTGGAAGAGGGTGACATCGCCGAAATCCGCCGCGACAGCGTGCAGATCTGGGACATTGATGGTAACCCTGTAGAGCGCGAGACCGTCCAGTACCGCGACGGTGCCGAAGCCGCCGACAAGGGCGAGTTCCGTCACTTCATGCTCAAGGAAATCCACGAGCAACCAGCGGTGGTGCAACGTACCCTGGAAGGGCGCATCAGCCAGAACCAGGTGCTGGTCCAGGCGTTCGGTCCACAGGCGGCCGAGTTGTTTGCCAAGGTGCGCAACGTGCAAATCGTTGCCTGCGGCACCAGCTATCATGCCGGCATGGTCGCCCGTTACTGGCTCGAAGAACTGGCCGGTATTCCCTGCCAGGTCGAAGTCGCCAGTGAGTTCCGCTACCGCAAGGTGGTGGTGCAGCCGGACACCCTGTTCGTCACCATTTCCCAGTCCGGTGAAACCGCCGACACCCTGGCCGCCCTGCGCAACGCCAAGGAGTTGGGCTTCCTCGCCAGCCTGGCCATCTGCAACGTCGGCATCAGCTCGTTGGTGCGCGAATCCGACCTGACCCTGCTGACCCAGGCTGGCCGTGAAATCGGCGTGGCTTCGACCAAGGCGTTCACCACGCAATTGGTGGGGCTGCTGTTGCTGACCCTGTCCCTGGGCCAAGTGCGCGGCACGCTGGGTGAGGGCGTCGAGGCAACCCTGGTGGAGGAACTGCGTCGCCTGCCGACCCGCCTGGGCGAAGCCTTGGCGATGGACAGCACGGTGGAGAAAATCGCCGAACTGTTCGCCGAGAAGAACCACACCCTGTTCCTGGGCCGTGGCGCGCAATTCCCGGTGGCGATGGAAGGGGCCTTGAAGCTCAAGGAGATCTCCTACATCCACGCCGAGGCCTACCCGGCCGGTGAGCTCAAGCACGGTCCGTTGGCCCTGGTGGACAACGACATGCCGGTGGTCACCGTGGCGCCGAACAACGAGCTGCTGGAGAAGCTCAAATCCAACCTGCAGGAAGTGCGCGCCCGTGGCGGCCAGTTGATCGTCTTCGCTGACGAAAAGGCTGGCATGACCAATGGCGAAGGCACCCACGTGGTGCACATGCCGCACATCCACGACATCCTGTCGCCGATCCTCTATACCATCCCGCTGCAACTGCTGTCGTACTACGTTGCCGTGCTCAAGGGGACTGATGTGGATCAGCCGCGGAACTTGGCGAAGTCTGTGACGGTGGAGTGAGTCGTCTACCAAGAGCGAGGCTTCTTGGTGATCCTACGTAATGAATCTGGTCCGGGTTTAGCACTGCTAAACCCGGTCATTCGTTCAGCCGCATCGGTCCCATACAAATGGATGACACCTTGAGGGTCTATCCCGACCCTTCACCGAACAGCTGAAGAGAAAACCGACCTGACATCTGCGCTGATCTTTGAGAAACCAAAATTTGGCTTGGAAGGTATTTTTTCGATTTTTTTTATGAATATGAAAAAATACTTTCATTTTTCTCGTTATGGGCAGATTCAGACCATCCATGTGCTAGTATTTTTTCAAATCCTAAAAGAAATTGAAAAAATACTGCCATGCCGAAAAAAACAGCACCCCTCATGCCATCCGCTGAGCGGCTCCTGCGCCAGCTTGGCGAACGGATCGAGCTGGCTCGTAAGCGCCGTAAGATCACTGCGGCGCAAATGGCTGCGCGGGCGGGCATGAGCGCTCCCACGTTGAGGGCGCTGGAAAGTGGCAGTCCTGCTGTGACCATCGGAGCTTACGTTTCGGTATTGGTAGCCTTGGGGTTGGAGAAGGACCTTGAATTGCTCGCTCGCACGGATGAATTAGGCCGTGATCTGCAAGATGCTGAATTGAAAGGGCGTTTCGCAGTCGAGCACATCAAGCCAAAAGTACGGCAGCCTCAGTTTCATTGGGACAACCTGGTCAGCATCTCAGCAAAAGAGGACAGTTCTACCTCACCAGCCGCTGACAGCCGAAGCCAGACAAGCTCTGAACTGGCTAAGAAGCTTTTAGGGGAAGACGATGCCTGAAAGGATTTTCGTCTACGCAGACTGGAATGAAACAGCACCCGTACTGCTTGGAACCCTTCATTCCCGTCGATTGGCAGGATCCGAGCGTATGGAGTTCGAGTACGCGCGGGCTGTTCTTCAAACCATTCACACTCAGATTGCGATCGACCCTCGGATTCAGCCTTACGAGGGGCGGCAATATCCAACGAGAAATTGCTTTGGGTGCGTATCGGACTCCTCGCCTGATCGATGGGGGCGACTGCTGATGGATCGTCGCTTGGAGCGGGATAAAAGAGCGGGAGTCGTACCGCAGGACGCGCGGCTGTTTGACTCGGACTATCTCATCGGGGTTCACGACGCCTACCGGGTAGGGGGACTGCGTTTCAAAGTCGAGGAAGAAGAAGCGTTCCTTGACGACCATGTGGAGCATGCCGCTCCCCCGATGGCCCGCATGCGTGAGCTTGAAGAGGCTTCGCGTCGATTTGAAGCTGGAGAGGATCGGGGGGCTCAGGGTCAGGACTGGATTCGAATGCTCATTGCTCCAGGTGGCTCTCTGGGTGGAGCGAGGCCCAAGGCAAGTGTAGTAGATGACAATCACGCGCTCTGGATAGGAAAATTTCCCAGTAATAGAGACACCCACGACGTGGGCGGCTGGGAGATGGTCGTCAACACATTGGCCCAAGGCTGTGGGCTCTATGTGGCTGAAGGAAAAGCGCAACGGTACGCGAGTGAGTACCACTGTTTCATGGTTAAGCGCTTTGACAGAACAGCAAAGGGTGGTCGACTTCACTTTGCTTCAGCGATGACCCTGACGGACCATCAGGATGGTGATGGGCATGAGACAGGGGCCAGTTACCTGGAGATTGCAGAGGTATTGGTCAGGGAGGGGGCCGCTGCCGACGTGGATCTTCCCGAGCTTTGGCGAAGAATTGTCTTCAACATGCTGGTTTCGAATACTGACGATCATCTACGAAACCATGGTTTCCTATTGGAGCCAGGGCGTGGTTGGCGTCTTTCGCCTGCGTATGACATGAACCCTGTTCCTGGTGACACTGGCTTGAGGCTCAACGTTTCAGAGGCCGATAACGCCATAGACCTTGATTTGGCGATGAGCGTGGCCGGCTACTTTCGCGTTTCTGCTGACGATGCCAGACAAACCATCGAGAGGTTCCAGGGCGTCGTCAGAAAATGGCCCAGGGTCGCACGCTATCTGGGCATCTCAAGCAATGAGCAGCAGCGGATGGCGCCAGCATTTGCGCTGGCCCGCTAAGCCCTACTCCAGAAAACAACGATCAAAAAGATAAACGCTGCCCGGCTTGAGATTTTCCACCGTGCGTTGCGGGCGGCCGCCGTCGCCGCTTTTCTTGCGGCCGGTTTCCTGCAAATAACCCGCCTCGGTCATTTTCAGTAAACGCTGGCGCATGCTGGTCTTGAGCACCGGACGATCGAGCACCACGGAGAAAATGCTCACCGCTTCCGGCGCGCTGAATTCCGGGCCCAGGAACATCAGCGGCAGGCTGCTGTAGAGGGCCTTGGACAACAACCGCTCCTGGACCGCCGCCACCAGGCTGTTGTGGTCGAAAGGGAGTTTGATCGAGGCGTCAGCGACGTCCTTGAGAGGGAAAAACCCCTGGTGTTCGCCGAGTTGGATCGCCTCGCTGACAATCGCAAGATAGAACGTCGACGATGACCAGCAGCGCGGATCGCGGAACGCGTCACCGACGGTGCCGACTTGTTCGATCCAGGCCAACGGCATACCCACTTTGCTTGAGCTACGCAGGCGCTCCACGGCGTCGTTCAGCGTGAGGTCTTCGACGCCACCATTGACCACGATCCCAGGCAGCGCCCAATGACCGGCGAACGGCTCGGCTTCCCGTCGGTTCAGGAGGATTTCAAGCGCCTGGGTCTCCCGGCAGAAGCGCAGCACACAGAGGTCGATGGTGTGCAGATAGTCGCGCGCGGGGGCTGTGCTAGTTGGCATGTCGATTTCCGTGGGTCGCATAAAGGTCATAGTTTAACGGGTTCATGCCGGGAGCCATCCAGTGGGTGGGAAGCGGCTCACCCAACGCCAGTCTTTCGCGAACCACCGTGCTGCGCACATGGATCTTTTCCTCCACGCGAAGGATGGAGAAACGCTCCAGCAATTCTTGACCGCGATAGAAGGTCGGCAGCAGATCCGCGACATCCTGGCCCACCACCAACGCGATCCGCTTGCCGTCCAGGGCCAGGCTGTCGGCAAGGTGGGCGAGCAGGGTGTAGCTGTAGATGGCGCCTTCGACGCCACGGGCCACGACCTGTTCCACCCGGCTTGCACGCACTTCGGCGCGGCACAGCGGTTGAACCCTATCTACGATCGATTCCAGCCAGCTCAGGCGAACCTCATAGTCGACCATTCGCTTGCCGTAGGGGTGCCTGAAGCTGGGGGCCACCAACACGCGTCTGGCCTGGCATGAGGCCTCGATCATCACTTGGGCGTGACCGGCGTGTGGGGGATTGAAGGCGCCGCCATAAAGGGCAATTTCAAACATGGCTCATCCTCTTTAGGTACATGACATGTACTCTATCAGCAAAATCCTCCTGTTGAAAATGTGTCTACGCCTTAGCATATGGATTGAATAGGTGGGGGCGCCAAAAAATATCTTTCAAACTGGCTTGTCATGAAAGTACACGTTATGTACTCTTTGGCCATGTAGAGGAGAAACCCAGCATGAACAGCCTGACCCGAAAAACGGCTTCCTTCGATGTCGATGCGCAAAAGAGCTTTACACCGCTTTGCCCGGATGAGCTGCCAGTGCCTGGCGGTGACCAGATTGGCGGTGAGCTGAACTTCATGGCGTCCCTGGCCAGCCTTCGAATCGGCAGCAAGGACGCCCACTCGCCCCAGGCTCCTTGGGTGGTCGCCGATCACTCACAGATGCTCTTGCCGACCGGGCTCGAACACGCCGACATCACCTGGGTCAGCCACTGCGTCCCCGGCACCGAAGGTTTTACCTTGCTGGATCAATTGCCGACCCCGTACGACTACGACTATTTCGTCTGGAAGGGCGTCGAGCCAGATCTGCACCCGTACGGCGCCTGCTATCACGACCTGCACGGCAAGCTGTCCACCGGGGTGATCGAATACCTCAAGGGCATGGGTGTGGAGCAGGTCATTGTCGGCGGGCTGGCGCTGGATTTCTGCGTCAAGACCACCGCCCTGCAACTGGCCGCCGCCGGCTTCAAGGTGATCATTCACCTTCCAGCCTGCCGTGCGATCAGCGAGGAGGGGGCCGTTCAAGCCATTCAAGACATGCAGCAAGCGGGGGTCGCGATTGCCGCGACCCGCGAAGAAACGATCCGCCTGGCAAACGCATAAGGAACCGACATGGACAGTGCATTCGATCCAAGCAGCGGCACCATCCAGAGCCTTCTGGATACCGACTACTACACCTTCACCATGATGCAGGCGGTCTTGCACCAGCACCCAAACGTTGAGGTGGAATACCAATTCATCGTTCGCTCCAAAGAGCGGCTCGGTCACCTGATCCCGGACATTCGTGTCGAACTGGAGAAGCTCGCTGGATTGCAGCTGCGCGAAGGGGAGCAGCGCTTTCTGTTCAACAAGCGCTTTCGTGAATACTTGACCCCGGACTTCGAACAGTTTCTCGGTTTGTTTCGCTTCAACCTGCGTTACATACACGTTGCCGAGGTCGACGGCCAACTGCACATCCGCGTCCGTGGTCCGATGTTGCACTGCATCATGTTCGAGCAACCGGTATTGGCGATGGTCAGCGAACTGCGCAACCGTGAGAAGTACCCCGAAGTCGAGTTGGCCGACGTCACCCGCAAGCTGTATCAGAAGTTTGAATGGCTGGAGAAAAACGCCAGTCGTGAAGAACTCGCCGAGTTTCGCGTTTCGGATTTCTCCACCCGTCGGCGGCTGTCGTTCAGGGCCCAGCGTGAAGTAGTGAATGTCATGCGCAGTGATTTTCCTGGCGTCTTTGTCGGCACCAGTAACGCTCACTTGGCCTACGAGTTCGATCTCCCCCTGATCGGCACAATGGCCCACCAATGGCTGATGGTGCATCAGCAACTCGGGCGCTTGCGCGAGAGCCAGAACGCGGCGTTGGAAAACTGGGTGCACGAGTATCGTGGCCGGCTCGGTATCGCGCTCACGGACTGCATCAGCACTGACTTCTTCCTCAAGGACTTCGACCTGTACTTTGCCAAGCTCTATGACGGCCTGCGCCAGGATTCCGGTGACCCGATCATCTGGGCAGACAAAGTGCTCAATCGTTACAAGGAACTGGGGGTCGATCCGCGCACCAAGGACCTGATGTTTTCCGACGGCCTCAATTTCGAAAAATGCCTGCCGATCCTGCGCCATGTTCGTGGCAAGGCCAGATTCGGTTTCGGCATGGGCACCAGCCTGGCCTGCGATGTCGACGGTGTCGAACCGCTGAGCATCGTCATGAAACTGGTGCGGGTCCACGGCGAACCGGTGGTGAAGTTCTCCGACGACCCGATCAAGAACGTCTGCGAGGATGCCTCGTTTCTGCGGTACGCCGCCCAAGTGTTCAACGTCGCCCTGATCAATCCACAGTTGGGAGCTTGATATGACTTCGCTTCAGCAAGAGAGTATTGCCCGGGAACTGGGCATCGACCGTGAACTCAAGCAAGGCGGCGAAGCAACCGAGATTGCTCGCCGTGTCGAGTTTATAAAGCAGATCTTGCGCGAGTCGGGTTGCCAGTCCCTGGTCCTGGGGATCAGTGGCGGCGTCGACTCCCTCACCGCCGGCCGCCTCTGCCAGTTGGCGGTGGAGCAACTGCGGGGTGAAGGCTACGCGGCGCGGTTTATCGCAGTCCGGCTGCCGTACAAGGCCCAGGCCGATGAGCAAGACGCCCAGGCTTCCCTGGACTTCATCCGGCCGGACTTGATCACCACCAGTAACATCGCCCCGTGTGTCGAAGGGCTGATGGGCAGTATCGCTATTGATGGCTTGCAACCTTCGGCCGAACTCACCGATTTCGTCAAAGGCAATGCCAAGGCCCGGGCACGGATGCTGGCGCAATACGCCATTGCCAATTTGAGCTACGGGTTGGTGGTGGGCACCGATCATGGGGCAGAGGCGGTGATGGGTTTTTTCACCAAGTTCGGTGACGGCGCGTGCGACCTGGCACCGTTGTCCGGCCTGACGAAGACCCAGGTGAGATTGTTGGCTGACGCGATGGGTGCTCCTGGGCACCTGGTACGCAAGGCGCCGACCGCTGATTTGGAAGACCTGGCGCCCGGTAAGTTGGATGAAGTGGCGTATGGCTGCAGCTACGAGGAGATCGATGCGTACCTGATGGGCGACGAGGTGTCGCCGCAGGCGCGACAGATCATCGAACGCGCCTACATTAAAACTGCGCACAAACGAGCATTGCCATACGCCCCGTCAACCCGGTCCGGAATGACGTTCAGATCTTGAAGGTGTTGACCATTTGTTGCAGGCAGCGAGACTGGTTTTCCAGTTCAGTGCAGGCCTGCAAGGTGGATTGCAGATTGCCGACCATTTCCTGATTCAGGTCATTGATGTGGCTGATGTCGCGATCCAGGTTGTCCACCACTGAGGTTTGCTCTTCGGTGGCGGTGGCCACCGACAGGTTGATCTCGTCGATCTCGCCGATACCCAGCAGCACGCGATTGAGTCGCTCGCCCGCGAGCTTGGCGGTATTGACGTTGTCGTCGCTATGAAGCTGGCTTTCGAGCATGGCGCTCACGGCGTGGCCGGCGCCTGCTTGCAGCTCCTCGATCATGCCGTGGATTTCCTGGGCGGATTGTTGGGTGCGATGGGCGAGGGTGCGTACTTCATCCGAGACCACCGCAAAACCGCGTCCGGCGTCTCCGGCGCGGGCGGCCTCGATGGCAGCGTTCAGGGCCAACAAGTTGGTTTGGTCGGAAATGCCTTTGATGACGTCGAGAATACGTCCGATCTTCAGCGTTTTTTCATTCAGGCTTTCGATGTCCTGGCGGGTATTGACCACTTGCGACGAGAGCTGCGACATGGCGCTGATACTACGCTGGACCACAGATTGACCTTCCCGGGTCTGATCCCGGGTATCAGAGGCGCGGCTTGACGCATGAGCGGCGCTGCGGGCGATTTCCTGGGCAGCGGCCCCAAGTTCATTGATCGCCGTGGCGACGTTATGGGTCAACGCCGCTTGAGTGTCAGAGCTTTTCAGGGAGGAATGCGATGCCTGGCTGACCTGAGCCGCCAATTGGGTGAGTTGGACGCTGGACGCCAGGACTTCTCGAATCGACTGCTGAATACGTTCGACGAAACGGTTGAACCCTCCTGCCATCATGCCGAACTCGTCCCGAGACAGGCTATGCAGGCGCTGGGTCAGGTCACCTTCGCCATCGGCGATGGACTGCATGGCCGAGCCCATGCTGCGTAACGGCCGCATCAGGGCGTTGATCAGCAGGCCGAGCAAACCGACCGTGACCAGCATGGCGATCAGTGTGGCGATCAGCGCCGAGGTACGAAACTCATGGAGTGCGGCGTAGGCTTTGTCTTTATCCACTGAAAGTCCGATGGACCAGTGCAGCGACGGCAGGCCGTCGATCGGCGTAAAAGTGACGATCCGCGTCTGGCCGTTTTCCTGCACCTCACTCAAGGTGCTGTTGATACTCGGCGGGCCTTCGGGGAACGCTTGCGCGAGTGTCTTGGTCACCAGTGAGTTGTCCGGGTGCACCAGGATCTTGCCGTCGTCGCTGACCAGGAAGGCATAGCCTATGCCGTTGAGGTCCACGGCATTGATGATTTTCGCGAGTTGTTCCAGGCTCAGGCTCGCACCCAGTACACCAACAGCTTTGCCATTGACCTTGATCGGAGCCGCTTGGGTCATTATCAGATAATCGATACCCGCACCGATGTAGGGTTCGGTCAACACGGGTTCAAGAGTGCGAGCTGCATCTTTGTACCAGGCGCGTTGACGAACATCATACCCATCCGGCATCACCCGCTCGGGATGAATAAAAAAACGACGGTCTTCAAGGCCGACATAGCTGGCTATGAAGGTCTTTGTAATGATGTCCTGGGAGAGAATTCTGCCGATGGTATCCGGCGTGGGATTGGCGGCGACGCTTTCGGCGGCACCTTCGATCAACAGGATTCGACCGGCCAGCCAGCTGTCGAGGTTCGCACCGAGCAACTGGCCCGTGGTCTGTAAGTTGCTGTGCAGTGCTTCACGGGTGCTTGCTTCCTGGCGATGGTCGTTGAACAACGAGAACGACAGGAAGACCGCCATCACGATGACGCAGGCACCCAGAAGAATCTTGTGACCGAATTTCAGATTGATGCCCATGAGGAGTTCTCGTCTGGTCGCTTTTTTATTGATGCAATCCCCGCAGGCTCAGGGCTGGTCGAAGATTTAACGAGCGGCCAGGCTTTGTCGAACTAGAAAAGACGATGGGCCATCGTGATTTTTTTTGTGAGCATCAAAGAAGCGTGAATCGAGTTTTTAAGGGGGACCCCTGGTCCCGAACGGAGTGGTAAATGACACAGGCAACCAGCATCAAGGATCGCGTACGCATCAAGAACGTCGAAGTCCTCTCGGACAACTGGTACGTGCTGCGCAAGACCACCTATGACTACCAAGGCCGCGATGGCCAATGGCGCGAGTTGACGCGCGAGACCTACGACCGTGGCAACGGCGCCACCATCCTGCTGTACAGCAAGGCCAAGCAGACCGTGGTGTTGACCCGGCAATTCCGCTTCCCGGCCTTCGTCAACGGGCACGATGACCTGTTGATCGAAACCTGTGCCGGCCTGCTGGACAACGACGAGCCGCACACCTGTATCCGCAAGGAAACCCAGGAAGAAACCGGCTATATCATCCAGGACGTGCGCAAGGTGTTCGAAGCCTTCATGAGCCCGGGCTCGGTGACGGAACGGGTGCATTTTTTCGTCGGTGAGTATTTCGATGAAGACAAACAGCACGAAGGCGGCGGATTGGAAGAAGAGGGCGAAGAGATCGAAGTGCTGGAAATGTCTCTCGATCAAGCCTTGGGCATGATCGAGAGCGGGGACATTTGCGACGGCAAGACCATCATGTTGTTGCAGTACGCCAAGCTGCATCGGTTGCTGGATTAGCCTGTGGCTCGACGCTGATGCCGCTTAGCTGGATTGGGCCTCGCTGTCGTCCTGCATGTCGTCCAGGTACTCCGGCTGGTCCGTCTGCTCCTGCAGTTCGGTCACGACGCTGAAGTCGCTGATCTCGATGGCACCCATGCCATGACCGAGTAAATGGAAGGAAAACGCCTTGCGCTGTTGCGGGTTATCGAAACGGATGTTCATCACCAGCGGCTGGTCGGCGGTCACCGCCACGTCTGTCGGCAGGTCCATCGGCACATCCTGTTCGAACTCCTTGGCCTTGAGGGAAATGTAGGCGGCGTGGTCTGCCTCTACGGCACGGATGGTCAGGCTGACGCGGGTCTGTGAACCCTTGGGCATTTCCAGGTATTGGGCTCCGATCAGGTTGTCGGTCCAATCGTTGGTGACCTGGGCCGGCAGCGGGATTTTATCCGCGCTGCCAAACTGATAATGCTGGTTAAGGGGCGTGGGTAGCAGGGTCTGGTCCAAGGCCGTGGCCCGGGCGCTGATCAGCCTGGCGCGCTGGCCGCTGTATTGCCCGCCATAGATGGCGCGGTCGGCGATGAAGCCTGCGCTGGTGTAGTAACGGCAATGCTGCAGGAAATCACACTCGGTGAACGTGCCCTTGCCGTCGTGATAACGCAGCTTGCCATTGGTGAACGACATGATTTCCCGGCCCGTTGCGTAATCCCTGAACAGCGAGCGACCGGACAGCGACGTGGGCACCGTGAAACCGAAGTAATCGAGAATCGACGCGGTCAGGTCCACATGGCCGTAGGTCCCTGACTTGAGCCTGGGCAACGGCTCCGGAGCCAACGTCAGGTTGAACCCCCAGGACGACGCCAGACGCACATCATCAATGCCATGGGATTCGTCCGAGGTGATGACCACCAGGGTGTTTTCCAGGATGCCTTGACGCTCCAGGCCCGCCAGGAAACTGTCCAGCGCATCGTCCAGGTAACCCACGGCGGCCTGCTTGGCAGAGTCGTAGCGTTGCAGATAGTCCTCCGGCGCGGAGTACGGCTGGTGGGTGCCTACGGTCAGCAGGGTGAGCATCCAGGGCTTGTCTGTCTGTTGCAGCTGCCCGACGTAGTCCAGCGCGCCTTCGAAGAAGGTCTTGTCGTCCTTGCCCCAGGGGAATTCCAGGTAGGCGGGGCGGGTGAACCAGTCCATGCCCAGGGTCGTGTCGAAGCCGATGTGCGGCATGATCCGATCCTTGGCCATGAAGCGCAGGCCCGCGCCCTGGAGGAAATGCGTGGAAAAGCCATTCTGGCGCAACTGGGCCGGCAGGCAGGCCTGGTTGCGCTGGGCCTGGTTGAGCATCTCGACACCCTTGGGCGTGCCGTCGTTGAGTTTGTCGTAGTCGCCACACAGCATCGCGTACAGGCCACGAATGGTCTGGTGGCTGTGCAGGACGTAATCGGGCGTGTTCATGCCGCGCTCGGCCCAGCGACTCAGGTGCGGCATCAGGTTCTCTTGATAGCGACTGTTCAACGCTTGGCGGTTGGCGCTTACGTACGCGCCGGGAATGCCTTCCAAGGCGATGACCAGGACGTTGCGCGCTTGTCCCGGTTCGGCCAACAGTTTCGCGCCATTGAGGTCCAGTCGGGTAAGCCCTTCCATCGGCGGGAGCGGGTCCACAGTATCGCCTTCGAGCCATTGCTGGGCCCGTTCCTGTCCAGCGACGATACCCGCCGTGACGAGTTGGTGGGGCAGGTTGAACACATTCCATTGGTCCGCCTCACTGGGGCGCCAGGATTGCAGCGCGCCGTGGGCCAGCAACAGCAATACCGGCACTGCCCAGGTGTGGCGCGGCAAGCGTGGCGTCAGCTGGCGTCGGCTGGTCCATTGGATCATCAGCCAGGACGCCAGCGCTGCCAATTGGAACGCGGCCAGCCAGGGATGGGCGAAGCCGCCGCTGGTGGAGTTTTCGACGAATTGCGGGTCGATCAGGTAAAGCACGTCCGAAGGGGTGGGCATCCGTCCCACGGCGCTGACCAACTCGATGCTGGCCAGCGTCAACGCACTCCAGGCTAGCAATACCGGGAGTGCCAGCCACCAGGGACGGCGGTAAAGCAACGCGATCAGCAACCCGCCGATGCCCAGGTCCGAGAGATAGCCCAGTGGGTCGGACCAGTCCAACGCCAGGCGCAGGCCTATTGGGACGAGCAGTACGCAGCCCATCAGGGCGATGAGCGAGGCGAGGGGGTGGGTTGAGCAGCGGTAGAGAGCTTTCACAAAAAACGGGCCTTTCGATGGATGCATGCCAGGCAACTCTGTGGGAGCGGGCTTGCTCGCGAAAGCGTTGTATCAGCCGCCGATGATGTTGACTGACACACCGCTTTCGCGAGCAAGCCCGCTCCCACAAGGGCCTCGTCGTTTTCTAGTCATAAAATTGTCATAGGACGGGATGGTACCAAGGGTCGCCATCCATGGCCGGCTCAATATCCCGGTGTCTGGCTGCGCTACGCTGTGGTTCACTGACCGGGGCCTCTACAATGGCCGCGTAGCGCTGCTTTGGGGGCGCAGAAAACTTGTATCAGGATTTCTCATCGGGGGATGGATGGACAGGTTCCAGGAAATGCAGGTTTTTCTCGCCGTGGCCCAGGACTCAGGATTTTCGGCGGCGGCGCGGCGCCTGGGTTTGTCGGCGGCCAGCGTCACGCGGGCGGTGGCGGCGCTGGAGCAGCGCATCGGCACGCCCCTGCTGGTGCGCACCACCCGTAACGTGTACCTGAGCGAAGCGGGCCAGCGTTTTCTCGAGGACTGTCGCCGGATCCTCAGCGATTTGCAGGAAGCCGAGGATTCGGCAGCCGGCAGTCACGTCCAGCCCCGTGGACAACTGACGATCACGGCGCCGGTGCTGTTTGGCCAGTTGTTCGTCACGCCGGCGCTGGTTGATTACCTGCACCGGTATCCCGAGGTCTGCATCAATGCGTTGTTGTTGGATCGTACGGTCAGCCTGGTCGAGGAGGGGATCGACGTGGCTGTGCGCATTGGCGAGTTGCCGGACAGCAACCTGCACGCCGTCCGTGTCGGTGAAGTGCGGCGGGTGGTGTGCGGCTCCCCTGATTTCTTCGCGAGTCATGGGCGGCCCCGACATCCGGCAGACCTGGAACGGATGCCCGTCGTGGCGTCATCGGCCATTGGCCAGATCAAAAGCTGGACCTTCGCCGAGGCAGGTGAGCCGTTGGCCGTCCGGCCTGTACCGCGGCTGGTGGTGACGGCCAACCAGGCGGCGATCACCGCCGCCTGCCTGGGATTGGGGATGACGCGGATCCTGTCTTATCAAGTGGCGAGCAATGTGGCCGCCGGTGAGTTGGAAATTGTCCTGGCCGAATTCGAACTGCCGCCCCTACCGATCCATGTGGTGTATCAAGGCGGGCGTAATGCGCCGGCGCGAGTCCGCAGTTTTGTCGATTTCACTGTCAGCACCTTGCGCGAACACCCTGCCTTGAACGACTGAAGCATTGTTTCTTGGGCTGAAACAATGGATTGCATTTCTGGGTGATTCTCTTGTTTTTATCTTGAGTGGAAGATGGGCCCATCGACGCCGTTGTGCTGATGGCGTCACTTCCAGCGGAGTCGACCATGAACCCCATCAAGCACTACCACTTCCCACTTTCCGGCCATTCCCATCGCGTTCAATTGATGTTGTCGTTGCTCGAGCTGCCCGTCGAGGAGGTCTTCGTCGACCTGGCCAAGGGGGCGCACAAACAGGCGGATTTCCTCGCCATCAATGCATTTGGCCAAGTGCCGGTCATTGACGATAGCGGCGTGGTGCTGGCGGACTCCAATGCCATCCTGGTGTACCTGGCGCAAAAATATGGCCAGGGTCGCTGGTTGCCCACCGACCCGATTGGCGCCGCCCGGGTGCAGCGCTGGTTGTCGGCGGCGGCTGGGCCGATCCATGCGGGCCCGGCCACGGCGCGGTTGATCACGGTGTTTGGCGCGCCTTACAACGCCGAGGATGTGATTGCCCGTTCCCACAACGTGTTGAAAGTCATCGATCAGGAATTGAGCGACCGTCCTTACCTGGTCGGTGATACGCCGACCATTGCTGATATCGCCGGCTACAGCTACATCGCCCACGCACCGGAAGGCAATGTGTCGTTGCAGGACTATGCCCATGTGCGGGCCTGGCTGGCGCGAATCGAAGCCTTGCGCGGATTCGTGGGCATGCCGCGTACCGCGGTCGGTTTGCAAAAAACCGCCTGAGAAGCCGAATAACCTGATGTTGTTCTCAAACCTGTGGGAGCGAGCTTGCTCGCGATAGCTTTGGATCAGCAGCGTTTAGGTTGCCGACACAAAGCTATCGCGAACAAGCCTGCTCCCACTGTCATGTGCAAAGCGTTAATCTGCGAGGCTTCCATGGGGTGGTGAGGTTTCATGACGTTTCTTTTCCGGCTATCGCTGGCCCTCGCTGGCTTGCTGTTGAGCGGCTGCGAACAGCCTCCAGCCCCGTCCCTCGATCAACAGCTCTATATCTGGCAACGCCAATGGACGCCGGCCCATGAAGCGGCGTTGCGCCAGAGCCATGGCGACTTTTCCAGTCTGCGGGTGTTGGCGTTGCAGGCTTTCCCCGGGGCTGGCTGGAGCCGTGCGCGGATCGATCCGGCGATGCTCAAGGCGGATGGCCGTCCGCTGATTGCTGTGATTCGCCTTGATGGTCAGCTCAAATCCCTGGACCAGGACGAGGTGCTCGCGCAGGTCCAGCAGGTATTGAGTGAGTGGCAAGCCCAGGGCCTGACCCCGGTAGGGGTGGAGATCGACCATGACGCCGGTAACGCCCGGTTGCCGGCCTACGGGACATTCCTGACCCGGCTGCGGCAGACCTTGCCAGCCACGCTGGGGTTAAGCATTACTGCACTGCCGGCCTGGCTCGACAGCCCCGCGTTGCCTGGGCTGCTGGAGACGGTGGACAGCAGCGTGCTGCAGGTTCACGCGGTAAGCGATCCGCGACAGGGGCTGTTCGATCCGAAACAGGCCCAGCGCTGGGCTGAACGCTGGAGCGACATCACCACACGACCGTTCTACCTGGCCCTGCCGGCCTACGGCGTGGCGCTGCTGACGCCGGAGAGCGGCGGGCCGGTGGTTGAAAGCGAAGTGCCGATCGATCGGGGCGGCGAGCGTCGGGAGCTGCTGGCCGACCCGCAGCAAGTGGCCGGGCTTACGGCAGCCTTGCGCGCTGAACCGCCGAAACACCTGGCTGGGCTGATCTGGTTTCGCCTGCCGCTGGCGGGCGACCGGCGGGCCTGGAGCCTGACCACCCTCGGCGCAGTCGCGCGGGGGGATAGCCTGGACAGTCGCCTTGGTGTGCATCTGCAGGAGCAGGACGGTTTGTACGACATCCGGCTGGTCAACCGGGGCAATCTCGACAGCCCCTGGCCCCAGCGGCTGACGCTTGCCGTCGGCGGGTGTGACGGTGTCGATGCCTTGGCCGGTTACACGTTGCAACAAACCCCCGGACTGCTTACCTTCACCCGCATTCAGGAAGGCCGCCTGGCCGCCGGCGCTCAACGGGCGATCGGTTGGGCGCGTTGTACAAAAATCGACCAAGGAGGTTTCAATGTTTACCCGTAAGTGGCCTCGTCACCTGCTGTGTTTGAGCCTCTGCTTGCCGTTGGGCCAGGTGCTGGCCTGTGGGCCGGAATTCCCGATGCGCCTGCTGGATAACCGTGCGCAATCACTGGCCGAATTGCCCGAAGGCAGTTTTCGTTTCGAGGTCAGCCGTCTCGGTCAGGCAATCGCCGGGCTCAAGCCTGTCACCGATGCGACTCGCAACCCGGATTACAGCTATGACGATATGTCCGCCTATGTCGAACAACGCAGCAAGGCCGAACAGCTTGGCTTGACCCCGCCGCAACAAGCGGTGGTCGAGCGTTTGCGGGCGCTGACCGATGTCGAACAGATCGCCACCGAAGCGGCAAACCTGCCGGCCGAATTGCGCTTGTACGCCATGGGGGCGGCTGCTTTTGGTGCCGGTGAGCATCAACGGGCCGCCGAATCGTTCCAACAGTTGCTGGCGTTGCCGGCCGAGCAGCGCCAACTGCGCAGTACTTGGGCGGCGTACTCCCTGGGCCGGGCCTTGTTTGCCCTGAGTACCGAGGCCGGCGGCGGCGAGCCTGCGGCGTTGCAGGATCAGGCTCGGGCAGCGTTCCGTCAGGCCCGTGAGCTGAGTATTGCCGGCTTCAGCGATCCACTGGAACTGGGCGTTGCCAGCCTCGGCGAGGAAGCCCGAGTGGCGTACACGGCTGACGACTGGGACAGCGCCGTCGGACTCTATGCGACCCAGTCCCTGCAAGGTTCCCAGGTCGGCTACAGCTCGTTGCTGCAATTGGCCGGTGACCTGAGCGCCCAGTCGGATGAACGCCTGGGCGAATTGCTCAAGGCCAAAGCGGTGCAGCGTTTGATCACCGCGTATTTGCTCAGCCGCGTCGGTTGGTGGGACGGTGAGGAACCGTCGGGCGAGAAACGACTCTTCACACTGTTGCAGGCCAATACCCGGGACAGCCTGGACGATGCCGATCGCCTGGCGGCGGTGAGTTATCAGCACGGCGATTACGCCAGTGCCAAGGCCTTTGTGCAAAAGGCCTCCGACACGGGCCTGGCCTGGTGGGTGCGCGCCAAGCTGGCGTTGCGCGACGGTGACAAGGCCGCCGCGGCTGCGGCTTACGCGAAAGCGGCCCAGGCCTTTCCGAGCGATGAGTCCTGGGGCAGCCGGCGTACACCGGATTGGGACTTTGAGTCAGTGCAGCCCAAGTGCCGGGTCGAAGGCGAAAGCGCGATCCTGGCCTTGCAACGGGGTGATTACCTGCAAGCCTTCGATCAGCTCTATCGCGGCCAGGGCAACTATTGGTACGACGCTGCCTTGGTTGCAGAACGGGTGCTGACGGTGGATGAGCTCAAGCAATACGTCGACGCCCAAGTCCCGGCGCCACCGGCGTTGAGCCAACAAGATCGCGATAACTATGTGCCGTTGCCGGTGGCTGCGAGCTTGCGCAATCTGCTGGGTCGTCGTCTGTTGCGCGAAGGGCGCTATGACGAAGCGCCGGCTTATTTCGACAATGCCGAGCTGCAAGGCAAGGCCCGGCTCTATGGGCAGTTGCGACAGGATGCAGAGTCCAAGTGGTGGCCCACCCGGCGGGCCGAGGCGTATTTCCGTGCGTCTTGGATGGCGCGTAAATGGGGTATGGAGCTGCTTGGCTACGAGATGGCACCCGATTACGCCAGCCTGGGCGGCAACTACAGCCTGGAGCCCGTTGAGCTGAAGGTCGGGCCGCTGGTGGCCGAGGGTGAGGTACAACGCCAACAGGCCAGCGCCGCACAACCGGACATGCGTTACCACTATCGGTTTGTCGCCACGGCGCTGGCAAGCCAGGCGGCGGATCAGCTGCCCCATACCAGCCAGGCGTTTGCGGCGGTGTTGTGCAAAGCGGTGGGTTACAACTCCAGCCTGGAGGAGCAAAGCGCGTTGTATCAGCGTTACGTCAAGGAAGGCCCTTATGTGGATTGGGCCGGGGATTTCGGTCATCAATGCCAGGAGCCTGATTTCCTCAAGGCTGACAAACGCTACGTCACCCAGGCCCTCGATCCGATTCGCTCGTCACTGCGACCTTATAAGGGCTTGCTGGAAGTGGGTGGTTTGGTGCTGGTGGTGGCAGTGGCGTTGGGATTGATCAGTCGGCGGCGGCGCAAGGCCCGGATCGCAGCCAGTTGAATGGTCAGCGGCCGGACCCGGATTGTGGCGAGGGAGCTTGCTCCCGCTGGACCGCGAAGCGGTCCCCATGGGCTCCCAGGTCAGGTAGGCCGCCCGCAAAATGACGACTGCTTCGCAGCCGAGCGGGAGCAAGCTCCCTCGCCACACAACCGCGTTCACTAAAGCTTTGCGTTGTCCCTACATCTGCGTCGCCATCCCCTCGACATCCATGGCCGCCTGGCGCAACGCTTCCGAACGCGTCGGGTGTGGATGGCAGGTGAGGGCGATGTCTTCGGCCGAGGCGCTGAATTCCATGGCCACGCAGTATTCGCCAATCATTTCGCTGACACTCGGGCCGACCAGGTGTACGCCAAGGATTTCGTCGGTACGTTCATCGGCCAGGACTTTGGCGAAACCCTCGGTCTCGTGGTTGATCTTCGCCCGGCTATTGGCCGTGAACGGAAACTTGCCGACCTTGTAGGCGCGGCCTTCAGCCTTGAGTTGTTCTTCGGTCATGCCGACGCTGGCCAGTTCCGGGCGGGTGTAGATGACGCTGGGGATCAGCCCGTAGTTGACCTCGGCGGCCTTGCCGACGATCTGTTCGATGCAGGCCATGGCTTCGTCTTCGGCCTTGTGGGCGAGCATGGGGCCGGAGGTCACGTCGCCGATTACCCAAACACCGGGCGCTTCGGTGCGGTGGTGCTGGTTGGCGAGCATGCCGCGTTTGTCGGTGCTCAGCCCGACGTTCTCCAGGCCCAGCCCTTGGGTATAAGGCCGACGGCCGATGGCGACCAACACGTAATCGGCGTCGAGGGTCTGCGCTTCGCCGCCCGCCGCAGGTTCAACCTGCAGCTGCACGCCACTCGCCGAGGAAACGGCGCCAGTGACTTTGGAACTCAGCTTGAACGCGATGCCCTGTTTGCCCAGGGCCCGTTGCAGCGCTTTGCCCGCCTCGCCATCGACGCCGGGGCAAATGCGATCAAGGTATTCCACCACCGTCACCTGGGCACCCAGGCGCCGCCAGACCGAACCCAGCTCAAGGCCGATGACACCGGCGCCGATCACCACGAGGTGCCGGGGCACTTCACTCAGGGACAACGCACCGGTGGAGTCCAGGATGCGCTGGTGATCGATGTCCACCCCCGGCAACGGCGTGGGCTCGGAGCCCGTGGCGATGACGATGTCCTTGGCGCTCAGCTCGGTCTTGCCACCCTGTTCGTCGGTGACGGTCACCTTGCCGGGCCCGTCGATGTGGCCCCAGCCCTTGATCCAGTCGACCTTGTTCTTGCGAAATAGAAACTCGATGCCCTTGGTCAGGCCCGTCACGCTTTCCTCTTTCTGTTTCATCATTTGCGCAAGGTTAAGCGTGGGTTTGACGTCGATGCCGAGGTTGGCGAACTCCGCCCCCATGGCCGCTTCGTACAGTTCCGAGGCATGGAGCAGGGCTTTGGAGGGCATGCAGCCGACGTTCAGGCAGGTGCCGCCCAAGGTGGCGCGACCTTCGACACAGGCGGCCTTCAACCCCAATTGTCCGGCACGAATCGCCGCGTTGTACCCACCGGGTCCGCCGCCCAGAATGACCACGTCGTAGTTGCTCATCGCTGTTCTCTCGCTTGGTCTGATAGAAAATTATGCTCGTAATATGAGCGTTTCCAGAGATTTCGGTCAAGGCTTAAGTCAAGGGCCCGTCATGGGCCGTGTGATGAAAAATTCAAAACGGAAATTTCACAGCAATCGTTATAAGGTAACGGCATATAACGGAGCGGCGGTGGCGTCTGTCCACGGTCCCGGATTTAGATCCATCAGCGGCGCTGGAGTGGTATGCAAGTCGATCTTGATGTCGAGGGGGCACAGGTTGCCGAATGGCCGCGCTTTCAGCAGGCGCCGTTTCATGGGCGCCGTTTGAAACGGATCGCTTTTGGACTGGGTGGCCTGGCTGCTGCGGGATGGGTGTTGGCGTTTTTTGTCGGACTGTTTTCGCCGCAATCGCTGTGGCCGGCGCTGCTGGTCGCCCAGAGTGCCGGCTTGCTGGTGCTGGCGATGGGTTTGCAATCGGCCTGGTGGGTGACGCAGTGGCGGGGCAGGGCGCTGATGCCGGCTGTGGATATCTCGGCTGCCGAAGAAGAGCCTGTTGATAACTTGGGCTGGTATGAACGTTTGCTTGAGCGAATCAGTGCCCGCTGGATCGGCTTGCTGAGGCAAATCGGTGCCCCCACCTTGTGGCTGGCCGGTGGCTCCGTGTTGGTATTGCTGAGCCTGGAGCAAACCTGGAATCTGCAATTGCCTGCTGCCGCGCTCGGCGTTTCGGCCAGCGTGGGGGCGGTGCTTTCATTGTTGTTAGCGTTTGGGTTGCTGGTGTTCGAACGTCAATTGGCCCAGCAGCCGGCGGTGGAGTGGCCGGAAGCAGCGTCGCTGGCGCAATTGACGCGGGTGGCGATCATTGTGCTGGTGCTCGGGGCCTTGTGCTTGTTGTTTGCCGCAGAAGCGTCCATCTGGCCGGTGCGGCTGGCGGTGCTGATGGGGGTGTTGCCAGGGCTGGTGGCCGCGGAGTTGCTGTTGCGTGCAGTGCTGTCGTTGTTCAGCCCCCGCCGGGATTCCTTGGAGCCGACACTGTTAGGTCGCAGTGTTATCGCCGATCTGCTGCGCTGGCCGCCTCGACCGCTCATGGCCTTGCAACACGAACTGCACAACCGCTTCGGCATCGATCTGCGGCAGATCTGGGCCTTCAGTTACATGCGTCGAGCCTTTTTGCCGGTGCTGACTCTGGTTGCGCTGGTGGGGTGGTTGTTGACGGGCGTGCATGAAGTGCCGCTGCAAGGGCGCGGCATTTATGAGCGATTTGGTAAGCCGGTGGAGGTGTTCGGCCCCGGTTTGCAGGTTGGGTTGCCCTGGCCGCTGGGCAGGGTGCTGAGCGTTGAAAATGGTGTTGTCCATGAGTTGGCCACCAGCGTCGGCGATAAACGGCCGTCCACGGACGCCGATCCAGCCGAGGGGCCGGCCCCTGCGATAGCCAATCGGTTATGGGACGCCAGCCACGTGAACGACAAGTCCCAAGTGATTGCCAGTCGTCGCGCAGACCAACAGAGCTTCCAGATCGTCAATATGGACGTGCGCTTCGTCTATCGCATCGGCCTTACGGACGCCGCAGCGTTGGCGGCGACCTACAACAGCGCCGATGTACCGACGCTGATCCGCAGCACCGCGAGCCGCATCCTGGTGCATGAGTTCGCCTCGCGTACGCTGGATGGTTTGCTGGGCGTGGACCGTGTCAGCCTGGCCGATGAAATCGGTCGTGCCGTACAAGCTGACTTGCAGTCGCTCGACAGCGGCGTGGAAATTCTGGCGACGGTGGTCGAAGCGATTCACCCACCGGCCGGCGCGGCCAATGCCTATCACGGCGTGCAAGCGGCGCAGATTGGTGCGCAGGCACTCATCGCCCGGGAGCGCGGCGCAGCGGCGGAGCAAAGCAACCAGGCGCAACTGCAAGCCAGCATCGCCCATGACCAGGCTCAAGCCACCGCCCGGGAAATAAACGCGACTGCCCAGGCCGCCGACTTGCGCTTCAACGCTGAACGCAAAGCCTACGCAACGGCCGGCCACGCGTTTGTGTTGGAGCAATACCTCAGCCAACTGAGCCAGGGCCTTGGCAATGCCAGGCTGCTGATTCTCGATCATCGCCTGGGCGGCAGTGGCAACGCGCCGACCATTGACCTTCGTACCTTCACGCTGCCGGCGGATCCCGCCTCGCCGCGTAACCCTGTCCAGCCAGGAGCTGCCCATTGAGCCAGTCTTCTTCACACGATCACCACGACCACGTCGGTCACGATCACGGTCATGCCGGTCATCACCATGGGCATCATCATCACCACCATCACGGCGATTCGCTGCAAGCCGGTCCGTTTCCTTGGCGGCGGATGGGCTGGGCCGTGCTGCTGGTGGGGTTCGCTGTCGCGGCTGCCAGCCTCGTGCAGGTGCGTTCGGGGGAGGCCACGGTGATCACGCGTTTCGGCAACCCGGCCCGGGTACTGCTGCAACCGGGCCTGGGCTGGCGCTGGCCGGCACCGTTCGAAGCGGCCATTCCGGTGGACTTGCGGTTGCGCACTACGTCCAGCGGTTTGCAGGACGTCGGTACCCGCGATGGCCTGCGAATCATCGTCCAGGCGTACGTGGCGTGGCAGGTCCAGGGTGACCCGGATAACGTCCAGCGTTTCATGCGTGCAGTACAGAATCAGCCGGACGAAGCTGCCCGGCAGATCCGCACGTTCGTCGGTTCAGCATTGGAAACCACCGCAGCCAGTTTTGATTTGGCGAGCCTGGTCAACACCGATGCCAGCCAGGTGCGCATTGCCGATTTCGAAGCGCAGTTGCGCCAGCAGATCGATCAGCAGTTGCTCACCACTTATGGCGTGCGCGTGTTGCAAGTCGGTATTGAGCGTCTGACTTTGCCTTCGGTGACCCTGACCGCGACGGTGGATCGCATGCGTGCCGAGCGCGAAACCATCGCCACTGAACGCACGGCGATTGGCAAGCGTGAAGCCGCGCAGATTCGTTCCGCTGCGGAGCGAGATGCGCGAATCGTGCAGGCCGATGCCACGGTGAAAGCGGCTGACATCGAGGCGCAGTCCCGGGTGGAAGCGGCCGAGATTTATGGCCGGGCATACGCCGGTTCGCCTCAGCTCTACAATCTGCTGCGCTCGCTGGATACGTTGGGCACTATCGTCAGCCCGGGCACAAAGCTGATTTTGCGCACCGACGCCGCGCCATTCCGGGTGTTGGTAGACGGTCCGCCTGCTGTGGAACCCAAAGGTGGAACACAACCATGAGTTTGGTTCCACGTGGAACAAATGGGTTGTCCAGCCCATGGATTCAGGCAGGGCGCCTGGCCTTTCTGGCGCTCTATGCGGTCACGGTGCTGGCGGCGTTGGCCTGGGCTTTTTCCAATGTGCGGCAGATCGATCCACAGAGCCGCGCGGTGGTGCTGCACTTCGGTGCCTTGGATCGAATCCAGAATGCGGGCCTCTTGTTGGCATGGCCTCGACCCGTGGAACAAGTAATTTTGCTGCCGGCGGCGGATCGAGTCCTGGAGCTGCGCGTGGAAAACCTGCTGCGTTCGGATGCCGCGTTGCAGGCTGATCGCGTCGCCAGTTTTGCCACGCCGGTCAGCGATGCCTTGGCCGGTTCCGGTTATTTATTGACCGGTGACGCGGGGGTCGTGCAGCTGGATGTGCGGCTGTTCTACAAAGTCACCGAGCCCTACGCGTTTGTTTTGCAGGGCGAACATGTGCTGCCGGCACTGGACCGACTCGCGACCCGCAGTGCCGTGGCCCTGACTGCCGCACGGGATCTGGACACCATCCTGGTGGCGCGCCCTGAACTGATGGGCAGCGACAACCAGGCTGCCGAGCGCCGTGAGCGCTTGCGCGGCGATCTGGTGCAAGGCATTAACCGCCGCCTGGCCGATCTGGCCGCGACAGGGCAGGGGCTGGGCATCGAAGTGGTCCGGGTCGACGTGCAGTCGAGCCTGCCAGGGCCGGCGGTGAGTGCCTTCAATGCGGTACTGACGGCCAGTCAACAGGCCGACAAAGCCGTCGCCAACGCGCGGACCGAAGCCGAGAAACTGACCCAGACCGCCCGCCAGGACGCCGACCGCGCCGTACAAGTCGCCCATGCCCAGGCCAGCGAGCGGCTTGCCAAGGCGTCGGCCGATACCGCCACGGTGCTCGGCCTGGCCAAGTCCCAAGGCAGCGGTCCACAACTGCTGCTGCGCCTTTATCGCGAGCGCATGCCCGCTATCCTTCGTCGCGCCGGCTCAGTGACAACGGTCGATCCGAAAGACGATTCCCGCCTGATCATTCAGGGAGCCGAACAATGACCGCTCAAACCGCCGCCGCGCCGATGTTGTCCAGCGCCGAACAACGCGCTGCCGCCCGCCAATTGACCTTGGCGATGCTCGCTCTCGGCCTGCTCGTCCTGGGCCTGGTGTGGCGCGGTTGGTCGCCGCAACAGAGTGGCGTCAGTCAGCTGCTGTTGGGATTTGCCTCGCTGCTGGTGGCAGTCCCAGTGATGCGGTCGGCTTGGTACAGTCTGCGTTATCCGAGCCTGCATGGGATCACCGATCAACTGATCGCCCTGGCAATGCTTGGCGCCTGGGCCACCGGTGACCTGCTGACCGCAGCGTTGCTGCCGATCATCATGATCTTCGGCCATGTGCTGGAAGAGCGCAGCGTCATCGGCTCCCAGGAAGCGATCCACGCCCTTGGGCAACTGACCCGCAGCCAAGGCCGCAAGGTGCAGGCCAACGGTTCGATCCTTGAGGTCGATAACGGCACGTTGCAACCCGGTGATGTGGTGGAGGTGCGCGCTGGGGACCGGGTGCCGGCCGATGGTCGCGTGTTGTCCGGCCAGGCCAGCCTCGACACGGCGCCGATCACGGGTGAATCGGTGCCACTGGAGGCCGTGGTCGGTACCGAAGTCTTTGGTGGCGCGATCAACCTTGATGGCTTGCTGCGTTTGGAAGTGACTCGCACCGGCAATGAATCAACCCTGGGCAAAGTCATCGCCTTGATGCAAAACGCAGAACGTTCCAAGCCACCCATCACTCGATTGCTGGAACGCTACGCCGGCAGTTATCTGGTGCTGGTGTTATTGCTGGCCGCGGTGACCTGGTTTGTCACCAACGATTCCCAGGCGATGTTGGCGGTATTGGTGGCAGCGTGTCCATGCGCATTGGTGCTGTCAGCGCCAGCGACGGCTATTGCCGGAATTGCGGTGGCGGCGCGCCATGGGATTCTGATCCGCAGCTCGGCCTTTCTGGAAGAACTGGCGGACCTGACGTCGCTGGTCGTCGACAAGACCGGCACGCTGACGTACGGCGCCCTGCGCCTGCAATCCATCGAAACTGTGCACGACGATCACGCTCCTTTACGGGCATTGGCTGCCAGCCTGGGGTCGGCCAGCAGTCATCCGGTCAGCCGCGCGTTGGCGGGGCTGGTGGAACAGGACAGCTGCCTGCCGTTGACCGATATCCATGAGCGTCAGGGCCTGGGTGTGGTGGCGATGACCGAGCGGGGCGAGGCGGCCCTTGGTCGGCCGGAGTTGTTTACTCAGTTGGGTATCGAGACTTCAGCGGTTCCCAATCACGACGGCCCGATTGCCGGGCTGGCCCTGGACGGGCAATTCCTCGCCTGGTTGCTGCTGGCCGACAGCGTCAAGCCAGAAGCGCGGGTGGCCATGGCCGAACTGCGGGAATTGGGCCTTGGCCGTCAGTTACTGCTGACCGGTGATCGCCAGAGCGTGGCCAACACCCTGGCGCGGGACATCGGTATCAGCGATGTACAGGCCCAGGCCTTGCCGGAAGACAAACTCAAGCGGGTCATGGCCGAAATCGACCACGGTTTCCGGCCCATGGTGGTGGGCGACGGCATCAATGATTCCCTGGCACTCAAGGCTGGAGTCGTGGGCGTCGCGATGGGCGCGGGCGGTGCGGACATTGCCCTCGCGTCGGCGGACATCGTGCTGATCGGCAGCGACCTACGACGCCTCGGCACCTGTGTGCGGCTCAGTCGCCACTGCCGGCGCACGCTGCAAGTCAACGTGATCATCGGCCTGGGGTGGACGCTGGCCATCGTGGCCTTTGCAGCATTTGGCTGGCTCGGCGCTGCAGGGGCGATGATCGCGGCGCTGCTGCACAATTTGAGCACGCTGCTAGTATTAGGTAATGCCGGACGATTGCTGCGTTTTCAGGAGCCGCTACTGAAAATCCAAGAGAAGGAAGCCGTTGGATAGCCCCTGCGAACTGTGCGCCGCGCTTACAGTCTGCTATTGGAGAGGGCGTACCATGCTGGTGACCTCCCATACAAGGAGTGAATTTGGGACAACGATAGAAAAAGGCTATAAATTCGATAGCCTGCTATTTTTCTACGATGGTCTACCCTCATTTTCAGACGTCTGAAACAAGGGGGGTTCACTCATGCTCGCGCAACTTCCACCGGCCTTACAGAATCTGCATTTACCGCTTCGGCTGCGGCTCTGGGATGGCCATGAATTCACGCTGGGTGCCGATCCCAGCGTCACGATCGTGGTCAAGGACCCACAAATGGTCGCGCAATTCACCCATCCCAGCCTGGATGCACTGGGGGCGGCGTTTGTAGAGGGCAAACTCGAACTTGAAGGTTCGATTCACGAAGTCATTCGTGTCTGCGATGAATGGAGCCAGGCGCTGGTTGATGAAGACTCCGACCAACTGCCGGTGCGCTCGATCCATGACAAGGAAACCGATGCCAAGGCGATTTCCTATCACTATGACCTTTCCAACGCTTTCTATCAGCTGTGGCTCGACAGCGACATGGCCTATTCCTGTGCCTATTTCGAGACGGGCAGCGAATCCCTCGAACAGGCCCAGCAAGCCAAATTCCGCCATTTGTGTCGCAAACTGCGCTTGCAGCCCGGTGAATACTTGCTGGATGTCGGCTGCGGATGGGGCGGTTTGGCGCGGTATGCGGCGCGAGAATTCGGTGCCAAGGTGTTTGGCATTACCCTGAGCAAAGCGCAACTGGCGTTGGCCCGGGAGCGGGTCAAGGCGGAGGGGCTGGAAGATCAGGTGGAGTTGCAACTGTTGGACTACCGTGACTTGCCCCAGGACGGCCGCTTCGACAAGGTGGTCAGCGTCGGCATGTTTGAGCACGTTGGCCACGCCAACCTCGAGCAGTACTGTAAGACACTGTTCGGCGCCGTGCGCGAGGGTGGGCTGGTGATGAACCACGGCATTACCGCCAAGCACACCGATGGTCGTCCGGTCGGTCGCGGCGCGGGGGAGTTCATCGAGAAGTACGTGTTTCCCAACGGTGAGCTACCGCACCTGTCGATGATTTCCGCGCACATCAGCGAAGCGGGGCTAGAGATTGTCGACGTGGAAAGCCTGCGCATGCACTACGCGCGCACGCTTGATCATTGGAGTGAACGCCTGGAGGACAACCTCGAGGCCGCTTCGAAGGAGGTGCCGGAGCAGGCGCTACGGATCTGGCGGTTGTACTTGGCTGGCTGCGCCTATGCGTTTGCCAAGGGCTGGATCAATCTGCACCAGATCCTGGCGGTGAAGGCCCACGCCGACGGCAGCCATGAATTGCCCTGGACCCGTGACGACATCTACACGCCTTAAAGAATCGGGGAAATCAGCCGGGCGATCCGCATGCCGACCTTTTGCAGGCGGTGGGTTTCCCGGCCTTCTTGTTTGTCGATTTCCTGGGCTTGGGCGAAGTCCCTCTCAAGCATCTGCTCGACCTCGGTGGCGAATGGGATATCTACGGTTAGCAGCATCACTTCGAAATTCAATCGGAACGATCGGTTGTCCAGATTCGCACTGCCGATGGCGCTGATTTCCCGGTCGATCAGCACCACTTTCTGGTGCAGGAAACCCGGCTGATAACGGAACACTCGCACACCGGCGCGCACCGCTTCAAACGCATACAGGCTGGAAGCCGCGTAGACGATCTTGTGGTCTGGTCGTGAGGGCAGCAGGATGCGCACGTCCACCCCGCGCAGCACCGCCAGGCGTAACGCGGCGAACACCGCTTCGTCAGGAATGAAGTAAGGCGTTGTGATCCAGACGCGTTCGCTGGCCGCGTGAATTGCCTCGACAAAAAACAATGAGCAGGTTTCGTAGGCATCGGCCGGGCCGCTGGCCAGCAACTGGCAGAGCACACCGTCGTCCGGGTAAGAGTCTGGCAAGATCAGTGGCGGCAACGAGCGGGCCGCCCAGAACCAGTCTTCGGCAAACGACTCTTGCATGCTCCCCACCACCGGCCCGCAGACTTCGACATGGGTGTCGCGCCACGGTGCCAAGGGCGGCTTTTCACCCATGTATTCATCGCCCACGTTGTGTCCGCCGACGAAACCCAGGACGCCGTCCACCACGACGATCTTGCGATGGTTGCGAAAATTGACCTGGAACCGGTTGAGCCAGCCGCTACGGGTCGCGAAGGCTTTCACGTGGACACCGCCGTCGCGCAACGCCTGGACGTAGCGGTGGGGCAGTGAATGGCTGCCGATGCGGTCATAGAGCAGATACACCGCTACGCCTTCGGCAGCTTTTTTCAAAAGCAGCGTTTGTAGGCGCAGGCCAAGACGGTCGTCGTGAATGATGAAAAATTGGATCAAGACGGCCTGGCGAGCGTCATCGATGGCCTGGAAAATCGCCTCGAACGTCGCATACCCATTGACCAGCAATCGCACCTGATTGTTCGCCAGGCACGGTGTGCGCCCCAACTTGGGCATCGCCCGTAACGAGGCATAGGCCTGGGAGGCGCGAGCGGTCAGGGCTTCCTCGACCCATGGGCGCCAGTTCAATTCGGAGATGGCCTTGCGCATCTCCTCGTTGGCTTGCCGGCGCGCCTTGATGTAGCCGTCGAAGGTGCTGCGTCCGAAAACCAGGTAGGGGATCAACGTCAGGTAGGGAATGAACACCAGCGACAGGGCCCAGGCAATCGAGCCTTGAGCTGTGCGCACCGTCAGTACCGCATGGACAGCGGCGATGGAACCCAGGGTGTGGAGGAGTGCGATCAGGTAACCGAAAACATGGGGGCCGAAAAAATCCATGGGGCAGCCTTGCTCCTGAAACTTCAATGCTTAACAGACCATGTTCCCGGGCGAATGTCGCTATTTAATTCACTCATCCGGGGCCTGAACCGAAGCCTGTGGGCGGCGTCTAACGGCCACTTGTCCTCTGGAGTTTATGCAATGAATGTTCGTCTGCTGGGTTTGGCCTTGGCGGTTGGCTTATCGGTTCCGATGGCAGCTCAGGCGCAGATGCTTCAACCGGGTTTGTGGGAACTGACCACCAGCAACATGAAAGTCGATAACCAGAACCTGCCGGACCTGCAGCTTCTGCTGGGCCAAGTGCAAAACCAGATGACCCCGGAGCAACGGGCAATGCTGGAGAAGCAGGGCATCACCATGGGTGGCAAAGGTATTCGTGTGTGCCTGACCCCGGCGCAGGTGCAAACCAATGACATTCCGTTGCAAGACCCGCAATCGGGTTGCAAGC
Source organism: Pseudomonas brassicacearum (assembly GCF_000585995.1). Classification (NCBI taxonomy): domain Bacteria; kingdom Pseudomonadati; phylum Pseudomonadota; class Gammaproteobacteria; order Pseudomonadales; family Pseudomonadaceae; genus Pseudomonas; species Pseudomonas brassicacearum. Next base: position 6,604,036 of record NZ_CP007410.1, on the reverse strand, counting down.
AACAGATTACCGACCGTACCGGCAATCAGTGGAAGTTTCGCTTCAGCTGTCCGAAAGCCCAGGGCAATGGTGTCGCGACGTTCCAGAGCGATCGTGAATTCACCACCAAGGTCAACGGCACCTTCAATGCGACTGGCATCCAACAAAACGGCAGCCTCGATACCCGTGCTGTTTGGTTGGGGCAGGATTGCGGGACGGTCAAGCCGAGGGCCTGACCCTTCTCTTAGACGCTGAGATCTCCGTGGCGAGGGAGCTTGCTCCCGCTGGGCTGCGCAGCAGCCCCATTGGACCTGCCCCTCACCACATAAGCAGCCTGATCAAGGCCGACTCAAAGCCTCATACAACGTATTGAGGTTGTACTCGAACAACCCAGTAAAGGTGCTCGCCGGCCCACTGGCCGCGAGGGCGTCAGAGTACAGCGTACCGCCAATGTGCGCGCCGCTCTCGTCGGCAATCTGCTTGAGCAGGCGCGCATCCTTGATATTTTCCATAAACACCGCTTTGACTTTCGCCTTACGGATCTGGGTAATCAGCGCCGCGACTTCTGCCGCCGAGGGTTCACGCTCAGTGGACAAACCCTGGGGCGCCATGAACTCGATGCCGTAGGCCTGGCCCAGGTAACCGAATGCATCGTGGGACGTCACGATCTTGCGGTTGCCGGGCGGCAATGCACCGAACTTGGCCTTGGCTTCGGCGAGCAGGGCGTAGATGTTCTTCAGGTACGCCTGGCTGTTGCGTTCGTAATCGGCTTTGTTGGCCGGGTCGGCGGCTTCCAGCGCTTTGGTGATGTTGCTGACATACAACTCGGCATTCGCCAGGTTATGCCAGGCGTGCGGATCGGGGATGGTTTCGCCATCTTCATCCAGTGAGCGTGGGATCACCCCACGACTTGCGCTGATCACCGGTGCGCTGGTTTCGGTGCTGGTGACCAGGCGATCCAGCCACGGCTCGAAGCCCAGTCCATTCTTGATGATCAGTTTTGCCTTGAGCAGAGCCTTGGCGTCGTCTGGCGTGGGTTCGTAGGTGTGCGCATCGGCGTCCGGGCCGACCATGTTGGTGATTTGGATATGCTCACCGCCGACCTGTTGGGTCATGTCGGCGAGGATGCTGAAGCTGGTCACTACCTGAAGTTTTTCGGCGGCAGATAAAGACATGGACAGCATCAGACTGAACAGCACGAGCAGGACGCGCATCGGGAAACACCTCATTGGGATGTGAGCAAAGGCGGGCGGCGCAGCAAGCCGTGCACCGGACCGAACACCACGGACAACAGATACAACGCACCCGCCACCAATACGATGGCAGGCCCGCTGGGCAGCGATAGATAGAAGGACAGCAACAGGCCGAGCCACACCGACAGGCAACCGAGCAGTGCCGCGACCATCATCAGGACTGGCAGCCGACGGCTCCAGAACCGCGAAGCGGCAGACGGCAGCATCATCAGGCCGACCACCATTAGCGCCCCGATGGCTTGGAAGCCGATCACCAGGTTCAACACCACCAAGGTCAGGAATACACCGTGGGCCAAGGGACCCAGGCGACTGACGGTTTGCAGGAACAGCGGATCCAGGGTGTCGAGCAGCAGGGGGCGGTAAATCAGTGCCATCGCTACCAGGCTGGTTCCGGAAACCCAGAGCATGCCGGTGAGCGTTGGGCCGTCTACTGCCAGTGCTGAGCCAAACAACAAATGAAGCAGGTCCAGGCGCTTGCCGGCCATGCCGAGTATCAACACACCAGCGGCCAAGGAAATGGGATAGATCGCCGCGAGGCTGGCGTCTTCCCGCAGACCGGTACGACGGGTGATCCATGCGGCCAGCCCAGCCATACCCAGACCCGCGCCGAGACCACCCAACGTCAGGGCGGGTAGGCTCAGCCCGGCGAACCAAAACCCCAGGGCCGCGCCGGGTAGAATGCCGTGAGCCACGGCGTCGCCGATCAGGCTCATGCGACGCAAAATCAAAAAGACCCCCAACGGAGCCGTGCTGCAAGCCAACACCAGGCCGCCAAGCAACGCCCGGCGCATGAAGACGAATTCCTGAAAAGGTTGCCAGAAATGGGTGGCCGCGAGCATCAGGCCACCCGCGTGCAAGGTTGCTGGGCAATCAACTCGACACTGCGATCCAGCACGCAGCCGGTGTGGCGGATCAGTAATGTGTCAGGCATATGCTCGCGTACCGCCGCCAAGTCATGACAAACCACCACCAGGGTTCTGCCCGCAGCATGCCAGCCATGGATGTGTTTCCACAGCAGCGCCTGGCCCTGTTCGTCGAGAGCGGCGTGGGGTTCGTCGAGCAACAGCAATGGCGCTTCAGCCAGACTCAGGCGAGCGAGTAGGGCGCGTTGTAACTCGCCGCCAGACAGCGCCATCAACGGGCGATGTTCCAGACCTGCCAGCGCCCAGTCTTCCAGGACGGCCTGGAGCAACTTTTTTCGCATGGCTGGCGTGTGGCGGTTACCCCAGGAACCGGCGGCGACCAACTCTTGCAAGCTGATGGGGAATTGCCGATCCAGATGTTGCTGCTGTGGCAGGAACGAGACACCGCCACGTCGTGGAACATCCAACGTGACTTTGCCGGACAGCGGTTTTTGCAGCCCCGCGAGCACTTTCAGCAAACTGCTTTTGCCTGAGCCGTTGGCACCGATGATGGCGGTCAGGCTACCCGCCGGCCGCGCCATGTTCAGCGACGGCGTGAGGGGTTGTCCGGGCGCGCCCCAGCGCAAGGTCTGGCAACGGATCATGATGCCTCCCGCTGCCAGCGGCTTTCGGCCACGGCGTCATGGGCATGCAGGCTTTCGGCGTGGACGACGCGAACATCCAGGGCGACGATGTTGGATGACCGCCGCAAGGCTGTGCTTAATCGCCGAGCGGCATCCTCGCAGAACATCAGATTCTGGCCGTTGGCGAGGGCGAAGGCCTGTTCATCGGCGCGTTTGACTGCAGTTTGCACAGCGGTGCCGAGGGCGGCTTCGGCTTCGTTGATCAGAGACAGCAAAGGCAATTCGTCGACGTTGGCCTTCAATCTTAGATTCAGGGTCGCAGTACTGCGCTGGCTATGCGGGGTAGCCACAATGCCGTTCGCTGAGCCCAACCAGGCCAGGATGTCGGCGTGCTCAAGCCGCTTGTTGGCGAAGTCGTTCACGAATTGCTGCTGGATCAGCTGTCGAGCAAGTGCTGCTGAGCAAGGGCAGGTGGAGGAATAGGGAATCTGGATTTTCAGTTCCACGTGGAACACTGCGTCTCTCAGCTGCGCTTTAATGCTCACTGGATAACGCTTCCAGCCCGCCAGTGGGCTGATCAGCGCCGGACGCTTGAGTAGCAAATCAGTATGGATGCTCAGGGTGGCGGTCTGGGACAAGCCTTCATGACTATCAAGAAATTGCTGCAACACGCGGCGCAACAGCATCGGGGAAAGCGGCGTCTCTTCCAGCATATCCAACGCCAGGTACAGACGTGACATGTGAATACCCCGAGCGTCTCCATCGTCGAGGCTGACACCCGCGTCGGCGATCGCGCTCAGACGCTGACCGTCAATTAACACGGGGGTTGCGATGCCGCACATGCCGACCCAATCGAGGGGCAACGCTTGGCGTGAAACCTGCGCAGCAACGTCTGGCAGCGTTAACGCATTCATGGTCAAGGTCCATCGTAGGTTTGAATTAATGTTATAGTATAACAGTTAATTCAAAGAAACCTTTTCCATGAACGGAGTTTCATCTGCTCCTCTCACGTTCCACGTGAAACATCAGTGTGACGAAGAATCCTGGCAACCGTTCATACGGCCGCAGACGAATTTTCCGGTACTACCACCCGAGCTGGAAAATCGATTGATCGTCGTCCAGCCAACACGCTGACTGTATCCAACCCAACTCTCTCCGTCGGACGCCACGCCTGTAAAGAACGTGAGCTGACCGTAGCGACTGTTGGTTTGCGCCCAATAGCGACGACTGAACGCTTCAAAACCACGCAAATAAATCGTACTTCCGCTCGTCGCGACGCTGTAGGCGTTGCCTTGCCCATCCACACAAGCCAGCAAATTCGCGCTGCGGGTGCAGTTCGCCAAGAGCGGGTTTTGTGCCGAAGCACTTAGCACCCACAGCAACAACGGGCTCGCCAAGACGAATTTCAAATGATTGCGCATTGATTGTTCTCAGACCAATGAAGGCTGCGGGGCTGGTTGAATTGCGTTGTTATACTATAACATAAATAGCACGCAGACCTTGAACCCAGTCAAAAGCCTGAAAACGAGCCGCAACACGCGTGAACAGCGTGAGCAAAGGCCGCCCCGATGAGGATATACCTGATGCCCAATCGCCTTCCCGTCACCGTACTTTCCGGCTTCCTTGGTGCCGGCAAAAGTACGCTGCTCAATCACGTGCTGCGTAATCGCGACAATCTACGGGTCGCCGTGATCGTCAACGATATGAGCGAGATCAACATCGATGGCAGCGAAGTCCAGCGAGATGTCACCCTGAACCGCGCCGAAGAGAAACTGGTGGAGATGAGCAATGGCTGCATCTGCTGCACGTTGCGGGAGGACTTGCTGGAGGAAGTCGGTCAGCTCGCCAGGGAGGGGCGCTTCGATTATCTGCTGATCGAATCGACGGGTATTTCTGAACCCTTGCCGGTGGCTGAAACCTTCACTTTCCGCGATGAAGAGGGCCGCAGCCTGGCCGATGTCGCCCGGCTCGACACGATGGTGACGGTGGTTGATGGCGTGAATTTCCTGCTGGATTTCCAGGCCGCCGAAAGCCTTGCGTCACGGGGTGAAACCTTGGGCGAGGAAGACGAGCGCTCGATTACTGACCTGTTGATCGAACAGATCGAGTTCGCCGACGTGATTTTGATCAGCAAAATCGACCTGATCAGCCGTCACGAACGGGAGGAGTTGGTCGCCATTCTGCAACGTCTCAACGCCCAGGCCCGGATCATCCCCATGGTCATGGGACAGGTCCCCTTGGGGAGCATTCTCGACACCGGCCTTTTCGACTTTGAGCGCGCGGCTCAAGCCCCCGGCTGGCTACAGGAGCTGCGCGGCGAACATGTGCCCGAGACCGAAGAATATGGCATCGCCTCGACGGCCTATCGGGCGCGCCGACCCTTTCATCCCCAGCGGTTTTTCAATTTGATCGACCGCCCATGGACCAATGGCAAGCTCCTACGCTCCAAGGGTTTCTTCTGGCTGGCCAGCAAACCCGAAGAAGCGGGCAGTTGGTCCCAGGCCGGCGGCTTAATGCGGCACGGATTTGCCGGGCGCTGGTGGCGTTTCGTACCAAAAAACCAATGGCCGCAGGACGAAGAAAGTACCGCCGCCATTCTGAACAACTGGCTTGCGACCACGGGCGATTGCCGCCAGGAGTTGGTATTCATCGGGCAAAACATCGACTTCACCCGGCTCAGCGCGGAGTTGGATGCTTGCCTGCTCACGGACGCTGAAATGGCCCTGGGTGTCGAGAGCTGGCGCTTGTTGCCGGACCCGTTCGGTCCGTGGCATGACGAGGTTGCGGCATGATGCTGGCGTCCACTCTGAAAAGGCCTACACAGGTGCGGCAGGTCCAGGGCGAAACGCCGCGGATTCTGACGCAGATCCTGGACGACGGCACCAACCTGGCGGTCTGGCAACGTGAGCTTCCGGCCCACATCCACGATTTTTCGGCGTTGGTGCTTTCGCTGGATGAGCCTCTGGCTGAGTCGCTGGTTCTCGAATTGCCGGAAGAGGACGCACCACCGGCGTTGCACGGTCTCGCCAAGGGCTTCAGCGACCTACAAGGCTACGAGGGCTTTATCGCCGACGTCGCCTGGCTGGTCAGCGCGTTTGCGTGCCTGCTAGGGGCACGGCGTATCGGCCTGCGTCTGCGCACTCTGGACAAAGCCATGTGCCCGCGCTTTCACGTCGACCACGTGCCGGTACGGCTGATCACCACTTACGCCGGTGTCGGCAGCCAATGGTTGGAGGAGGGGGCCATGGACCGTCGATGCCTGGCGCAGCCTGAGGCCGAGCCCTGCGATCCGCGCGTAATCCAGCAGCTGTGCAGTGGTGATGTGGCGTTGCTTAAAGGCGAGAAATGGCACGGCAATGAAGGGTCCGGCCTGATCCATCGTTCGCCGGAGCCGGCCCCGGGGGAACGTCGATTGATCCTCACGCTGGACTGGCTGGCCTAAGGCTTGAGCCAGGTACCCTGGCTTTGCCCTTCACAAAACGGCTGGAGATAAGCCGCATCGGTGGCCACGCCGTAATAGTGAATATCCTGGCGGTAGGGCATATTGGCGACTTGGGCGTTGCTGCAGATACCAAACGCGCCGCCAGGGCACTGATCGACGTACTGCACCTCGACTTTTTGCCCGGCGAGGCTTGGCTGGCAGAAACCGTCGGCGAACAACTTCTGCGGAATGTTGCGGTTCTGCTGGCAGACTTTCACATCGAGCCGTTCCGCCTGACTGTGCACCACACAGGCCTGGGCCAGTGCCTGGTTCGAAGTCAGTGCCAGTAACAACCAGCCGATCATCCGCATTTTCACCTCCATCGAAAGCTGTCGATTATGTTGCAGAACATTCCCACCCATGTCATCGCCGGCCCCTTGGGCGCGGGCAAGACCAGCTTGATCAAGCAACTGCTGGCCCAGCGCCCGGCCAACGAACGCTGGGCGGTGTTGATCAACGAGTTCGGCCAGATAGGCCTGGATGCCGCGCTGCTGACCCAGGCCGCCGATGGTATCGCACTGGGCGAAGTGGCCGGCGGCTGTTTGTGTTGCGTAAACGGTGCGCCCTTTCAGATCGGTCTCGGTCGTTTGCTGCGCAAGGCGCGACCGCACCGACTGTTCATCGAGCCTTCCGGGCTGGGCCATCCGGCGCAACTGATGCGACAACTGAGCGAAGCGCCCTGGCTCGGCGTGCTGGCGGTCCAGTCTTGCGTGCTGGTGCTGGACGCCCAGGCGATGGCGGCGGGCAAGCCGTTGCCCGAGGCCCAACGACAAGCCTTGGACTACGCCGGACTGTTGGTGTTGAACAAAGCTGAAAACCTCACCGAAACCGATCGCGCCCACGTCACCGCGCAACTGCCGCAGCGTGCGTTGTACTGGACACAACAGGCGGTGCTGCCGATTGATCGACTGCCAGGGTTGGCGGCTCGAGGGAGCGGGGTTGTGAATAACCTGGTCTTGCCTAAGGACGTGGGCCAGATGCCAGCCATCTGGACTGACCCGAAGTCGCCGATCTGCCTGTATCAGCAGCAGGAAGGCAGTTGGAGTATCGGCTGGCGCTGGCATCCGAGCCAGTCATTCGACACGGTGGCGCTGGCTCAATGGCTAAGAGGCTGGGGTTGGAAACGCGCGAAGCTGGTTATCCACAGCGCCGACGGCTGGGTATCAGCCAATGCGTTGGACGGCACCGCACTGGGTTGGAACGCCAGCGAGTGGCGCCAGGACTCACGGATCGAACTGATTTTCGATGAGCCGCAAGACGTTGATGCCCTGCAAGCCGGTCTGGCGAATTGCCGGTGCCCCTGAGTCAGTCCTGTTTCAAGGCTTCCACTTGTTGTGTTCCTGACGCCACTGGCTCAACTCGATGACCTCAGCCCTGGGCCTGGTCGGGACCGGTTCAATCGGCGTGGGCGGTGATTCTTCGAATGGCATCGGGTAGGGCGCCAGCTCGATGTGTGCGCTGTGGGCACCGAACTGGGTAATGGTGCCCGAATGGCGGGTCTCACCCGTGACGGTAAATTCGAAATTATAGATACGCGCCAAGCGTCGTCGTCCGTTCGCATCTTTCACGAAGCCGATCTTTTTCAGCGCCACGTTGCCGTCCAGCAGCTCGATCTTGAGGTTGGCGCAATGCTGCATGACCCTCGCCAAGGCCCGTTCGCGCAAGCCATGGTTATGCCACAGCCAGGCGCCGCCGGTAGCCAGCAGCATCAGCACGAAAATATTTCCAAGGGTCAGCATGAACGAAGTGCTCCAACAAGTTGCGGTCAGCTTAACTGTGTCGCCGGTCTGTCGTACAGGCTGCGTTTAGTCGCATACTGCGCGGCTCGAATTCCAATCGTTTTACGGAAACTTCCCGCATGAAACGTACACCTCATCTGCTTGCCATCCAGTCTCACGTGGTATTCGGTCACGCCGGCAACAGCGCTGCCGTATTTCCGATGCAGCGGATTGGGGTGAATGTATGGCCGCTCAATACCGTACAGTTTTCCAATCACACCCAGTACGGGCAATGGACTGGGGAAGTGCTTGCGCCGCATCAGATACCGGCCTTGGTGGAGGGCATCGCGGCGATCGGTGAGCTGGGCAATTGCGATGCGGTGCTGTCCGGGTACCTGGGCAGCGCCGCCCAGGGGCGGGCGATCTTGACGGGGGTGGCGCGGATCAAGGTTGCCAACCCCAAGGCGCTGTACCTGTGCGACCCCGTCATGGGGCATCCAGAGAAGGGCTGCATCGTGGCGCCCGAAGTGAGCGAGTTTCTGCTGGAAGAAGCCGCTGCCGTGGCGGACCTCATGTGCCCGAACCAACTGGAGCTGGACAGTTTTTCGGGGCGCAAGGCGCAGTCGCTGCTGGACTGCCTGGCCATGGCCCGTGCATTGCTCGCCCGTGGGCCGAAAGCGGTGTTGGTCAAGCATCTGGCCTATCCCGGCAAGCCCGATGACAGCTTCGAAATGCTGCTGGTGACCGCCGATGGCAGCTGGCATCTACGCCGTCCGCTGCTGGCTTTCCCTCGTCAACCGGTGGGCGTGGGTGACCTGACGTCGGGGTTGTTCCTGGCGCGGATACTGCTGGGAGACAGCCTGGTGGCGGCGTTCGAGTTCGCCGCCGCAGCGGTACATGAAGTACTGCTGGAAACCCAGGCCTGCGCCAGCTACGAGCTGCAACTGATCCGCGCCCAGGATCGGATTGCCCATCCACGAGTGCGTTTCGAGGCGGTGCCGATCAGCCTCTGATCGGCACCGTGGAAATGCTGCGAATTCTGTGGGAGCGAGCTTGCTTGCGATGAGGCATCACATTCAACATAGATGTTGGCTGTGACATCGCCATCGCGAGCAAGCTCGCTCCCACATTGATCTTTGTCGATCCGTTAAGGCCCGTCCGCCTTGATCTCCTGATACCGCTTTTCCAGCTCCTGGCGGATCTGCCGGCGTTGCTGGGCTTGTTCATAACGGCGCTTTGCTTCGCCGTTCTGCGGTTGCAGCGCAGGGACAGCGGCCGGCTTGCGCTGGTCGTCCACCGCGACCATGGTGAAGAAGCAGCTGTTGGTGTGGCGTACCGAGCGTTCGCGAATGTTTTCGGTCACGACTTTGATGCCCACCTCCATCGATGTGTTGCCGGTGTAGTTCACCGACGCCAGGAAAGTCACCAGCTCGCCGACATGAATCGGCTCACGGAAGATCACCTGGTCAACCGATAGGGTCACCACGTAGCGTCCGGCGTAGCGGCTGGCGCAGGCATAGGCGACTTCGTCGAGGTATTTGAGCAGGGTGCCGCCATGGACATTGCCAGAGAAGTTGGCCATATCGGGGGTCATCAACACCGTCATCGACAGCTGGGCGTTTCCGGGTTCCATAACGTTCTCACGGTTCAAGGCAGCAATTCGGGGAGTGCACCTCTGCGGGTGCTGGTGGGTGGCCGAACAGACCACCAGGTTTTCAAAACCACCGATATCGGGACGCTGCGCCTGTGGTTGCCGTCACGCGCCGATGGATCTGTTTCCATATATTGCACCGTCTTTTTGTCGGAAGTCGCGGTGTTACCCTTCAAAAGCCCATTGCGAGGGCAACTCCTACAAAGGAAACGGACTTATCTGGCTCTGGGATGGGTCATTTTGAACAGGGAGCCCCGACATGCATGCCATCAGCTTCATTCAAGACTTGGCGATCATCATGATGGCTGCGGGGCTGGTGACCGTACTTTTTCATCGCTTCAAACAGCCGGTGGTACTGGGCTACATCGTGGCCGGCTTCATCATCGGCCCGCATACGCCACCGTTCGGCTTCATCCACGATGAAGACACGATCAAGACATTGGCCGAACTCGGGGTAATCTTCCTCATGTTCTGCCTGGGCCTGGAGTTCAGCCTGCGCAAGTTGTTCCAGGTCGGGGCCACGGCGTTCATCGCGGCGTTCCTCGAAATCGTGCTGATGATCTGGATTGGCTACGAAATTGGTCGCTGGTTCGACTGGGGCACCATGGACTCGCTGTTCCTCGGCGCCATCCTGGCGATCTCCTCGACCACCATCATCGTCAAGGCCCTCAACGACCTGAAGATGAAGAACGAGCGCTTCGCGCAGCTGATTTTCGGGGTGTTGATCGTCGAGGACATCCTGGGCATCGGCATCATCGCCTTGCTGTCGAGCATTGCCGTCAGCGGCACGGTGAGTTCCGGCGAGGTGTTTTCCACCGTCGGCAAGCTGTCGCTATTCATGATTGTTGCGTTGGTCATCGGCATTCTGCTGGTGCCGAGGGTACTGGCCTACGTGGCGAAGTTCGACAGCAATGAAATGCTGCTGATTACCGTGCTAGGCCTGTGTTTCGGTTTCTGCCTGCTGGTGGTGAAGCTGGAATACAGCATGGTGCTCGGAGCGTTCCTGATCGGTGCGATCATGGCCGAGTCCCGGCAACTGCTGAAAATCGAGCGGCTGGTGGAGCCGGTGCGTGATCTGTTCAGCGCGATTTTCTTTGTCGCCATCGGGCTGATGCTTGATCCGGCCATATTGCTGCAATATGCCTGGCCGATTGCCGTGATCACTGGCGCCGTGGTGCTCGGCAAGATGCTGTCCTGCGGCCTCGGTGCCTTTATCGCGGGCAACGATGGACGCACCTCACTGCGCGTTGGGATGGGGCTTTCACAAATCGGCGAGTTTTCCTTCATCATTGCCTCGCTGGGGATGACCTTGCAGGTGACTAGCGACTTCCTCTATCCAGTAGCGGTTGCCGTCTCGGTGTTGACCACTCTGATGACGCCATACCTGATCCGGGCTGCCGATCCATTGTCCATCAAGTTGGCAACGGTCATGCCGCAACGGCTGACGCGGGTGCTGGGGATGTATGGCGAGTGGCTGCGCAGCATCCAGCCCCAAGGTGAGGGGGCGGTAGTGGCCTCGATCATCAGGCGGATTTTGTTGCAGGTCGGGATCAACCTGGCCCTGGTCATCGCAGTTTTTGTTTCGGGTGGCTATTTCGCCGAGCGGATGTCGACCTATCTGCAAGCGTGGATCAGCGACCCGAGCTGGCAGAAAGCATTGATCTGGGGCGGGGCGTTGCTGCTGTCGCTACCGTTCTTGATTGCCGCGTACCGCAAGCTCAAGGCGCTGTCGATGTTGCTGGCGGAGATGGGCGTGAAGCCGGAGATGGCGGGCCGCCACACCCAGCGCGTGCGCCGGGTGATCGCCGAGGTGATCCCGCTGCTCTCGCTGCTGGTGATCTTCCTGCTATTGGCCGCCTTGTCGGCCAGCATCCTGCCGACCAACAAGTTGCTGGTGTTGATCGCCGTGGTGGCGACTGCCGTGGCGGCGCTGCTCTGGCGCTGGTTCGTCCGCCTGCATACGCGGATGCAGGTGGCCTTGCTCGAAACCCTGGACAATCACAAGGACTCGTCCGGGCATTGACCGGTGGCGGGCGCGGCGGATCAGCTTTCCAGCCAGACGTCCCGGGCCCAGTGCCAGACCGATTCCCAGGTCTCTTCGGCGATCAGTTCTTCTTCGGCCTGCCACAGCACCACGGTGCCGTCCTCTTCGACGCAATAATAATCGTCGCCGTCCTGGCAGATCGGGATCAGGCTGCGATCGACACCGGCATCCCAGGCATTGGCGGCCACGTCCGGCAGGTAGGTATGTGATTGTGGATCGGTAACGGTCACCGGTTCCAGGCTGCCGTAGACCACATCGCTGACGGTCAGCAAAAACTCCCGGAAGACAAATGGGATATCGATGAACAACTGCTCCTCGATCTCTACCAGCAAGTCTTCGTCGGGCAACTCCAGCGGAACCGGTACGGGCTCGTTGGCTTCACGCAATTGTTCGATGATTTCTTCCACGTCCGGGATCCTCTTTCTCGATGGCGCGGTTTATATGGAGCGGTTTATACAGTAGCTCGCCATAGATGCAACCGCGAAATAGAAAACCCCGGCCTGAGCCGGGGTTCTTTTATTTCAACATGCGAAACGCGAAAAGGTTCAACCGTTCTGGCGGATACCGGCCACCAGCCAAGGCTGGTCATCGCCCTGGGCACGTTCCATGTTCCAGCTTTCGCTGAACGCTTCGCCCTTGTCGAAGCGAGAGTCCTTCGACAAGCCGCTGAAGGTCAGGGTGGCGATGGTCTTGTCGGCGCGATCGTCGACACCGTCCAGTTGCACCTGCAGATTGTCGATATAGGTGGACTGGAAGCCATCCCCCAGTTCGCTGCGCTCGCGCTTGAGGAATTCCAGCAATTGCGGGGTCACGAATTCGGCGATCTTGTCCATTTCGTTCGCGTCCCAATGCTGCTGCAAGGACATGAAGTGGCTGCGCGCGGCCTCGATGAAGCGTTGTTCGTTGAACCAGGCTGGCGCGTTGATGACCGGACGAGCGGCCACAGGCGCTGCCGAGCCGCCGAAGATCGAACCACTGGCAGGCTGCTGGTTGAACACTTCACGTTGCATCGGCGCATGGCCAGCCGGAGCGAGCTGCTCTTGCTGCTTGCGGCGACGGGCGGCAATGAAGCGGAAGACCAGGAAGGCGATGACCGCCATGATCAGGATGTCGAAGATTTGCATGCCCTGGAAGCCGTCACCCATGAACATGGAGGCGAGCAGGCCACCGGCGGCGATGCCGGCCAGGGGTCCGAGCCAGCGCGAAGCACCGCTGGCCTTGGTGGCTGCGCCCGCGGCACCGGCCGCACCTGCGGTGGCTGCGGTAGAACCGGCGGCAGAAGACGGCGCCATCTGGCTGGTCTGGTGAGTCGGGGCTGCCCCCGAGCTTTTACCACCGCCAAAGCGCTTGGCGGCATTGGCATCGATGGCCATCGTCAGGCCGATGCACAACGCCATGGCGACGCTAAGAAAACGTTTCATATAAAGGCATTCCCATTTGTGGATAGCACGCGGGCCATGTTGCACAGCTGAAGTGTTGCTGGCTAGCGGCAGAGTGTTTCCGGCTTTTGCATGACAGCTGAGGTTCAGCTTCAGCTATGCAAGAGGGCTTGTTCGCTTTGGGCTGTAGGAAAGGGGAACAAGTTCTGTCGGAAATGTTTTGGCGTCCCCAGAACAACTGTGGGAGCGAGCTTGCTCGCGATAGCGGTCGATCAGTCAATATCGATGCTGACTGACACACGGCTATCGCGAGCAAGCTCGCTCCCACAGGGGCCTACACAAATCTCTAGATCGCCTCGAGCTTGGCATACCCCAGCATCAGCCACTTGCTGCCTTCGCTGAAGTTCACCTGCACCCGGGCCTGGGCGCCAGCGCCTTCGAAGTTGAGGATCACACCGTCACCGAATACCGAATGCCGAACGGTCTGGCCGAGGCTGAAGCCGGTTTCCGGGATATCGCTGCCGCCGAACAGGCTGCTGGTGCTTTGCTGCTGGCCACCGCCGAACGGACGGCTGACGCTGTTGGACAGTCGTACTTCCTGAATCAGGCCCTTCGGCACTTCGCGTACGAAGCGCGACACCTTGTTGTAGGTCTCGCTGCCATACAAACGTCGGGTTTCGGCGTAAGTCAGCACCAGGTTCTGCATGGCGCGAGTGATGCCGACATAGGCCAGGCGGCGTTCCTCTTCCAGGCGTCCCGGTTCTTCCAGGCTCATCTTGTGGGGAAACAGGCCTTCTTCCATGCCTACGAGGAACACGTAGGGGAATTCCAGGCCCTTGGCGCTGTGCAAGGTCATCAGTTGGATGCTGTCTTCATGCTCGTCGGCCTGGGTGTCGCCGGCCTCCAGGGAAGCGTGACCGAGGAATGCCGACAGCGGCGTCAGGTCTGCGTCTTCTTCGGTGTTCTCGAAGTTGCGTGCGGCGCTGACCAGTTCCTCAAGGTTTTCTACCCGTGCCTGGCCCTTCTCGCCTTTTTCCGCTTCGTGATAGGCGATCAGGCCGGACTGCTCGATGACCGTCTGGGTCATCAAGTGCAGCGGCATCTCCCCGCACTTGGCGGCCAGGTCTTCGATCAGGTCCATGAAGGCCTTCAGGGCACCCGCGGCACGCCCGGTCACGCCTTTATTGGCCACCAATTGACGCATGGCTTCCCACATCGACACATGGCTATGGCGTGCGTGATCGCGAATCGCTTCGACGGTCTTCTCGCCGATGCCCCGTGTCGGTACGTTGATCACCCGTTCCAGGGCGGCGTCGTTACCGCGCCCTTCGAGCAGGCGGAGATAGGCCATGGCGTTCTTGATTTCGGCGCGCTCGAAAAAGCGCTGGCCGCCATAGATGCGGTACGGGATCCGTTCGCGCAACAAGGCTTCTTCCAGTACCCGCGACTGGGCGTTGGAGCGATACAGGATGGCGATGTCGCTGCGGGCCAGGCCGGTTTTCAGCGCGCTCTCGATGGTTTCCACCACGTAGCGGGCTTCATCGTGTTCGTTGAAGGCCGCGTAGAGATTGATCGCTTCGCCTTCGCCGCCATCGGTCCACAATTCCTTGCCAAGACGCCCGGTATTGTTGGCGATCAGGGCGTTGGCGGCCTTGAGGATGCCGGCGGTAGAGCGGTAGTTCTGCTCCAGGCGGATGACTTCGGCATCAGGAAAGTCCGCTGAATACTGGTGAATGTTCTCGATTTTTGCGCCGCGCCAGCCGTAGATCGACTGGTCGTCATCGCCCACGACCATCAGGCTGTCGCCGCCCTTGGCCAACAGGCGCAACCAGGCGTATTGCACGGCGTTGGTGTCCTGGAACTCGTCCACCAAGACATGCCGGAAGCGCTTTTGATAGTGAGCCAGCAGGCCTGGGTGATCGCGCCACAGGTCCAACGCCCGTAGCAACAGCTCGGAAAAGTCGATGACCCCGGCACGCTGGCACGCCGCCTCGTAGGCTTCGTAGATGCTGCGCATGGTGGCCAGGAACAGGTCGCCGCTGGCCTGGATGTGTTGTGGGCGCAGGCCTTCGTCTTTCTGGCCGTTGATGAACCATTGGGCCTGACGGGCAGGCCAGCGCTGCTCGTCCAGGCCCAGCTCGCGGATCACCCGCTTGACCAGCCGCTGCTGGTCATCGCTGTCCAGGATTTGGAAGGTCTGGCTCAGGCCGGCTTCCTGCCAGTGCGCCCGCAGCAGGCGATGCGCCAGGCCGTGGAACGTACCGACCCACATGCCGGCCGGGTTGATGCCCATCAACTGCTCGATGCGATGACGCATTTCGGCAGCGGCCTTGTTGGTGAAAGTCACCGACAGGATCGAATGGGGCGAGGCGTTCTCGACCTGGATCAACCAGGCGATACGGTGCACCAGCACTCGGGTTTTACCGGAGCCGGCACCGGCCAGGACCAACTGACGACCCACGGAGGCGGCTACGGCCTGGCGTTGGGCATCGTTGAGGGAGTTCAGCAGAAGGGAGAGATCATCGCGCATCGGGGCATTCTAGGGTGCGGCGTCACCCCGGGCAAACCGAGCTTTGCCTCAGCCGATAAAAGACCGGTCGATGATGACCGGTTGGTCATGGGCTACAGGCACTGGCGGGGCTCGCTTGAAGGGCGTTGCGCCCAATAAAATAGCGACTTTTTCAGCACTTTTATGAGCTGGAACAGTGTGGGATGGCGTTTGGCTTGTGTATGCTCGGTGCATGTTTCAGGTTCTCCATGCTTCACTGAATAAGAACAAAAACAGTGCCTATGACCCTCAATTCCGATCTGGCGGGCCCCTGTGTGGAGCCGCGGGTCATTCGCAAGCAGTACGCCATGGAAATGGCGGTTGAACGTACGCGTCTGCTTTACCAAGGTTCATTGCTACCCACGCTGTTCATGCTGGTCAACGGTCTGGTCTGCGCCGCTCTGCTATGGGGGCCGGCGCGTTACTTTCTGGTCAGCGTCTGGCTGGTCTGGTTGCTGTCATTGGTCGCGTTACGGGTGATTCAGGTGGCCGCCTTCGATTCGGCGATGCCAAGCCGTCAGGCGCACCCGGTCTGGTTGCGGATGTTTTTGCTGGGCTCGGCGATGACCGGCCTTACGCTGGCCGGGGCTGGCATCGCCCTGGTGCCGGCTGACAGTTTCCAGCAACAGGCCTGGGTCTTTGGCCTGATTGGCGCGGCCACGCTATCGGCCAGCGTTGCTTATGCCGTTAGCCTCCCGGCATTCCTGTCCTTTACCTTGCCGTGCCTGTTACCGGCCATTGGCTATCTGTTCTGGGGCGGTGATGAGCAGCAGCGCGGTTGGGGCTGGCTCGGGCTGGTTGTGCTGGTCTCGTTGAGTGTCGTGGCCTGGCAAGTCAACCGGTTGATACAAAATGGCCTGTTGCGGCGGTTCCAGAACCAGGCGCTGATCGAGCATTTACAGCAGGCGCAAACCCGCAGCGCACAGCTCAACGATGCGCTGGCCCGTGAGGTCGAGCAACGTCGCTGCGCCGAGGACAAACTGCGGTCGGCCCAGGTTGGCCTTGAAGAGCGGGTCGCGCAGCGCAGCCTCGAGCTGGAAGTGGCCAGCCAGGCCCTAGGCAAGAGTGAGACGCGCTTGGCCCTGGCCCTCAAGGCCAGTGAGCTGGGGTTGTGGGACTGGAACCTGCAGACCGACGAAGTCCACCACACTCAGCTCAAGGAGCTGTTTGGCCTGGAGCCCAAATACGTCACGGCGATGCTCAGTCATCTCACCCCGCGCCTGCATCCTCAAGACCTGCCGGCCCTCAAGCGAGCCCTCGTTGAACACCTCAAGGGCCGCAGCGAGGATTACCAGATCGAATACCGCGTGCGCCACGGCGATGGTCACTGGGTCTGGATCGAAGACCGCGGTCGGGCCGTGGAGCGCAGCGCGAACGGGCGGGTGCTGCGCATGGTCGGAACCCGACGAAACATCAGCGCCAGTAAAGAGCTCAAGCAACAGCAACAGCTGGCGGCCACGGTGTTCGAGGCCGCCAGTGAAGGCATCGTGATTTTCGATCCAGGCTTCGTGCTGCTCGCTGCGAATCAGGCGTTCACGCGGGTCACCGGCTTCAACATCGAGGACATGCTGGGGCACAACGTGGTCGACCTGCCCTGTAGTCGCGATGCCCGCCGGCACTACCCCGTCATTCGCCAAGCCCTCAAGCAGCATGGTTCCTGGCAGGGTGAACTGGTGGAAGCGCGGGCCAATGGCGAACTGTATCCGCAGTGGCTGCAACTGAACGTGGTGCGCGATACCCGGGGAAATGTCAGTCATATAGTGGGCTTCTTCGCCGATCTGTCGGCGCGGCGCGAATCCGAAGAGCGGATGCGCTACCTCACCCATTACGACGAGCTGACCGGGTTGGCGAATCGCTCGCTGTTCCGTGAGCGCCTGAACGAGGCGCATCAGCGGGTGCGTCAGGGCGGACGGCGCAGCCTGGCGTTGCTGCATATCAACCTGGATCGCTTCAAATTGCTCAACGACAGCCTGGGCCACGATATTGCCGACCAGCTGTTGCAGAAAATGGCGCGGCGCCTGATCAATGCGCTGCCCGAGGCTGACACCATCGCGCGATTGTCCGGCGACGAGTTCGCCGTGCTGTTCGATGCCTATGGCAATCTATCCAGCCTGGCGCGGGTCGCGACCCGATTGTCCGCCAAGCTCCGCGTGCCGCTGACCATCGAAGGCCATGAGTTGGTGGTCAGTGCCTCCATCGGCATCAGTATGTTGCCCGACAACGCGCGCGAGATTGCCTCGCTGGTCAGCCAGGCGAACATGGCCATGCAACATGCCAAGCACCTGGGCGGTAACAACTTCCAGTTCTACACGGAAAGCCTCCAGGCCAGCACGCTGGAGCGCCTGCAGCTGGAGAATCAGCTGCGCAAGGCCCTTGAAGAGCATCAATTGAAGGTCTTCTACCAACCCAAGTTGTGCCTGGCGACCGGACGCCTGAACGCCGCCGAGGCGTTGGTGCGTTGGGATCATCCGGTCATGGGCCGGGTTCCGCCGGTGGATTTCATCGGCCTGGCCGAGGAGACCGGGCTGATCGGGCCGATTGGTGAGTTCGTGTTGCGCCAGGCCTGCTGGCAGGCGTGCGAATGGCAGCGCCAAGGGCTTGCGCCGATCAGGGTGTCGGTCAACCTGTCGGTGCATCAACTGCGCCAGGGCAAGCTGGTCAGCCTCGTGCGGCAAGTGCTGGAGGAAACCGGGCTGGAGCCTCAATACCTGGAGTTGGAGCTGACCGAGAGCCAGTTGCTCGACAGCGTTGAACACATCATCGCCACGTTCCAGCAATTGCGCGACCTTGGGGTCAAGTTGGCGATCGACGATTTTGGTACCGGTTATTCATCCCTGAGTTACCTCAAGCGTATCCCGGTGGACTACGTGAAGATCGACCAGGCGTTCATTCGCGGGTTGGAGGAGGGGGGCGAGGATGCGGCAATTACCCGGGCGATCATTGCCATGGCTCATGGGTTATCGCTCAAGGTAGTGGCTGAAGGTGTGGAGCGGCAGGAGCAGCTTGAGTTCCTGGAGGCTGAGCGATGCGACGAGGTCCAGGGCTACCTCATCAGCCGACCGGTCGAAGCCGAGGGCCTGGCTCAATTGCTGCGAGAGCAGCGCCCGGAATGAAACTTCCTGTCGGAGTGGGGCGCACGGTGCCGCTCCGACGGGAAGATTATGAGGTATTAATGCGAGATCATGACTCGCTACATGGCGCGCTCTCCGGGAAAACAAGGGGTGGCAAGCTCATTCGGTTACGTATTGGAGCAGGCAAAAAGCCAATTCTTGTAGTATAACTACAAGCTTGCTACATCCCGGCGCCTGCCAATAACAAGAGTCCAGCCCCTTGAACCTGTTGCAACACATCGCCCAATCACGCCACCTGCTGCGCAAATCGGAGCTGAAAGTCGCCGATCACGTACTGCTTGATCCTGCGGCCGTGATGCACAGCTCCATGGCCGATCTTGCCCACAGCGTCGGCATCAGCGAGCCGACCATCGTGCGTTTCTGCCGGGCCATCGGTTGCTCGGGGTTCCAGGACCTGAAACTCAAACTGGCGCAAAGCCTGGCTGCCGGTGCGAGCTTCGGCCAGTTTGCGATCCATGAAGACGATTCGGTCGCCGACTACAGCCTGAAAATCTTCGACACGACCCTGCATACGCTGATGGAAGTTCGCGAGAAACTCGACCCGGTGGCGTTGCAAAAAGCCGTCACGGCCATGTCCCAGGCCCAGCGTGTCGAGTTCTATGGCTTTGGTGCGTCGGGCGCAGTGGCGGCCGATGCCCAGCACAAGTTTTTCCGCTTGCTGCTCACGGCGGCGGCCTATTCCGACCCGCACATGCAGGCGATGTCGGCGGTTACGTTGAAACCCTCTGATGTGGCGATCTGTATTTCCCAATCGGGGCGTTCCAAAGACCTGCTGATCACCGCGAACCTGGTGCGCGAAAGCGGTGCCTCGCTGATCACCTTGTGCCCGAGCCAGACGCCATTGGCCGAGCTTTCGACGGTGAACCTGGCGATTGACGTGCACGAAGACACCGAAATCTACACGCCGCTGACCTCGCGCATTGCCCACCTGGTGGTGATCGACGTATTGGCGATGGGCGTCGCCATGGCGCGCGGCCCGAGCCTGGTCAACCATCTCAAGAGCGTGAAACGCAGCCTGCGCAGCTTGCGGCTGTCGCCCAAGTCGGTGAAAGCGCTGGATGACTGAGCCCGATGTAGGGGCTTCTGTGGCGAGGGAGCTTGCTCCCGCTGGGTTGCGCAGCGACCCCTAACGGTTATCCAGACACACCCCGTTGACAGGTTTGCGACTGCTGCGCAGCCGAGCGGGAGCAAGCTCCCTCGCCACAGGGGACATCGCCAAATTCATCGTTCTGTAACCCTCGCGCCGCCAAACCGTCATCCCGCACCTTCATCGTAAAGCTCCCGTATACGTCTTGGGAGACTCGACATGACCCAGTCCTACGAAGAACGCAGCGCCGTGAAAACCCGTCGTCAGCAGGAAGACCAACGCCGCATGGCGTTCCGTCGTGCCATCGAAGACCGTTGTGAGCAGCGCCAGCTCCTGGCTGAGATCAGCGAATTTCCTGACGCAGTAGAGCTCAATTACTGGCAGGCACCGTCGGCGGCTTCCCGTCGAAACGTTCAACCAGGCCAATGATCTGAGCACGCTCGCCGCGAACGAACGCCAGGAAGGCGTGGGCCACGGGCGACAGTCGCTTCGCCCTGGCCTGTACCAGGCACCAACTGCGGTACAGCGGCAGTTCCTCAACCGGCAACTCGATGAGTGCGCCGGACGACAGCTCCCGGCTCACGGCGTGGCGCGTCAACAGCGCCACGCCCAGCCCGGCCACCACGCATTCGCGCTGGGCCTCCGCCGACGCCACTTCAAGCGTCTGGGTGAAATGCACCCGTTTCTCCTTGAAGTATTCCTCGCAAGCCAGCCGCGTGCCTGAGCCTGGCTCGCGCAGCAGCAGCGTATACGGCTCCAGGTCCTGCAGGCGCAGCGGGCCCATGTGGCACAGCGGATGATCCGGCGGCGCCACTGCTACGATCGGATTGTTGAGGAACGGTAGGAATTCCAGCCCCATGTCCTGGGGCACCATGGACATGATCACCAGGTCATCACGGTTGTCGGAGAGGCGTCGAATGACTTGCCCGCGATTGACCACCGTAAGGTTGAGGTTGACCTCCGGGTGCTGGCGCTTGAAGGCGGCGAACAAGTGTGGGACGAAGTACTTGGCGCTGGATTCCACCGCCAGCTTCAATTGGCCTTGGAGCGAACCCTGCATGTCCGAGAGCTGCATATCGAGGTTTTCCAGGCGCCCGAAGATGTCCCGGCTGGCGCGTTGCAGCGCTTCGGCGGCCTCGGTCATGTAGAGTTTTTTGCCTACATACTCAAACAACGGCTGGCCGATCAGCTCTTCAAGGGATCGAATCTGTAGGCTAACGGCCGGTTGTGTGAGAGACATTTCGTCGGCAGCACGGCTGTAGGACCTCAGGTCGCACACCTCGTTGAAAATCTGCAACTGACGCAATGTCATTCGCATCAATGACTTACGCATTTTCTAAGTACTCTGGGGCGAGACGGATCGCTCAACTATAAGTCTTTGCTTATGCATGACCCAATAATTATTCATTTTTGTTAATCAACAGCCAGGACTAGTGTGGAGCCGCGACCGATTGTTACATCTGGTCACGCGTCGGCCTGGACCCCAGGCCGTGGTATCACCGGCTCAAGGGAACCTCCAATTGATAACAAAGATCCTGATCGCCAACCGTGGTGAGATTGCCGTTCGAATCGTGCGCGCCTGCGCCGAGATGGGCATTCGCTCGGTCGCGGTCTACTCCGACGCGGACCGCCATGCGTTGCATGTCAAGCGTGCGGACGAGGCCCACAGCATCGGCGCCGATCCGCTGGCCGGCTACCTCAACCCGCGCAAGTTGGTGAACCTGGCTGTGGAGACCGGTTGCGATGCGTTGCACCCCGGCTACGGCTTTCTTTCGGAAAACGCCGAGCTGGCGGACATCTGCGCCGAACGCGGCATCAAATTCATTGGCCCCTCGGCGGAAGTCATTCGCCGCATGGGCGACAAGACCGAAGCGCGCCGCAGCATGATCAAGGCCGGTGTGCCGGTCACGCCGGGCACCGAGGGCAACGTGTCGGGCATCGAAGAGGCCCTGACCGAGGGCGATCGGATCGGTTACCCGGTGATGCTCAAGGCCACGTCCGGTGGCGGTGGTCGCGGTATCCGTCGCTGCAACAGTCGTGAAGAACTCGAACAGGCCTTCCCCCGGGTCATCTCCGAAGCCACCAAGGCGTTCGGTTCGGCGGAAGTGTTCCTGGAAAAATGCATCGTCAATCCCAAGCACATCGAAGCGCAGATCCTCGGTGACAGTTTCGGCAACGTGGTGCACCTGTTCGAGCGCGACTGCTCGATCCAGCGCCGCAACCAGAAGCTGATCGAGATCGCCCCGAGCCCGCAACTGACGCCTGAGCAGCGCGCCTACATCGGTGACCTGTCAGTGCGCGCCGCCAAGGCCGTGGGCTACGAGAATGCCGGCACCGTGGAGTTCCTGCTCGCCGAGGGCGAGGTGTACTTCATGGAGATGAACACCCGGGTGCAGGTGGAACACACCATCACCGAAGAAATCACTGGCATCGACATCGTTCGCGAACAGATCCGCATCGCCTCCGGGCTGCCGCTGTCGGTCAAGCAGGAAGACATTCTGCACCGTGGCTTTGCGTTGCAGTTCCGGATCAACGCCGAGGACCCGAAAAACAACTTCCTGCCCAGCTTCGGCAAAATCACGCGCTACTACGCCCCCGGCGGCCCTGGCGTGCGCACCGACACGGCGATCTACACCGGCTACACCATTCCGCCGTTCTACGATTCGATGTGCCTGAAACTGGTGGTCTGGGCGTTGACCTGGGAAGAAGCGATGGACCGTGGCCTGCGGGCCCTGGATGACATGCGCCTGCAGGGGGTCAAGACCACCGCCGCGTATTACCAGGAAATCCTGCGCAACCCGGAATTCCGTAGCGGCCAGTTCAATACCAGCTTCGTGGAAAGCCATCCGGAACTGACCAACTACTCGATCAAGCGCAAACCCGAAGAGCTGGCCCTGGCCATCGCCGCCGCCATTGCCGCCCACGCAGGCCTGTAAGGAAAGTATGACCATGTCCAAGAAGATCTTTGTTACCGACACAATCCTGCGCGACGCCCACCAATCGCTGCTCGCCACCCGCATGCGCACCGAAGACATGCTGCCGATCTGCGACAAGCTCGACAAAGTCGGCTATTGGTCGCTGGAAGTCTGGGGCGGCGCGACATTCGATGCCTGCGTGCGCTTCCTGAAGGAAGACCCGTGGGAACGCCTGCGCCAACTGCGCGCGGCACTGCCCAACACTCGTTTGCAAATGCTGCTGCGCGGCCAGAACCTGCTGGGCTATCGCCACTACAGCGATGACGTGGTCAAGGCGTTCGTGGCAAAAGCCGCGGTCAACGGCATCGATGTGTTCCGTATTTTCGATGCGATGAACGACGTGCGTAACCTGAAAGTCGCCATCGAAGCGGTGAAGGCCGCCGGCAAGCACGCCCAGGGCACCATCGCCTACACCACGAGCCCGGTGCACACCATCGAGGCGTTCGTGGCCCAGGCCAAACAAATGGAAGCCATGGGTTGCGACTCCGTGGCGATCAAGGACATGGCCGGTCTGCTGACCCCGTATGCCACTGGTGAGCTGGTCAAGGCGCTGAAGAGCGAGCAGTCGCTGCCAGTCTTCATCCACTCCCATGACACCGCGGGCCTGGCTGCGATGTGCCAGCTCAAGGCTATCGAAAACGGCGCCGATCACATCGACACCGCGATCTCCAGTTTCGCCTGGGGCACCAGCCATCCGGGTACTGAATCGATGGTCGCCGCCCTCAAGGGCAGTGAGTTCGACACTGGCCTGAGTCTGGAATTGCTCCAGGAAATCGGCCTGTACTTCTACGCCGTGCGCAAGAAATACCACCAGTTCGAAAGCGAGTTCACCGCGGTGGACACCCGTGTCCAAGTCAACCAGGTACCGGGCGGGATGATCTCCAACCTGGCCAACCAGTTGAAAGAGCAGGGCGCGCTGAACCGGATGAACGAAGTGCTGGCGGAAATCCCGCGGGTGCGCGAAGACCTCGGCTTCCCGCCATTGGTGACCCCGACCTCGCAGATCGTCGGCACCCAGGCGTTTTTCAACGTGTTGGCCGGTGAGCGCTACAAGACCATCACCAACGAAGTGAAGCTCTACCTGCAGGGCGGCTACGGCAAGGCGCCGGGTTCGGTGAACGAGAAGCTGCGTCGCCAGGCCATCGGCAGCGAGGACGTGATCGATGTGCGTCCAGCCGATTTGCTCAAGCCGGAAATGACCAAGCTGCGTGGCGAAATCGGCGCGCTAGCCAAATCCGAAGAGGACGTGCTGACCTACGCCATGTTCCCGGACATCGGTCGCAAGTTCCTCGAAGAGCGCGAAGCCGGCACCCTGACCCCGGAAGTGCTGTTGCCGATTCCTGAGGCCGGCAGCGTGAGCTCGGCGGGCGGCGAAGGGGTGCCGACCGAGTTCGTCATCGACGTTCACGGCGAAACCTACCGCGTCGACATCACCGGTGTGGGCGTCAAGGCTGAAGGCAAGCGTCACTTCTACCTGTCCATCGACGGCATGCCCGAAGAGGTCGTGTTCGAGCCGCTCAATGAATTTGTTGGCGGCGGCAGCAGCAAGCGCAAGCAAGCCACTGCGCCGGGCCACGTCAGCACCACCATGCCGGGCAACATCGTTGATGTGCTGGTCAAGGAGGGCGACGTGGTGAAGGCCGGCCAAGCGGTGCTGATCACCGAAGCCATGAAGATGGAAACCGAAGTACAGGCGGCCATCGCCGGCAAGGTCACCGCCATTCATGTGGCCAAGGGCGACCGGGTCAACCCGGGCGAGATCCTGGTCGAGATCGAAGGCTGAGTTAACAGCCTCGATACAACGTTTTAACCTCGGGGGGCATGTGCTCCCCTTTTTTTGTCCGCGAAATGGTCAGAACATCATTCGCCATTGACCCATCAGCGCGCCGTTGCGGTTGTCTTGACCCGTTTCGCCGTTGTAGCTGACCCCCAGGGTATGCCGGGGCGAAACGGCCAGGTCCAACCCCGCCTCCAGAAACAGGCTGTCACGGTCCAGTTCGATGCCTTCGACGGTGTATGTAGTGCCGCCCTTGGCCAGGCGTTGACGAGAGGTGCCCCGGACGTCGCCGTATAGGTGTTTCCAGCCAAGATTCAAGCGGGGAGTCAGTCGCACGCCTTGGTCAAGAGCGAAGGACCGGGCGAGGCGTAGGCCCAGGTTGCTGTTGTAATGGTCCTGAGTCTGGCTATTGAACTGCAGCGCCGCGTCGCCACCTTTCTCTGTATAGCGATCGCGTTGATAGCGCTGGTAGCCCAAATGGACATAGGGCTCGACATTGAAATGACCGAGGTTCAGGTTGTAGCCGACCTGTCCGAAGACCTGCTGCGTGCTGGCATCGTAACGACCCTTGAGGCGATCTCGGAAGCCGTTGAAGGCTAAGTGACGCTTGGTGCTGCCGTCATGTTCGCCATAAATGGCACCAAGACGCAGGGCTAGCGGTCCGTCCTGACGCAAGGCATAAGCGCCCAAATGCCAACTGTCGAGACCACCGTCGAATTGATGACCGTCCAGCCGGGTTCGTGTCTTGCTGCCGATCACCCCCAAACGCCAATCAGGGCTGACGGCCCAGTCAGCTCCCAGCAGCAAACCCTTTGTCGAGTGCTTCAGGGCATCGTTGCCCAGTTGTTTACCAATGCTGCCGCTGTTGCCGATGGCCTGGACCCAGACTTGGCCGTCGGCATGCACGCTTTCTGAATTTCTCTGGTCCATGGCCGAGAGCATTCCGGTGCCGATTGGCGCGACGCTGCTCAGGGTGGCATTGCCCAGATCGGCGGTGTCGTAGCCAGCTAACTGGTCGATGGCGTTGGCGGCGGTATGCAGGTTGGTACCGAGCAGCGCATTGACGGCTGCGTTGGGTTGCGCGACGGGAGTGGTGTGCGGCTGGCTGGTGGGTTTCGGTTCAATGCTGGCGACTGGCGACGCTTGGTGGGGACGTTGGGCCGGATCGACTTTCGCTTGGGTGGTAGGTGACCGGGCAGCCGCTACTTTGTCGACAGGCTTGGGCGGCAGTGGCGTGGCCGTTTGTGGATCTTCGATACTGTTGGTGAATCTTTCTGCGTTTTCGTTCTTTGCTGCAACCTTGAGGGAGATGTCGTTGCGCGCATAGGTCAGGCCAACCTCCGTCCCGCTGTAGTGCGGGGTCGCCGTCATGAAGGCGAGATTGCTAATGACCGTGCCGAACTCACCCTCAATGTTCCCTGCACGGATTACCGTATGCTCGCTTGTACCCATGTTCTCGACCTGTACGGCGTCGATTCTCAGGGTCGCGTCGTTCAGCGTCGCCGTGCCTGCGACATTGACCGTGGCGCTGGCGCCCGCAGCATTGATGCCGTAGATCAATTCAGCGCCTTTCAATAGTTCAAGGTCTCCGCTGATCGAGGGTGCACCGACTTCAGGACCGACCTTCAGCTGGCCCGCCACGCTCAGGAACCCTACAGATCCGTTGCCGCTGAAGCTGGCCTTCTCAAGTACATGGACTGCCCCATTCACGGCACCTGAGTTGCTCATGCCTGCGCCTTGCTCGACGATCACGTTATTGGCGACAACGCCCTTGTTATCGAACATACCGAGTACACCGATTTGTCCGTCGATATGGCCGGTGTTGGTCAGCGTGGTCTCCGGCTCGATCACTCCCCAGCCAGCGAAATTCCCGGTGTGCTCCCATTCGCCTTTAGTGACATGCAAAGCCTCGAAATTGCGGGTCTCAGGTACTTTAGAGTGTTGAGCATCGCCCATTCGCAGAACGTTGATTCCGCCACCTCCATCAACAGTCCCGCCGAACGTGCCATTTGCGCTGACGTTGACCAAGTCATTGGTCTTAGTCAGTTTCATGCCTTTTTTGCGTGGGGTGACAATACTGTGATGCTTAGTGTCTGTAGCTTCTTCGAGCGCTTTGAGACGCTCTTGAAACTCGGCCGTCGTAGGAGTCTCGGCAGGTGACTGAGCCATCGAAACCTCGACACAGCCGAGCGCCAAGGCTATTGCCAGAGCGAGATGTTGGGGAAGATATGAGTGTTGGGTGGGCATTGAGTACGACCTCTCATGAATGAGGTCGAACTTTAAAAATTTCACCCCGGGTCGCGATGCCAGCCGTCTCCTAGCCGCTGGCGAGACATAGCGATGGAGCTTGTAGGCTGCCCACGCTGTGATCACAGCATCACCGCGCCGGCCTCCTTGTCTCG
The DNA here is from genome assembly GCF_000585995.1 of Pseudomonas brassicacearum. NCBI lineage: Bacteria > Pseudomonadati > Pseudomonadota > Gammaproteobacteria > Pseudomonadales > Pseudomonadaceae > Pseudomonas > Pseudomonas brassicacearum. Next base: position 6,577,125 of record NZ_CP007410.1, on the reverse strand, counting down.
AAGCATTGCCCTACAGCATACCCAGACCTTTCTGCGTGGCTGGATTCCGAGATATGTCTGTCAAATATCGAATCTGTAAACCCGTTCCGGGTTTCGCGTAGGATAGCTCCGAGATCAAGAAACCCGGTTTTTTGTCATTAGGGCCTCGCCTATAGTTCTCTCGTCATCGACAAATCGGTGACCGATCTTAGCCGGTCGAACAAGAGTGCACGAGCGCCCCCAACGGCGGCGCTTTTTGCTGCCTCCGCGAACGGCGGTAGCTCCTAACTCAAGAGAGCAACCCGATGATCAAGTTCCACCCCCTTCAAGCAAATACCAGCGCCGGAGCCACGCTGTTTATCGACACGGAAGCCGGCGCCTCCGATCTTTTGGAAACTGCTGCGCATCGCATCAAAGCTGCTCGAGACTTACTCAACAGCGTGTCCTGTCTATGCATGAAAAACGCCGAAGGTTATGACCTGGAACACTTCACCAGCGCCGCGCATCTGCTGTTGCAGGACGGTTGCGATGCGTTGGAGGTGTTGGGGTGGAGCATCGGTGGGTGTGATCTCCAAACTCCACCTGCTAGCGATTCGGCTGCACCTCAGGCGGATTTTCCTGCTTAGTCGTTGAGCTGGGTGGGGTTTTGAGGTTGGTGTGTATATCCGTTTCTGCGGTAACGGCCACTTAGGGTTCCGCCCTGACGGCGGCTCACTTTTGAAAAGCGCAAAAGTAAGCAAAACGCTTTTGCCCCACCACTCGGCACCTCGCCTAGGCTCGGTGTGCCCGAACGCAGGCATTGCTCCGTGGGCCGCCGCGAAGGGCCATCCATGGCCCAGCGCGGCTAACCCGGCATCCATGCCGGGTTGCCCACTGCGCAATACCTGCGTTCGGCCAGCGTGGTTTAACGGGGCGCCTAAGATCAAAAGCCAAAGCGAGGCGGCCTTATAGCCGGCCTAGCTTGGGGTGAACGCGTTTCTCCTGTGGGAGCGAGCTTGCTCGCGAAAGCGGTGGGGCAGTTTGCGGTGATGTTGGCTGTGCTGACGTCATCGCGAGCAAGCTCGCTCCCACAAGTTTTTGCGTCGTATGAGCGCCGTAAGCCCATTGGGAGTGAGCTTGCCAGTTAAAAACTGTTACCTATGTGCGTGAACTGATTTGTCACCCATGTGGGTGAGTCATACCGGCAACGCTGGTAACGGCTCAGCGATTATTCAGATACGCCTTCCCATAATGCCGCTCCATCCGCGCCTGGATCAGTTCCAACGCAATGGACATCAACCAGTAGATGATCGCCGCCGTCGTCAGCATCTCGATATAGCGATAGCTGGAACGACCATAGGACTGCGCCAGGAACATCACTTCCCAAACCCCCATCACCGAGATCAGGGAGGAGTCCTTGAGCATCGAGATGAATTGGTTGGTGGTTGGCGGGATGATGGTGCGCATGGCTTGGGGCAGGGTGACGCGCCAGAAGATCACGGTTTCGCTCAGGCCCAGGGCGAGGGAGGCTTCGCGCTGGCCGTGGGGGACGCCGAGGATGCCGGCGCGGAAGATTTCGCTCAGGTAGGCGCCGTAGTTCAGCGACAGCGCGATGATCCCGGCGGCGATGGCGCCCGGGACCACGCCCAGTTGGGGCAGGCCCAGGTAGATCAGCAGGATCTGGATCAGCAGCGGCGTGCCGCGAAAGAATGACGCGTAGAAACTGGCGATGCCGAACGCCACCGCGCTGCTCGACAGCCGCGCCAGGGCGGTGATGAAGCCCAGCAGTGACGACGCGACGATCGAGCACAGGCACAGGAACAAGGTCAGCACCGCACCCTGCAAAAAGCCATTGGGCGCCAGGTGCACACCCAGCAGGTTCGGCAGTTTGTCGAGGATGATGGAGAACTTCAGGTCGAAGCTCAGGAAGAAACTCGCGAACAGCACCAGCATCGCGGCCCAGGTCAGGTACAGCCGGGTGCGAAAACCGAAGATTTTTTGCAGGCGAGACTCAGCCACCGATGGCGGTGGCTGAGGGGGTGGAAAAGAAGTCATTGGGTGATGTCGGCGCCGATCCATTTTTGCGAGAGTTTGCTCAAGGTGCCGTCCTGTTTCAACTGGGCAAAGACTTCACGCACCTTGCTGTCCCACTGGGCGTCGCCTTTTTCAATGGCCACCGAGTTCGGTTCGGAATAGAGCGGGTCGCCCGCCAGCTTGAAGCGCTTGTCTTCGGTCAGGCGCGGCTGCGCGGTTACCAGGTTGGTCAGCACCGCGTCCAGGCGCACTCCGGCGCCGAGGCCCAGGTCCTGGAACGCCACGTTGTCGGTGTCATACGGGGCAATCTGCACGTTCTCGAAGGGGTAGCTTAGCCGGGTGTCCTCGGCGCCTTCGATCACCAGGTTCTTGTTCAGGTAACTCTCGTAGCTGGAGGCGCTGGTGAGGCCGACTTTCTTGCCGCTCAAGTCCTTGGCGCCGTGGATACGGTCGTCCTTGGCGTTGACGACGATGACGGCTGGCGAGGCGTAATACTGCACCGGGAAATCGAAGACTTCGGCGCGGGCCTTGCTCGGGGTCATGGAGCAGATGCAGATGTCATAGCGCCCGCTCCAGTGCCCGGCCGCGATCACGTCCCAGGAAGGGGTTTCCAGACGCAGCTTCACGCCCAATTTCTGCGCCACGGCCTTGGCCACGTCGACGTCGAAACCATCGAGCTGGTTCTGATCGTTGAGGAACGAGAAGGGCGGATAGCTTTCCATCAACACGCCGACCAGTTCTTTTTTCTGTTCGATGCGATCCAGCGTGGCGCCGGCGAACGCTTGCGACGAGGCGGCCAGTAGGGTGAGGCCCAGGGCCAGCAATGGTTGTCGTTTCACGTGAGGTCCCTGGTAGAAAAATAAGTTGTAGTTAGTCGGTTGCTGCGTATTAAATAGTTATAAGAATAACTCCGGTAGTGAGTATTTTTTCATAAGCTTATGAGTGAATCGCATATGGGCGCAGCAACGACAGTCATTCTCGATGGCGGCATGGGCCGCGAACTGCAACGCCGTGGCGCGCCGTTCCGGCAACCCGAGTGGTCGGCCCTGGCCTTGAGCGAAGCGCCCCAGGCGGTAGAGGCGGTGCACGCGGCTTACATCGCCAGCGGTGCCAACGTGATCACCAGCAACAGCTATGCCGTGGTGCCGTTTCACATTGGTGAAGCGCGTTTTGCCGCAGAAGGCCAAGCCCTGGCCGCCCTCGCTGGCGAGCTGGCGCAGCGGGCGGTGCAGGCTTCAGGCAAAGCGGTACGGGTGGCCGGGTCGCTGCCACCGTTGTTCGGTTCCTATCGACCCGACCTGTTCGACGCTTCTCGCGCCAGTGAACTGTTGACGCCCCTGGTGACCGGCCTGGCGCCCCATGTCGACCTGTGGCTGGCCGAGACTCAAAGTTCTACCGTCGAAGCGCGGGCGATTCACGCCGGGTTGCCGCAGGACGGCAAGCCGTTCTGGCTGTCGTTCACCCTGAAAGATGAAGACACCGACGAAGTGCCGCGCCTGCGCTCCGGCGAACCGGTAGCGGACGCTGCGGCGGTCGCGGCTGAGCTGGGCGTCGAGACGCTGCTGTTCAACTGCAGCCAGCCGGAAGTGATCGGTGCGGCCATTGATGCGGCGCGAGACACCTTCGAGCGTCTGGGGGCGAAGATCCACATCGGTGCCTACGCCAACGCCTTCCCGCCGCAACCGAAGGAAGCGACGGCCAACGACGGGCTGGATCCGCTGCGCGAAGACCTCGATCCACCGGGGTACCTGCAGTGGGCGGCTGACTGGCAGAAGCGCGGGGCCAGCCATTTGGGCGGCTGCTGCGGGATCGGGCCGGAGCATATTGCGGTGTTGGCGCAACAGCTACCCTGATCGGCTGGAATCTTTTCGGGTCGTGGGATCCCTGTGGCGAGGGAGCTTGCTCCCGCTGGGCTGCGTAGCAGCCCCAAGATTTTGCGGTCGCTGCGCAACCGAGCGGGAGCAAGCTCCCTCGCCACGAATGAAGCTCTGCAAACAGCACCCCGAAGGTGCTGGCTGAGTGCAGGGTTTGAAGGACATCCCGCCTTACGCTTTTCTCCGAACCCGCCAGCCACTCCTATACATATGTATGTCATTACCGGTCGAACGGCGCGATAGGGTCCCAGCCCTCATCACAACCGGGACACCTCAATGTCTGCCTTTTCTGAACATGAACCTGGCGCGTCGTCGCCTCTTCCTGCCGCGCGCCTGAAGCCCATCAGCCTGCTAGCCAACGGCGCTCGCTTTCAACCGCATGTATTCGCCGATCAATGGCTAGGTCAATGGGGCCTGACCGGCGATGCGCAGATCAACGTCACGTATCAAGAAGTCGAGACCATCGACTCGGCCGCCGCCGCCCAGAGCACCTCGGTGCCTTTGCGGGACGCCGTGACCCAAGGCTTTCTGATCGCCCATCAAAGCCGCGGGTCTTCCTCTGGCCATTCGCCGCGCGAAGGTTGGATTTACCCCCACATCAGTCACATGTCCCTGGACTTCTCGGCACTGCGGGTCAACGGCAAGGCCCTTGCGCCAGACGTTTTGCAGCAATTGCGCGCCGGCATTGCGCCCGGTTATCAGGGCATCGGCCAGCCCGTCATGACTGAGGTGGATGCCCAAGGCAATCTGCTCGGTACCCGTGAAAAAGAACAGGTCAGGCAATTGGCGTTGCTGGACACCAATCAGGTGAAGCTGGCGCGCTTGTTTGCCGCTCTTCCGACGTTCGACGCGGTGCTCAAGAACCTGCTGGCCAATCGGATCAAGACGAAGATTGCGCAGAAAAAATTCCGTGGATCGCCGCTTCAAGACATCGACCCGGATCACTGGCATGTGAATCACTTTACCGTTGACGCGGCGGGCGGCCGTTCATTGACCTCGTCGCAGCGTTTTTCCGACGTGATGTTGGACTGCCTGGTGACAGATACACCGCCCACTTACTCGGTCGGCAGCGTGGGTTTCTTCAGTCGCCCAGACTCGGTGGAGGAGGCCGACAGCGTCTTTGCCAGCCCGCTGGACACGAAAACGGCAGCGATCATGGAGGCCGTGTTCTATGTCGCCCAGCCCACCGTTAATGAAGAATTGAAGCGCCAGTTCCGCGATGACCTCATCCACTTTCGCAATCAGAAAAACGCCCCGGACGTCCTCGACACGCCCACCCCGTCCACCGTGCGGGCGACGCTCGCTTTTCTGCTGTCCCGACGTTTTTTGCATCTCTTCGACCTGTACAAAATCGATCGCGATCCAACCCCCCAACTGAGCCAAACTGAGCGAGCCCGGCAGGCTGAGGAAGATCGCCTGTTGGACCTCATCACCACCCATCCTTCCATGGCCGACAGAAACCGCTTGCTGCGGGCCCCCATTCCCCATGTGTACGCCGTCATGCTCGATAGGGGCACCGCAGCGCCCCGGAAATGGCCGGCGGCGATGGTGATCAAGCGGACCGATCAACCCTATCTGTTCCTGTACTCCCTGGAAGGCGGAATACAGCGATTCAATTCTGTCCAAGACCTGATCAATAAAGTGAGTCCGATCTACGAAGGGCAGAACCGTGCTATCCGGGATATCTCCTCTGAATTGTCCGGGCCTGTGTTTGAAGTGGCGGCAGATGACCTGTTGCAGATCCAAAGCGCCGCCCTGGAAAGGTTTTTGAATGCTGCGCAAAACGAGACGGTCGCTTTGACGGCTTTTGCCCAGAACGTTGAAGATGCGCTGGACTTGCCCGTGCTGTCGCTGGCCGGGCCACTGGCGGTCCGTCAGGAAATCCTGGTTGAAAACAGTCGCGGCGACTTCTATAAAACCGCCACGCGTTCGGAGAAGTCGAACTATCGCAGCCTGGAAACGAAGGTCTTGGAGGCGGCCTATCAATTGGGCAGTAGCGATATCCAGACCTTGTTGCAGTTCACCCGCCAGAAGGTCAAAGCGTACCTGCAAAAAAACGTGCACCCCGGCATCGATCCCGATCCGGACCAGAGCCTGGTCACGTTCTACTATGGCAAACGTGCCAACCCAAGGCAGTCGCGCAGCGCCAGCCTGACCCAACTGTTACTCGACAACCTGCGCCCGGCTCAATACCCGAATGCCCTGCGCGAAGTATTGAGCGTTTATCTGGTCGATGAGGAGGGTCAACGCATCCGGAATCCGGCCAACGGCTATTTCATCACGTTGACCGGGCGCGAACTCGCGCGGATGGTCACGAGTATCGATGCCGGTGGCAGTTATCAAGCCATGCTCAAGGAGGCGATGAATAAACCGGCCTATAAAAAGACTTGGCAGACCGCGTACCTCGCCAATCTGAAATTCAAAGCCTTCGAGGCCTCGCTCAAGGGCGACGACGTGTTCAAGGCCAGCCTGATGGATAAGGCTTTCAGTCCGCCGAAACCGACAAAGAAGCTCGCCCTCTGGCTCGACGCCGTCCTGCGCTCGCCATCAGCCGAGCGTCGCGCACCGGTCATGGGGCGCACGGTGCACGTCTACGGTCTTTTGCTGGGTGGCAGCATGGCGGCGGGCGGGCAGCAGGCCAGGCAGAGCAATGCGATCAGCATCGATGGCGCGCTGATCTTTTCCGATCAGGCGGGGCCGGATATCAAGGGCACCGTCGGTGTTTATTTCCCGGACGCGCCCGAAGGGGAGGACTTCCATGAGTTTGCCGATCTGAGCGATGGCATTGCGCAGTTGTTGCCCCGTGAGGACTGGCAGGCCTATTTCCGGGCGCGTATTTCCACCAGCAACCCGGCAGAAATCAAGCGGACACTGGGGCAGCAGGGTGGTCGTCCGTTGATTCGTGGCGCGTTGATCACCGGCAACCTGTTTGAGACGCTGCATCGGGCGCACGTGCACTTTCACAGCGCCCATGCCGATCACCGTTCCAACAGCAACCGGGATGTTCGCCATCAAACCTATGGCCGGTTCGGGCAGATGGTGATCGAGATTGTCCTGGAGCTGGCCGGCCTGTTCCTGGCGCCCGGTATCCAGATGCTCAAGAGCGCCATCAAGACCGGGTTGTTGATATTCAGGACCGGGGCCATTCCGCTGAACCTCAAGACCTTGGCGCTGGTGCACGCCGTGGCGAACCACGGTGGATGGCGCCTGTCCGCGGGCGTGGCGGTGCCCACGCGAAGCCAGTCGTTTTTCCGCGCGGTGACGGCGCGCCAGAGTCCGGAGGAGGCGCTGACTGGCTTGCCGTTGGATCGCGCGATCTATGGCCCTCACGCCGTGGCGGACACCTCGGTGATGCAGGGCCTGGCGGGAGACGCCCGAGGCTTTTATCGTGCGACGCTCAGCGACCAGGCGACGGGTCGCGTAGTTGCCCGCCCCGTGTATGTGCGCCAGCCCGATGGCACGGTGTTCCGGGTGCATGACCATACGAGGCTGGATGCCACCGAAGCCACCTTGGTCAACCCGGACACAGGGCTGGACATCCGCTCCAGCGGGGTAATGCGCAGCACCGTGGCGCGGATGAGGGATGGGGAGTGGCGTGCCGTGGGGTTTGGCCGCGGAGGTGGAAAACGGCGGGGGGATTCGAACCCCCAGCCAGGCCCTTCGCAACCCAAGAAGGCGGCCTTTTCGTCTTCCGTTCTGTCCGCGCAGATTCGCACGCCAGGCACCTGGAACAATCAACTGATGGACCTGATTCCGTCGATCATGACGCGCCTGGCCAATTGGCCGCAAAACCGCAGTCTGCTGATCATCAACCGACAGGTCCCTGAACAGGTCTGGTCGGTGCGTTTCACGCCCGGACAGGAAGAAACCATTTACCCAATGGAAAACCACCCGGATGGAGCCGATACGGATATCGTCCTGACGCGCATGACCCAGGACCATTACAGCCTGCAACTCAATGGCGAAGTCGTGAAGATTCCTGCCGACGGCGATTGTTTCTTCAATGCCGTCACCCGCGGGCTGAATGAAGGACAGGCCCAGGAAACCTTCTCGATGCAAGGCTGGCGCAACGAAGTGGCCGACTACATCGAACAGCATCCACACATCGAGCAATACGTCGCGCCGCCTCCAACCGGGATACAACAGGCGCTCTTAGAGAATGCGTCTTCGCTGGACAACCTGTTGGGCTCGGCGGCGATGCTCGATCTCACCCGGATCGTCTATGGCGCGCCCAACCCGTATCGCCTGTTCCAGCCGACCTTGCGCTACCTGGAGTTGCATGCAAACAGTTCGGTGGGTACGGCGATCACTGCCAATCCGGCCTCCAGGCTGCCACCGGAAATCCTCCAGCAAGTCGGACGCCTATTGTCGCAGCGGCCGCCGGCGAAATTGGCGCCCAGCGTCAACGCACCCTATTCCGGGCAGGAGCGACAAGCCATGCGGCAACTGTTCGAGGATCTCCTGATAGAACCTGTTGAGCCTCAGCTCGTCCAGCGACTGCTCGATAACCAGTACCTCCTGATGTCCAACGACGTGGCCCATATCATGCTGGAGTACGGCGTCACCGCACGGCAGTTGATCGATCATCACCCGCGTAACAGTTCGGCTTATGTCCTATATGACGATGCGCTGCACGGCCGTCTTGACGAGGATCAGATTGAAGCACTGCTCGATGGCGCCTATCTGGTCAACAGCGACGACCTGGATGATGCCAAGGATCTATTGGTCAGTGATGCCGGCAGGTATGTGGACGACACTGCGGAGTTGTTCGAGCATTTCATCTACTTCGACACGGCGGACAAGACCGTGGACCTGCTCAAGACCGCCCTCCGGCGTTTTCCGAACTTGCTGAGGCGGGCGGACCTGCTCCTCAGGTCGCCGATCATCGCCCATAACCTGGGCGGCCTGCTGCGCGTCAGTGAGGTGGCCAGGTGGATACGTAACCCGGGCTTGTCCGACAGGCGATTCCAGCTTCTGGCGGAGTATGCCAGTACCCGGTCCACCGAATTGCAGCGCACAAGAAACATTGATGTCGATTGGATGCAGCTGTTTGATGATCGGAACCTGGAGAATATCGTCGTTCATCAAGAAGCGTTGGCGGATTTCCTGGTGTTCCTGGGTGGCGCCTGGGGGAACATCATGGACAACGATATACCCGCTGTCGCAAAACTGTTCAGCTTTGCGGGACAGCCTCCGTCCAACGCCAGGGTTGCCCTGTTATTCGACACCCCGAATCTCTGGGGCTCTCTGCAAAAGCTCCAGCAGGAGTACGCCAGCCAGATCTGGGCCGACCTGATCGGGCCGCACTTCAGCGACGCCACCATCCGAAAGACACTGGCCGAACCCAGGGCGCTGAATTCCGAGTTGCATCTTGCCCTCGCCTTGAGAAGCAGCCTTGCACCGGACGAGTTCCGCGCGAACCAGATTATCCAGCGCCTGCTGTCCATCGGCCAACGGCGGGCCCAGCAGTATCTGTATAACTTCGATTTCCCAACCAATCGCCTGGGCCATAGCCGTTTGGATTTTGCCGTGTACGTGGAAAGCCACCTGGCCATTCCGGACTGGGCCTGGCAGTACGCAAGGCGGGGCGTAACCCCGGATTCACTCAAGAATATTGGTGAGGTGAAGCCTAAACCTGAGTGACACCGCCAAGCCCTGTGGGAGCGGGCTTGCTCGCGAATGCGGTGGGTCAGTTGGCATTAATGTCGACTGTAACGCCGCCTTCGCGAGCAAGCTCGCTCCCACAGGGGGTCTTCAGTGTCCACAGATCCAGTGTTCACCGCAGATCCCTTGTGGGAGCGAGCTTGCTCGCGATAGCGGACCCTCAGTCACCCACACCCTGTGACCGACACTCCACCAACCCCCGCACCTGCCCACCCTCGCGCTGGTTCTCCTCACTCAACCACCGCTCGAATCCCGCCCCAATCGCCGGCCATTCCGAGTCGAGCATCGAGTACCACGCGGTGTCGCGGTTTTGCCCCTTGACCACCATGTGCTGGCGGAACACGCCTTCAAACGTGAACCCCAGCCGTTCGGCGGCGTACTTGGAGCGGGCGTTGCCGTTGTTGCACTTCCATTCCAGGCGGCGATAACCCAGGGCGAAAGACTCCTTGGCCAACAAGTACACCGCCTCGGTGCTTTTCGGCGAACGCTGCATCGGCGCGCCGAAGGTCACGTGGCCGATCTCGATGCGACCCTGGGCCGGGACGATGGACATCAGGCTGAGAATGCCTTGAACGTCGCCACTGGCGCGGTCGATCACGCTGAAGAAGTAGGGGTCGGTATTGGCGGCATGATTCGCCAGCCAGGCATCGAAAGCGCCGCGATCCTTGAACGGGCCGTAAGGCAAGTAATCCCAGAGCTTCGGGTCGGCCCCGGGACCTTCGAGGGCTTGCCACAGACCGTCGGCATGGCGTGCCGGGTCAAGTTTTTCCAGGCGGATGAAGCGCCCTTCGATCAGTTGCGTAGAGGGCGCCGGGACACCTTTCCAATCGGCGAGTGAAGTCGACATGCTGCGCTCCTTACAGGGCTTTGCGAAATTGGATGAAACCTGGACGTTCAGCGATGCGCTCGTAAAGCTGGATCGCGGTCGCGTTGGTTTCGTGGGTCAACCAGTGCACCTTGCAACAACCATCGGCCTTGGCCGTGCGGTAGACGAACTCGATGAGCTGGCGACCGACACCGGTGCCGCGGCTCTGCTCCGTCACCAGCAGGTCTTGCAGGTAGCAGGAGTTTTCAATGCTCCAGTTCGAGCGATGGTAGATGAAATGCACCAGGCCCACTGCCGTGTCGCCGTTCCAAGCGAGGGCACCGTGGGTTGGCTCGCGGTCATCGAGCAAGCGTTGCCAGGTACTTTGGCTGACCGCGTCTGGCAATTCGGTGTTGTAGAAACGCAGGTACGCCTGCCACAACGGCAGCCATGCGGCGTGATCGTCAGCGCTGACGAGGCGGATTTCGGTCTGGCTCATATTCACTCCTTGGACAATGGATCAGGCATCAGCCGCGCGAGCGTCTGGTCGTGTGGGTCGAGACTGGCGGCGAGGCCGTTGCGCACGCCGGCGGCGTCGGCTGGGCTGCGGTTCTGGCTGAGTTTGCGCTTGCCCTCCAAGCGCTGGATCGGCAGAGCAAAGCCGACGATGGCCTTGAGTATGCTGTCGATGTACTCGGCCGGTGCATCGTCGATTGTCCAGGGCTGGGCGCGGCCGGTTTCGTGGCGGTCGGTGAGGGCGCCGACCAGGTTGCGCAGACGATGAGGGTCGCTGAACACCTCGGCCGTGCCGTAGGCATGTACGGCCACGTAGTTCCAGGTTGGTACGACCTTGCCGTGTTCGGCCTTGCCGGGGTAGAGACTGGGGCTGACGTAGGCATCGGCCCCGGCGAAGATCACCAAGGCCTCGGCGCCGGCTTCCAGGTCGCGCCATTGTGGATTGGCCCGGGCCATGTGCCCGTAGAGGCTGCCATTGGGGCCCTGTTGCGTGTCCAGCAACAACGGCAAGTGACTGGCCTGCAAACCGTGTTCACCGCGAGTGATCAATACGGCCAGACGGCAATCATTCATCATGCCGTGCAGTTGGGGCAGGTCTTCGACGGCAAAGGCTTTCGGGTTGTACATGATGATTTTCCTTGGCGAATGGGAGCATCCTAGGCAGGCTATTGGTCTGTTGTAAGAGCCACTTATGACCAATTCGATAGGTCCATTTACGAGGGTTGTCATGAACAACGCCGTGCCGCCACTGTCGTTCAACCCCGCCGGAATCGAGCTGGACCGCCGGCAGGGGCTCAGTCGCCAGCTTTACCAGGCGCTACGCGCACGGGTGTTGGATGGACGCCTGGCCAGCGGCACGCGTCTGCCCGCCAGCCGTGACTTGGCGGCGGCCTTGTCGATCTCGCGCAACAGCGTGGTACGCGCCTACGACCAGCTCTACGCCGAGGGCTTCATCGAAGGGCGCGTGGGCGATGGGACTTATGTGGCAAAACTGTCTTCGACGGCGCTGCCGCTGAGAAACATATCCACAAAAGTGTCCACAGGTTTTTCAACAGGCTTACCCACAGCCTTATCCACAGATTGGCTCGATTTACCTGTGGGCCCATCCAGTAAAGTTATCCACAGTGATGGGTTAAACCGCGTTGAAAAACACCATTTACCCCAGCCGCCCAGTGGTCCGCCCAAGGCGTTCCGGGTCGGGGTTCCGGCGTTCGATTTGTTCCCATTCGACGTCTGGGCCAAGCTGAATGCGGCTTTCTGGCGCAAGCCGGATCTGCAACAGCTGTGTTATGGCGACGCGCAAGGTGACGCACGCTTGCGCGGCCTGATCGCGGCTTACCTACGCAGCTCCCGTGGCCTGCACTGCACGGCTGAACAAATTGTGATCACCAGCGGTGCACAGCAAGGCATTAGTCTTTGTGCACAGCTGCTGGTGAACCCTGGCGACATCGTCGCGGTGGAAAATCCCGGCTACCGCGCCGCCGGGCATGCGTTCGCCGTGGCCGGTGCCGAGGTGAGGGGTGTGCCGGTCGATAACGATGGCCTCGACTGCACGGCGCTCGGTACGTTGAGCCACTGCCGGCTGGCCTACGTCACACCGTCCCATCAATACCCGACCGGGGTGGTCATGAGCCTCGCGCGTCGGCTGGAACTGCTGGCCTGGGCCGAGCGCAACGACGGCTGGATCGTCGAGGACGACTACGACGGCGAATACCGCTACAGCGGCGCGCCGCTGGCACCCTTGGCGGCACTGGATCGCCAGGGCCGTGTGCTCTACGTCGGCACATTCGGCAAAGTAGCGTTTCCGGCCCTGCGCCTGGGCTACCTGGTGTTGCCGCCCGGCCTGGTCAATGCATTTGCCCGACGGCGCGCCGTGGACGTGCGTCACTCCGAAGTCAGTACCCAGGCGGTGATGGCCGAGTTCATGGCCGCCGGGCATTTTCAACGGCACATCCGGCGCATGCGGCGGGCCGCCCTGGCCCGGCGTGACGCGCTGCTGGCCGGCTGGCCGAAGGCGGTTGCCGGCGTCGGCACCATGCCCACGGTCGTAGCCGGGCTGCATGTCACCGTACCGGTGGACAGCCCCGAGCGTGAGCGCGAACTGATCGCTCAAGCCACCGCTGCCGGTGTCGAAATCAATGGCTTGAGCAGTTATTGGTTGCCCACCACCACGACGCCTGTGCGTGCCGGATTGGTGCTGGGGTTTGCGGCTGTTCCGCCAACGGCGATTGGCATCGCGCTGGCGAACCTGGCAAAGGCCTGGAAACTCAGATCCTGACCGTTATGAGGGCTGCTTTGGAAAGAACACTTCCTTGGCCTGGTCCACCGCAATTTCGCTGCGGTAAAGATCGATCAGTTGACGCTGGGTGAGGTCCTGGGTGGCATCGGCGCGTGCTCCCTTGTTGACTTGTTCCGGTGTTTTCAAGCGACCGGAAAGGTAGGCGTGGGCGGGGACCCAGTCGGTGGAGTAACGGAAGTCCGCAAACCAAAGCGTTTTGTTTTCCTTCTCGTCCCTGATCTCGTACCGGTCGAGATAGCCGTGAAGCGGGCCTTTGTTTTTTTGTCGGTTCTTTAGTTTGGTGATGGAAATGCGATTGCGGCTTTTAAGCCATATGACGCCATCCATGGTCGGGGGACGATGTTTAATGACGTTCAGTACGGCATCGAAGGCGTCCTCATAAAGGGCCTTCGCTTGCGTCTTGAGTTCCGTACGCAAGGCTTCGGCCGTACGCTTTTGTTTCACCGAAACTTCAACGGTTTCGTTCGAGGCACTGTCCATTGCCTTTTTGATTGCAATGCCGACTTTCTCCATCCTGTTTGCATGAGCGTTCAGAATCATCCCGATGCCGGTGGGCGATCGGCCTGGCGCATTCATCTGCTCCTCGACCTGCGCCTGGAATGCCTCCAGCCCATCGATCAGGGCTTGGCCCTTTGCGAGGCTGGTTGCCAGGGACGGGACGATCTGTGGCGTATCGGCGAGCGCATGGGGCACCCACTCCCCCGTTCCCTTGCGGTGGAAGGTGGCGATGATCTTGTCCGTGACTGGGTTTTTCACGTCGACCCAATCGGTTTCTTCCTGCATTTTCGTTAAACGAGGCTCACCACTGACAAGGCCCCAAAAGCGTGCCCTGATGAACTTCTTCCTGAACCTGGGGCGTGGCTCGTAAGGGTTGCCCATGCTGCGCCGGTTGCTTCTCTCATCCAGGGCCTGGGCCAGATGTCGCACTGCCCGTTTTTTCAGGCCGCCGATCTGCTTGCTCAGCCTATTGAGTTCGGCCGGCCGGGCGCTGTCCTTGTATTCAGTACCCACGTATTCGAGTTGTTCTTCAAGGGCGGTGAACTGTTCCGTGAGGCTGCCAAATGCATCGATTTGCTCATCCAGCCGGATCACGCTGCGTTCTTCGATGGCGTCGTGCAGGCTTTGAAAGGCGATCGTGGCGCTATCAACCAGTTGGTTAATGACTGCCCAGCCTTCGGGCATCGTATTGACGCTATCGAGTGATAGGCAAAGGTGGCGATACATGTCCAACTGGATAAGGCGAATACCGTCGCTCTTGTAGGTCGGCATTCTTCCACGGTGCTGCCGGATAAATTCAAAACCTTCACGCCCCAGTACCTTGAGCCTGGAAAAACGTGTCTCCATGTAATCCAGGCGCTCGTTCATGTCCTCGCCGACCCGGATCATGCTTTCGGCTGCATCGACGTGGTGTTGCTCCACGACTGCGACGCCGGTGGTGGCCATGCCCATGGCTGTTCTCAGGGCTGGGGTAAACCGCTCCTTCAGCGTGTCTATCTCTTCGAACGTGAAGTTGATCTGTGCGTTCAGGTAGCCAAGCCTGGCTTTGGGCGCGTCGGGTCTTGATTGGAAGACGGGCCATTGCGTCAGTATGTTCAACGCTTCTTCGTAGCTTTCGCGCTGGGTTTTCAAAGTGCTCAAGTAAACGTTGCGCTTGATCTCCTTGGTGGAGCCCGAGGCGTTGTTCAACTCTTGCACGTTCATTGTCAGCAGCGCCTGATGCTCCGGTTTTTTTTCTTCGAAGCGGTTCAGTTCGGCAAGCAGTTGAATGCTGCGGCGGTGGGTGTCGGCGATGACTCTTTGCATCGCACCTTTTGATCCGCTGCCGCGCAGACGCAGGCGGGTGTCGATATGCCAATTGCCGTGTGTATCCAGCCTCAGGGCAGGGCCCAGGCGCGTGGGACTTTTTCCGTCGACGATGCAGACCTTATCTCCCTCCAGCGTCACGTTGAACCATTTGTTTGCCATTTTGGCGTACCGCAACCCCTCTTGCTCGTAGAGGCCTTTGAACGTGCCGTCGGTGTGGGGCTGCCCTGGTTTTTCTGGGGCGTCGATGCTGAACGTCTCGAGGAGCTTCGCATCCTCTCCCGATTTGCCTGTCAAGGCACCGATGGAATGGATGGACTCATAGTGCTCGGGGGGCGGTTCCTTAGCGGTCAAAGGCGTGAGTTTTTCGATGATGAGCTTGGGTTTAACCAGCTTGACCGGCTCCTCTATCACCTCCGGCGCCGGTGCCCGGCGACTGCGTGTGCCCTCTCTGGCATGGTCGATAGCGTGAGTGGTGATCGCCATGGCCAGGTTCAGCAGCAGGTCGACGAATGCCTCCCATGTGGCCTGGTCGTTGGCGTGTTCGCTGTCCTGCATCAGCGTTTCAATGTCATCCAGAATTTGCCAGAGCCAGACGGCGGTGCCCACGGCAGCGCCCAGGTAAGGCAGGGCCAGGTTGAAAATCAGCCAGCCTGCCTGCTTGAACGTACTCCAGCGGGTTTCGCTGTTGGAGACCGATTGCCGATCTGCAAGCTCGACCAGAGCATTGGCATTGGCCTTGAACAACAGTGGCAGGAAGTCGGGCTCCAAGGTTTTTTCGCTCAAACCGACGGGGGCGCTATCGAGCCATGACGTAAAAGGGTCCGTCGCAAACTCAACGATGATCCAGGGTGAGGGCAGGGGGCCCGAGAAAATGTATCGGCTGTAATTGCTGCGCACCTCATCGGGCAGCCAGGCCAGGACCGATTGACGCAATTCAGGGGTTTGCCTGATCGCATACAACAGGTTGCTGGACGAGGGGTACTGGCACAACTGCGGCTCAAGCAACGGTCGATAAAGTAGGCAGGGACCGGCGCCTGGATTCTTCGGACCGATCACGAACATGTTGGTCACGACGTCTTCCGAAGGGAGCAACTTTTGTTCGGATATGAAGGCCAGCCGGCGCAGGACGATGGGTTGTCCGTCGACCTTGCGGTCGGCTTCCTCGGGTTCCATCAGTGCGGCGACATAACGGTAACCCCGTTCGTCTATGTTCCCATGCCCACGGATCTTTCCCTCCAGCGCCAGCATGGGCAGTTGAATGCGCAACTGGGAGGTGTACAACTCTTCGCGGCGGCTCGATTCGGCCGGATCGTCGAGCAGTTTGCTCTTCACCAGATCGGGATAGACGCGACCGATATCGATTTTGGTGATGAGGCTTTCGATGTAGTCGGCCGTCATCCATGTGGGCAACGGCTTGTTGTCGAGGGACCTGACGGTTTTGTTACCGAGGGGGAGTGCAATCAGGTTTTGCAAGGCCAGCTCAACGAGGTTGAACCGGGTGGTCTCGAATTTGCCAGGAACAATGAAGGATCCCCAGGCCACGAGGCTGCGTATCTGGATCTCGATTTTTTCCGGATCGAGCGTCGAAGCGTCGGCATGGTCCGCTTGAATCTGCTTCTTGAGGGCGTTCAACGCAAACTCTTTGATAGGCGCAATAGCGTCCAGGTAGGTCTTGCCGGCATGGGAACTGCTCAGCGCCGAAAGGTTTTTCATGTGCTGGGCGAACAGAATCTGATCGGATATCGACGCTGCCAGCAGCCAGTCGGGTATCTGTTTGTCGAACCAGGTCGCGCCAAGACCTTTGTCTGCGTCCAGCCCGCTGGTCACTGGCTGGTCGTCCTCGATGGATGCAACTTTTTTCAGAAAGCTGGGGGAGCCGAGGATCTTGACCTGCATGGCGATCAGTCCGCAGGCCTTGTGATCGAAGATGTTGCCGGTGGGCTCATACAGCCGCCACTGGATTTTCTTGCGGAACGTGGTGTCCAGTTGCGTCGGGAGAAATTGCCCCAGCGCTTGCTGTGAATCGAATTTTTTATAGCTGTCGCGCAGCGAGTACGTAAGGATGACCTCTTTGCTGGCGATGGTTCCGATCAGTACCACCAGCGAGTTTTCGTTCAGGCGACTGACTTTGCTCCCGTCAACTTCATCGATGTCGATCAGGTACGCGTGAGTATCGTAGCGATCATGTTCCTTGCGGTCCTCCTGGTTGGGGTAAAGGAACAATTGCCTGGCCATGTCGCACTCAGTCGCAGTCCAGCCATTGACCTCTTTGACGTCCCAGATCTTGCGCAAGGTTCTGGAGAGTTCATGCCAGCGTGGGCCGGATGTGCCCACTGAAGCGTTCCAGTACGCCAGTTGTTGTTCTTGGCAGGCGGACAACATGACGGGCTCCAGTTCGTTGATCAGGGCTCCGATCTGTTCGATACGTACCGGCAGATGCACCTCCGGGGTGCTGATCGGCAGTTGGGTCAGAAAGTGCACGCCTTCGATCAGCATGGTCGAATCGTTCACGCCTACTCGTTCAGCCACCATATCGCTGAGGGTTTCGTAACGGGTGGGCAGTTCCAGGATTTCGCCATCGACAATGTCCCAGCGAGGCTCGCCAACGACTGTGTTGAGCGGATCGAGGTCCAGTGTCGGATACATTTTCTTGAGGGCCCTGCGCAGGAGCACGGCGGCTACTTCCGGGGAGGTGGGCCCTGCGAGTAGCTGGTTGAGCACAGCATTCTTGAGGCTGGCTTCGGGTGTAGTGTTCGTGGTTGTAGAGGTTCTGGTCATCTGACGCTCCCTGTCTTGCGATAGGTGGAATTCCCGCCGCTGAATGCTTCGGGGATTCCATGCTAGGGAGGGGCAAGCCAGGGAAGGTGGTAACTATGTATATGCCAAGTAAACCTTGTGGCGAGGGGATTTAACGAAACGTCGCACCGCCCCGCTGGGGCTGCGAAGCAGCCCTGATAACGCTCTCCTCGCTACAGGCTACTGCCCGGATTTGATCCGGGTCCAGGCCCGTGTCCGTGCCCGTTCGGCATCCCTCGGTAACGGTTGCAAGGTATAGAGCGTGGCCATCGCCGCTTCGGTCGGATACAGGTTGGGGTTGTTGCGGATCGCCGGGTCGACCATGTCTGTGGCGTCTTTGTTCGGGTTCGGATAGCCGACGAAGTCGCTGACCGGCGCGATCACCTTCGGTTGCAACAGGTAGTTGATGAAGGTGTAGGCGTCGTCCGGGTTGGCGGCCCCTTTGGGAATGGCGAGCATGTCGAACCAGATCGGCGCGCCTTCCTTGGGCAGGCGCATGTCGACCGTCACACCGTTCTTGGCTTCCTTGGCGCGGTTGGCGGCCTGGGAGAAGCTGCCGGAGTAACCCACCGCCACGCAGATGTCGCCGTTGGCGATGTCGGCCATGTACTTGGAGGAATGGAAATAGGTGATGTGTGGGCGAATCTTCATCATCAGCGCTTCGGCCTTGGCGTAGTCCGCCGGCTTCTTGCTGTTGGGGTCCAGGCCCAGGTGCTGCAAGGCCAGGGGCAGGATTTCCGAAGGTGAGTCGAGCAGCGCCACGCCGCATTGCTTGAGCTTGCTGAGGTTCTCTTCCTTGAAGATCAGGTCCCAGCTGTCCACCGGTGCGTTGTCACCCAGGGCGGCCTTGACCTTGTCCGGGTTGAAGCCGATCAGGATGGTGCCGTACATGTAGGGCACGGCGAATTTGTTGCCCGGGTCATTGGCCTCGATCAGCTTCATCAGCTTGGGATCGAGGTGGTTCCAGTTCGGCAGTTTGCTGCGGTCCAGGGGCTGGAACACGCCGGCCTCGATCTGCTTGGCCAGGAACACGTTGGACGGCACCACCACGTCGTAGCCGGAATTGCCGGTCAGCAGCTTGGCCTCCAAGGCCTCGTTGGTGTCGAAGATGTCGTAGACCAGCTTGACCTGGCTGTTCTGCGCCTTGAAATCGTCCAGGGCCTTGGGCGTGATGTAGTCGAACCAGTTGTAGACACGCAAGGTGCGCTCTTGGGCCTGGGCGGCGCCGCAAAGTAGCGCGGCGCACAGGGCTGGAGCCATTAAACGCTTGAGTCTTTTCATGCTTTATTCCTCATTGGGCGCTTTGAAAACCTTCGAGAACGTTCACCGCATTGATGCCGATTTCTGCCACCGCGTAGCCGCCTTCCATCACGAACAGGGTCGGCTTGCCGAGCGCCGCGATGCGCTTGCCCATCGCCAGGTAATCCGGGCTGTCGAGCTTGAACTGGGAGATCGGGTCGTCCTTGAAGGTGTCCACGCCCAGGGACACGACGATGACATCGGCGTCGTAGCCCTGGGTTTCGCCGCAGGCTTGCTCCAGCGCGGCGCTCCAGGTGTCCCAACCTGAACCTGCGGGCAAAGGGTAGTTGAAATTGAAACCCTCGCCGGCGCCTTCACCGCGCTCGTCGGCGTAGCCGAGGAAGAATGGAAATTCGAATTCCGGGTGGCCATGGATCGAGGCAAACAACACGTCGCTGCGTTCGTAGAAAATCGATTGGGTGCCGTTGCCGTGGTGGTAATCGACATCGAGGATCGCGACCTTTCTATGGCCCTGGTCGAGGAACGCCTGGGCGGCGATGGCGGCGTTGTTGAGGTAGCAATAACCGCCCATCAAGTCGCTGGCGGCGTGGTGCCCTGGCGGCCGGCACAGCGCAAAGGCACTGCGGGCGCCGCGCTGGATTTCAGCCTGGGCGGTGAGGGCCACCTGGGCGGCGCTGTACGCCGCTTGCCAAGTACCCGCGGTAATCGGCGCGCCGCCGTCGAAGCTGTAATAGCCAAGCTGGCCGTGCAAGCTTTTCGGAATGACCGCGCGCAGGGTCCGCGCCGGCCAGGTGAAGGGCAGCAAATCGCCGTCGCGTTGCTGTTCCGCCCAGCGATCCCAAGCCCCCTTGAAGAATTCCAGGTACGCCGCGCCGTGGATACGCTGGATCGGCGCGAGGCCGAAATCCTGCGGCGCCTGCACCGGGCCCAGTGCCTGAGCCTTGACCCGATCCAGCACATGATCGGCCCGGGACGGCATTTCGAAGCAAGGCATCAACTGCCCGTCCATCAACTCGCAACGTCCGTGGTGCAGGTGGTGATCGTCTGAGTAGATCGTCAGCATTGTTGTTCTCCGCAGGGCTGATTCGTTGAATCACAGTCTTGCGGCGCTTGAGGTTTTGGAGAACGGCAGGAGAGGCCAAAAGGGGATCGAAATGGCCAATAAGTTTGACCGTAAATCGCCCCTTGTTGGCGCGGGTGTGCGTGGGGTTGGGGCGTGAGTGATGTCCCGATGATTGTGTTGTACCCGTGGCGAGGGAGCTTGCTCCCGCTCGACGGCGCAGCCGTCGCAAACCGGACGATGCGGTGTGTCTGGAAAAATGCGTCGGCCTTTTTGGGGCGGCTTCGCCACCCAGCGGGAGCAAGCTCCCTCGCCACAGGGGTTGGTGGTGTAGCGGCTATCGTGGGTCGACGTTATCCAGCGCACGGTTCGCCAGTAATGAACTCAGTTCGATCAGTTGCTGGATGCCGAGAGCGATGTGGCGGCGGGAACCTTCCAGTTCGAAGGCCAGGTCGCCGACCATCGCATCGGCTGAAGCCAGGGTTTCGCTGAGGTTGGCCAGGAGGCTTTCGTTGTCGATGTCTTTTATGACGGTGAAGAGCTGGCCTGGTTTACTCGCGTCTTCAGATTTTGTCTTTGGCGACAGATAGAAATCCAGAGCGCGATTGGCGGCTTCGTCGAGCTTTTTGGTTTTGGATTTGGTGTGCGGGGGAGTGGAGGCCGCCTCTGGCGGATTCGGTGTAGGTTTGAACATGGTGGAGCTCCTTTCGTAAGAGGAACCATCACCGTCTGCCGCCAAGCAGATGGGGTGACGGATTACACAAGGTTGGCGGACCGGAACGAAAGGAACCCGGCATCCCCAAAGGGATCCTTGCGCAACCCGCCATAACATAAGAGCACCGAATGCCAGAGGCATTGCAATCATGCTTGAAGGTGTTGTTGCGCCTTTCGAGTACCGGGCCGCCAAGCCCGTTCGCTGAGTGTGCAGCGACGAGGAAACGATAGAGCCCGGGAGCAAGGCGCACAAGCGGGCGGATTCTGGAGTAGTTGTAGGCAATGGCGCAAGAATGCGTGGGTTGGGAGAAGGGCGGCGGAAGGAGAATAAACAAGGCATTCGTAGTGCCCTGGATTCGTGGCGAGGGAGCTTGCTCCCGGTCGGTGGCGCAGCGATTTGTTGTAGGGATGTGCTGGTTTTTGGGGCTGCTGTGCAGCCCAGCGGGGCGGTGCGACGTTTCGCTAAATTCCCTTGCCACAGGTTGAGGGTGTAGCGGCTATCGTGGGTAGACGTTATCCAGCGCTCGGTTCGCCAGCAATGAACTGAGTTCGATCAGTTGCTGGATGCCGAGGGCGATGGGGCGGCGGGAGCCTTCCGGCGCGGAGGCAGTTCGTTGACCACCACATCGGCAGAAGCCGGGATTTCGCTGAGATTGGCGGGCAGGGCTATTGGCCGTCACAGGATAAAACACAAAAAAGGCGACCAAGGTCGCCCAGTTCTCACTCTGTCGTGGTTTACGCACTGGCAGAAAGCTTGGTCTGACGCGAACCAGCGAGCGCACCCTCTGGCTCATCGGATGAACCACGACGGATGCGGTCGAGCATCCGCAGATCCATCGAGCTAGTGACACGAGCTTTGCGCAAGCCGCGCACGTACAAGCAGCCAAAGGTGTCTTGCCCTTTGTGCTTGCCGGCCTTACCGCTTTGGGTTGCTTTCAATTTGCTCACTTTTCGATCACCTCTGAAATGATGCTATTACTCATCAAGAGTCAACACAAGGGCGCCGTTTACCATCTGGAACTCGTTCTCGACGTATACCGGGACTGCTCCGGGCAATGGGCTATCGATTTCAATGAGTTCCGCTCCGATGATCTTGCAATACTGAGTAACGGCAAGCACGCAAAGTTCGATGACTCTTCGCTTTAAAGGATGCGGGCCATCCTCCCGTTTGGGATGCCCCTCCAGTAGTTTGATCCGTACAACAGCGCGTTTGCCGCTGGGCGTGGCGAAGCATAAGCCACACAGTAAATCCCCGTACCACAGCGCGAGATCGAGATGCCGGGCATCGCTTTTGATGACCCCCGGAGAATCATGCCAGGGGAAACCGTGGTCTGACTCCCATAGATCAAATTGTTCGAGTGCGCGAGCATCGATGTCTCCGAAGCGCACCAGTGCGAAATCAACCTCACCCGCTCGTTCAGGATCTGCTGATTCTTGCGCTAGCAATGCCAATAGCTCATTGGAAGCTGTGCGGGCTGCATTGGCATAAGCCCGCCATTCCTCATATTTGCGCCGTGAAACTCTTGCCACTTCTCAATCCTTGGTTTCAGCGAATTTGTCGCCCTTCTTTGCACCGAAACCCTGCTAGCGCGGCTCAACGTTATCCAGCACCCGGTTCGCCAGCAATGAACTCAGTTCGATAAGTTGCTGGATACAGAGGACGAAGTGGTGTCTTGCGCCTCCAAGCTCTACGGCCAGGGCTGACCGCCGCTTCGGTAGAAGCCAGGGTTTCGCTGAGGTCGGCGAGCAGGGACTCGTTGTTGATGTTTTTTACGACGGTGGAGAGCAGGGAGACAGTTGTGCGCAGGTTAGTAGACCGGTGACATACGCAAACCGGCGCGCCCGAAGGCGTCATGCGCACAGCCACCATCGAGTGCAGGCAACGCCTGACTGATGAGACTCATGCAACCGGTAAGTCATCCGGGCTATTAAACCCGACCACTGATGGGCAGTGGCAGGGAAACGATAGGGCCCGGGGGCAAGGCGCACAAGCCGGCGGTTTCTGGCGTAGTTGTAGGCAACGGCGCAAGAATGCGTGGGTTGGCGGAAACGAGGCAGAGGGGGAATAAACAAGCCATTCGTAACGCCCTGAGACTCGTGGCGAGGGAGCTTGCTCCCGCTCGGCGGCGCAGCCGTCGTAGACCGGTCGATGCGGTGTGCCTGGCAGCATGCGTCAGTCTTATTGGGGCGGCTTCGCCACCCAGCGGGAGCAAGCTCCCTCGCCACAGGGGTTGGTGCTGTACATGAAAGTGGTGGTTGCCGAGGAGGGTTCAGGATCTGAACTGACTCGGCGCAACCCCACTCCAGCGCACGAACGCATGGCGAAAGCTGGCCGTTTCACTGAAGCCGAGCAGTTCGGCAATCCGATAGATCGGCAATTGATCCTCGCAGAGCATCTGCTTGGCCCGCTCGAAGCGCAGTTCGTCTAGCAACTCTTGATAGCTGCAACCCAGATCTTTGAGGTGCCGGCGCAAGGTGCGCGCCGAGCAGTTCATTTGCGCGGCCAGGCCTTCCAGGCCGGGGGCGGCGTTCAGTTGTGCGTCGAGCAACTGGCGAATCCGCCCCAGCCAGGCCTGGCGCCCGGTGAATTCGGTGTTCTGTCGGCGGCAGCGTTCGGCCATGGCGTGATGGGTAATGGGGTCGGCCAGGGGCAGGGGCTGTCCGAGCCAGTGGCGGTCGAAGGCAAAGGCGTTATCGATGCTGTCGAACCGGACAGGGCAATCAAAATGCGCTCCATAGCGCACCTGGTAATCGGGCGCCGGATGTTCGAAACGTGCCGCGCGTAACGGCAGCACATGGCCGAGCAGGTCATTGCAGATGACTTTCAACGAAACCATGCAGAACTCGGCGTTGAATACCGCCAGGGTCGGGTTCTCCCGATAATCGCTGGCGCTGAGCCAGACCGTCTCATCGTCCTCTTCCAGATTCAGCTCGAAGAGTGTTCCCAATAGCGCCGGATAGCGCAGCGCCAGGCGCAAAGCGTCACCTAAGGTGGCACTGGTGAGCAGGGCATAGCCGAGCATGCCGTAGGACGACACGTGCATGCGCAGGCCCAGTTCCAGGCCGATGTCACGCTTGAGGGCCACGGCGTTGGCGCAGACCTGCATTTCCTGGTTGGTGGTGATGCGCGTGTCGGCCCGGTTCAGATCCGCCGCGCTGATGCCGCTGCCGGCCAGCAGTGCGTCACTGGGCAGGCCTTCGTTTTTGAAGGCATTGAGCACCAGGGAGACGGCGTTGAGGGTGGTGAGGTGGGAATGAAGCATGTGCGGTTCCAGCCTGGGGAGGCTGGAGATGGAGCAAGTTGTATGCCGGATGAAAATCGGAAGCTCAACACAACACCCAATGTGGGAGCGAGCTTGCTCGCGATGGCGGTGTGTCAGTCGACGCTGATGTTGACTATCAGCCCGCTATCGCGAGCAAGCTCGCTCCCACAGGGTTTACCGGGTGTCAGATAAGCTCACCGCATAGATCCAGCTCAACCAACCGCCGAACCTCTTCCACGGGCAACCCTGCGCCAATCAACGCCTGCAGCTTGCCGAACGCCGCCTCGCGGGTCATGCCGCCGCCGGACAGCACGCCGACGCCACGCAAGCGACTGCCGGCCTCGTACACGTCCAGTTCCACGCCGCCTTCATGGCATTGGGTGACCGCCACCACCACCACGCCGCTGTCCCGCGCCCGCTCGAGGCTGGCGAGGAAGGCTGGGTTGTCGCTCGGCCCGGTGCCGCTGCCATAGCACTCCAGCACCAGGCCCCGGATACCGCTACCGAGCAGGCCATCCAGGATCTCGGCGCTGATGCCGGGGAACAGCGGTAACGCGGCGACATTCGCCACTTGCTTGGGCTGGTTGTAATTCAACCGCGCCGGCAGCGAAGCGGCTTTGACGCCGCCGCCCTGGCGCTCCAGGCGCTTGAACGGGTGGCGACCGAAACTGCGCACTTTGGCGCAACGGGTTGGTTCCAGCAGCTCACCGTGGAAATACAGATGCACCCCCGGCGCCAGGCCCTGGCCGAGGGCAACCAGCGCGCCGCTGAGGTTTTCCCAGGCGTCGCTGTCGGTCACGCCGGCGGGCAGCATGGACCCGGTGAAACACACCCGCGCATGCAGGCCGAGCAATTGAAAGCTCATCGCCGCCGCGCTGTAGGCCAGCGTGTCGGTGCCGTGCAGGATCAACACGCTGTCGCAGCCCTGCACATCCACGGCATCGACTACTGCTTCGCGCAGTTGCTGCCAATAGGCCGGGGTCATGTTGGCGCTGTCGATCAGCGGCGACATTTCCCGGAAACGCCATGACGGGATGACGAGTTCCGGTTGGCTGTGCAGGTAGTCGCGCATTCGCGCTTCGAAACCGGATGCTGGAGCCAGGCCGTGGGCGCTGGCCTGCATGCCGATGGTACCGCCGGTGTAGAGCACCATGACGTGCTGGGCGGCAGGGTAGGTCGAGGGGTTCATGGTTGTTCTCCGAGGACGAAAACGGCAGCTTTGCTTCGCTGCCACAACATAAGGCCGAGCATGACGCCGACCTTAGGTTGTGTCACGCCGGACGCAGGGGATGCGCCCGGTTTTTTCCAGACAGCTTGTTACCGATCAGCGTTGCGCTGCGGTCACACCAGCGGTGTTCGCGTCAGGCTGGGCAACCGGTGCCGACGGGTTGGCAGGCCAGGCCTTGCGGTCCAGATCCAGGTCCGGGAACTTGCTGGAGTCGAAGACCGGAACCTTGATGCCGGCCGAACGCTGGTCATCGTAGTCGCGCAGGATGCGCATGCCGACCTTGAACAGCAGGAACAGCGCGATCAGGTTCACGAACGCCAGCAGCGTCATGGTGATGTCGGCGAAGGCGAACACGGTGCCAAGGTTTTCGATGGCGCCCCAGAAAATCAGGACCAGCACCAGCGCGCGGTAACCCATCAGCACCTTGCGGTTGTCGCCGATCATGAAGCGCAGGTTGTTCTCGCCCAGATAGTAGTTGTAGAGGATCGAGGTGAACACGAACAACGACAGCGCCACGGAGATGAAGATCCGGCCCCAGTCACCGACTACCGCCGCCAGGGAGTTCTGGGTCAGGGCAATGCCGTCGCCTTCGAAGCCTGGGGTGTAGAAGCCCGACAGCAGGATCAACAGCGCGGTGCAGGTGCAGATCACGAAGGTGTCCAGGAATACGCTGAACGCCTGAACCACACCCTGGGCTACCGGGTGCTCGACCGACGCTACGGCGGCCACGTTAGGCGCACTGCCCAGGCCGGCTTCGTTGGCGAATACGCCACGCTTGACGCCCATGACGATGGCGCTGCCGATCAGGCCGCCGAAGGCCTGGTCCAGACCGAATGCGCTCTTGACGATGGTCGCCAGCATGCCCGGTACATGTTCGAACTGCAGGACGATCACATAGAGCGTCACAGCGATGTACGCCAGGGTCTTGACCGGTACCAGCAGGTCGGCCACCTTGGCGATGCGCTTGATCCCACCGATGAACACCAGGCCCAGCAGCACCGCCAGGCCCAGGCCGGTGTAGGTGGTGTCGAAGCCGAAGGCGTTGTTCAGGGAATGGGTAACCGCGTGGGCTTGCAGGCCGTTGAAGGCGAAGCCGAAGGTGACCAGCAGCAGGAACGCCATGATCATGCCCAACCAGCGTTTCTGCAGGCCGTGCTGGATGTAATAGGACGGGCCGCCACGGTACTGGCCTTCGGAGTCGCAGCGCTTGTAGAGCTGGCCGAGGGAGCACTCGAAGAAGCTGCTGGACATGCCGACCAGCGCGGTCACCCACATCCAGAACACCGCACCAGGCCCACCGAGGGTCACGGCGATGCCGACACCCGCGATATTGCCCGCGCCAACACGGCCGGCCAGGCTGAGCATCAAGGCCTGGAACGAGCTGAGCTGGTCAGTGCTGCTTTTTAGGCTGTCACGAAACACCGTGAACATATGGAAGAAATGACGGAACTGGACGAAACGCGAGCGGATCGTGAAGTAGCCACCGAGCCCGACAATGAGCACGATCAGCACTTTCCCTGAAAGGAAGTCGTTGATGACTTCAAGCATGAGTATTCCTCGCTATTTTTTGTTTAAGCAAATGCTGGCCATTTGGAAACATCGCGTTACATCGGCCCTTGGGCGGTTCGACAGGTAAGGCGATATTTCGTCCCGGTCCATTTTCGCGGGTTTGTTATTAGTTCGGTTTTCGCATGTTTAGGGTCTCGCTACTGACGACCGCTCACGCGAAGAGGGGCGGCACTATACCCATCAGTGCGGCACTCGTCTGCACGATTGTGGTGCGTCCGACGAAACGGACCCTTTGAAGCACCTGGCCGTCCGGTCAGGTTTCTGTGGGGGCGAACTGGCTCGCGATGGCTGACGACACGGTATACAACGGGCAGCGCACCGTCGTTTATCGCGAGCAGGTTCCCTCCTACAGGTTCGGTCATCCTTTGTGGCTATCAATTAAAAAAAGGGCTTGGGGAAGAACCCCAAGCCCTCAAAAGGTGAGAGGTGTCTAGTCCCTCGACCTGGTGAGCAATGGTCGCGTCGATCACGCTTTCAGCGGGACCAGACGCGGAGCAATCATGTTTTCCGGGCGCAGGATGTCGTCGAGCATGGCGTCGTCGAGCAAGCCTTCTTCGCGCACCAGTTCCAGCACGCCACGACCGCTTTCCAGGGCGACACGGGCGATGCGGGTGGCGTTTTCATAACCGATGTACGGGTTCAGGGCGGTGACCAGGCCGATCGAGTGTTCGACCAGCTCGCGGCAGCGCGCTTCGTTGGCGGTGATGCCCACGATGCAGTGCTCGCGCAGCATGTCCATGGCCCGTTGCAGCAAGCGGATCGAGTCGAAGATCTTGAAGGCGATCAGCGGTTCCATCACGTTCAACTGCAGTTGGCCGCCTTCGGCCGCGATGGTCAGGGCCAGGTCGTTGCCGATGATCTGGAACGCAACCTGGTTGACCGCTTCCGGGATGACCGGGTTGACCTTGCCGGGCATGATCGAGCTGCCTGGCTGGCGAGCCGGCAGATTGATTTCGTTGATGCCGGTGCGCGGGCCGCTGGACAGCAGGCGCAGGTCGTTGCAGATCTTCGACAGCTTGACCGCGGTGCGCTTGAGCATGCCGGAGAACAGCACGAAGGCGCCCATGTCGGAGGTGGCTTCGATCAGGTCGGCGGCCGGAACCAGCGGCTGGCCGCTGATGGTTGCCAGACGCTGTACGGCCAGGGCCTGGTAGCGCGGGTCGGCGTTGATGCCGGTGCCGATGGCGGTGCCACCCAGGTTCACTTCGGTAAGCAGTTCAGGCGCCAGGGTTTTCAGGCGCGCCAAGTCTTCGCTCAGGGTGGTGGCGAAGGCGCGGAATTCCTGGCCGAGTGTCATCGGCACAGCGTCCTGCAGCTGGGTGCGGCCCATTTTCAGGACGTGGCTGAATTCTTCACCCTTGGCGGCGAACGCCTGGATCAGGCTGTCGAGGCTGGCCAGCAACGCGTCGTGACCCAGCAGCAGACCCAGGCGGATCGCGGTCGGGTAGGCGTCGTTGGTGGACTGCGCCATGTTCACGTCGTTGTTCGGGTGCAGGTACTGGTATTCACCTTTGTTGTGGCCCATGGCCTCCAACGCGATGTTGGCGATGACTTCGTTGGCGTTCATGTTGGTCGACGTGCCGGCGCCGCCCTGGATCATGTCCACCACGAACTCTTCGTGGAAATCGCCGCGGATCAATCGTGCACAGGCTTCGCTGATGGCGGCGTGCTTGGCTTCGCTGAGCTGGCCCAGCTCGCGGTTGGCGTCGGCGGCGGCCTGTTTGACCATCGCCAGACCGACCACCAACTTAGGGTAATGCGAGATCGGAACGCCGGAGAGACGGAAGTTGTTCACCGCTCGCAGGGTCTGGATGCCGTAATACGCTTGCGCCGGTACTTCGAGTACGCCAAGCAGGTCTTTTTCTGTGCGGAATGATGCAGCGGAGGACATGATGGAAATCATCTCGATAAGGACCCGGTCTGAGCCGGAACGCTGTGAATCCTAGGCTTTCGAAAAAATTAGGGCCAATGCTGTTAAACACTGGCCTATGCATATTCGGCATAATGCCGGTGTGACGTTGGCGGTGCGGCGAACGTGTGACCTGTTTTGGTGCGTGTAACGGGAGGACGTGATGAATCTTGAAAGCAAATGGCTCGAGGACTTCAGTGCCCTGGCCGCGACGCGCAGTTTCTCCCAGGCGGCCGAACGGCGCTTCGTGACGCAGCCGGCTTTCAGTCGGCGAATCCGCAGCCTCGAGGCGGCGCTCGGGCTGACCCTGGTCAACCGCTCCCGTACACCGATCGAACTGACGGCGGCGGGGCAGCTGTTTTTGGTAACGGCGCGCACGGTGGTCGAGCAACTGGGCGAAGTGCTGCGTCATTTGCATCATCTGGAGGGCGGGCAGGGCGAAGTCATCCAGGTGGCGGCGGCCCATTCCCTGGCGCTGGGCTTCTTTCCGCGCTGGATTGCGCAGTTGCGCAACGAAGGGATGAACATCGCCACGCGGCTGGTGGCGACCAACGTCGGCGATGCGGTCCATGCATTGCGCGAAGGCGGCTGCGACCTGATGCTGGCCTTCTACGATCCGGACTCGGCGATGCAGATGGACCCGGAGATCTTTCCGTCACTGCACCTGGGCCAGACCGAAATGCTCCCGGTGTGCGCGGCCGATGCTGAGGGCAAGCCGCTGTTCGACCCGGAAGGCGAGGCCAGCGTACCGCTGCTGGCCTACAGCGCCGGCGCGTTTCTCGGTCGCTCGGTCAACCAGTTGTTGCGCCAGCGGGCGTTGCGTTTCACCACGGTCTACGAGACCGCCATGGCCGACAGCCTGAAAAGCATGGCCCTGGAAGGCCTGGGCATCGCCTGGGTGCCGCACCTGAGCGTACGCGCTGAATTGGCCCGGGGCGAACTGGTGATCTGCGGCGGCCCGCAATGGCACGTCCCCCTGGAAATCCGCCTGTACCGCTGCGCCCTGGTGCGCAAGGCCAATGTGCGGTTGTTGTGGCGCAAGCTCGAAGGCGGTGCGGCGCAGGGCGCCACCGGATCCTGAAAACAATGCAGAACCCCTTGTGGGAGCGGGCTTGCTCGCGAATGTGGAGTGTCAGTCGCCACCTACATGACTGACACTCCGCATTCGCGAGCAAGCCCGCTCCCACAGGGATTTAGGCTGTTCCCTCGCTGACCTGCGGGTCAATAAAACCGCCACTTCACCCCAAATGACAGATGGTCGGCGAAAGTGCGTTTAACGCACCGTTTTCGGTATACTGCCCGGCCTTCGGTCGGTTCGCCCGGCCATAATTCGTACAACAAGCCACGCCGGTTTCCTGCGTGGCTTGTTGTTTTTTGACGCGCCTGCGGGCGCCCAGAGAGAAGAGGCACGACGATGAGTGCACTGGTTGGCGTGATCATGGGCTCCAAGTCCGATTGGTCCACCCTTAGCCACACCGCCGATATGCTGGAAAAGCTCGGCATCCCTTACGAGGTGAAAGTGGTTTCCGCCCACCGTACCCCGGACCTGCTGTTCCAGTACGCTGAAGAAGCCGAGTCTCGTGGCATCGAGGTGATTATCGCCGGTGCCGGTGGCGCGGCCCACTTGCCAGGCATGTGTGCGGCCAAGACCCACCTGCCGGTGCTGGGCGTGCCGGTGCAGTCGTCGATGCTCTCGGGCGTCGATTCGCTGCTGTCGATCGTGCAGATGCCGGCCGGCATACCGGTGGCGACCCTGGCCATCGGCAAGGCCGGCGCGATCAACGCGGCCCTGCTCTCAGCGAGCATCCTGGGCGCCAAGCATCCACAGTTTCATACCGTGTTGAAAAAATTCCGCGCTGAGCAGACAGACAGCGTCCTGGACAATCCAGACCCACGCATTGCCTGAGGTTGTTGACGAATGAAGATCGGTGTAATCGGTGGCGGCCAGTTGGGTCGCATGTTGGCCCTGGCGGGTACGCCGCTGGGGATGAACTTCGCTTTCCTGGACCCGGCACCGGACGCCTGCGCTAGCGCGCTGGGTGAACACTTGCGGGCCGACTATGGCGACCAGGATCACCTGCGCCAATTGGCCGACGAAGTCGACCTGGTGACCTTCGAATTCGAAAGCGTTCCGGCTGAAACCGTGGCGTTCCTGTCCCAGTTCGTCCCGGTCTACCCGAGCGCCGAAGCCTTGCGCATCGCCCGTGACCGCTGGTTCGAAAAGAACATGTTCAAGGACCTGGGCATCCCCACCCCGGCCTTCGCCGACATTCAGTCCCAGGCCGACCTGGACGCCGCCGTGGCCGCCATCGGCCTGCCGGCGGTACTCAAGACCCGCACCCTGGGTTACGACGGCAAGGGCCAGAAAGTCCTGCGCAAACCAGAAGACGTGGTTGGCACGTTTGCCGAGTTGGGCAGCGTGGCCTGCCTGCTGGAAGGCTTCGTGCCGTTCACCGGGGAAGTCTCGCTGATCGCCGTGCGGGCCCGCGACGGTGAAATCCGTTTCTACCCGCTGGTGCACAACACCCACAAGGACGGCATCCTCAAACTGTCCGTCGCCAGCACCGACCATCCGTTGCAGGCCCTGGCCGAGGACTATTCCAGCCGGGTGCTCAAGCAGCTCGACTACGTCGGCGTAATGGCGTTCGAGTTCTTTGAAGTGGACGGTGGTCTCAAGGCCAACGAAATCGCGCCGCGGGTGCACAACTCCGGGCACTGGACCACTGAAGGCGCCGAGTGCAGCCAGTTCGAAAACCACCTGCGGGCGGTGGCTGGGCTGCCGCTGGGGTCGACCGCCAAGGTCGGTGAAAGCGCGATGCTCAACTTCATTGGCAAGGTCCCGGACAGCGAAAAAGTCCTGGCCATTGCCGATTGCCATTTGCATCACTATGGCAAGGCGTTCAAGGCCGGGCGCAAGGTCGGTCACGCCAACCTGCGTTGTGCTGACCGGGCCACCCTGGCCCAGCAGATCATCAAGGTCGAGACGCTGATCGCCGAGCAATAGTCTGGGTCGTCGTTGGAACCATTCGTCGGCCAACTTCTCTCATTAGCTAGGTGCCAAATCTGAACGGATCTGGCTCTAGCTATTCAACCAGAGGGAAATGCCATGGGAATCATTGGAACCATCTTTATCGGCTTGATTGTCGGCCTGCTGGCGCGCTTCCTGAAACCGGGCGATGACAGCATGGGCTGGATCATGACCATTCTGCTCGGTATTGGCGGTTCGTTGGCGGCCACTTACGGCGGCCAGGCCTTGGGCATCTACCAGGCTGGCCAAGGCGCTGGCTTCATTGGTGCCCTGGTGGGCGCGGTGGTGTTGCTGGTGATCTACGGCCTGATCAAAAGAAACTGATCCAAATGCGTCAAAGCCCTCTCTGCGGGCGCGCAGAGAGGGCTAAAATGCCCGGCGTTGCACTTCCCACTCATTGCCGAGCCCTTTCATGCGCCGTCTAGTGTTGACCCTTCTTCTGCTGGGCAGTGGCCTGGCCCATGCCGCCGAACTGCCGGAAACCGACTGGCTCGAATTGATGCCCAAGTCGGACCAGAAAGCCCTCGAGGCCATGCCCGAGATCGACCACGACTCTCCCGAAGCCAGCGGCACCTTCACCGAAAAAGGTGGCCTGAAACAAAGCAAAGGCCTGCCGGCGGTGATGTACTCCACCAAGACCGTGGCGTCGATGAACGACAAACACATTCGTATCGGCGGTTACCCCGTGCCGCTGGAAACCGACGCCAAGGGCCGCAGCACGCTGTTTTTCCTCGTGCCTTACCCCGGCGCCTGCATCCACGTCCCGCCACCGCCGCCGAATCAACTGGTGCTGGTGCGCTACCCCAAGGGCCTGAAACTGGACGACATCTATACGCCATTGTGGGTGACCGGCACGCTGAAGATCGAAAAGGTCGACAACGACCTGGCCAGCGCGGCGTATGCACTGGAGGCGGAGAAGGTGAGGGTGGTGCAGGAGGCGGATTTGTAACCGGCTGGTTGGCTCGACCCCAAACCCAATGTGGGAGCGGGCTTGCTCGCGAATGCGGTGGGTCAGTTGGCGCTTAGGTTGACTGACCCACCGCATTCGCGAGCAAGCCCGCTCCCACAGGTTTTTTGTGTCGGCTCAGAGCGGCTTGCTGCAGATGCTCACGCCCAGGGTATGGCTGGCCTCGGGCAACAGCGTCACCACATCGTCCATCACATTCGCCGTCTCGATGCACAGCATGCGCTGCCAGCCGTCGTCGGCCATGTCGCTGAAGGCCTTGGCGCGTTCGGTCCAGGGGTTCCAGATCACTGCCGAGCGCGAACCGCTGCTGGTCAGTTCGATCCGGCGTTCCCACTGTGGGTCGATGATGCTCAGCGTCGGCGGGGTATCGAGATAGATGCGGTCAGTCTCGCCGGCAAAGTGCAGATCGCCGGCCTGGGTGACAGTTTTCCAGTCGTCCAGGGTCTCGATGTAGTTCAAGCCATCCACCCCTTCGACCCGCACGTTGCGCACATCGCTCACGGCGAAGTAACTGTGCAGCGCCTGGCTGAGGCTGACGGTTTCGCTGCCACGGTTATGGCTGGTGAGGTGAATGTGCAGTTGCTCGTCCATCACGATGGTCAGCGTCAGGTCCACCTGATGAGGCCAGCCCGAGAGGCCGTTTTCGGGGTAGGGCAGCACGAACTCCACCTTGAGGCTTTCGCCTTCGGCTTCGATGCCCTTCAACTCCCAGTCCATCGCCCGCACCAAGCCGTGGGCCGTGGCCGGATCGTTGGTCACACGCATGGCCTGCACGCTGTCGGGGTTGCGCGTCAGGTTGCCGAACCACGGCCAGCACACCGGCACGCCAGCGCGGATGCTCTTGCCGGCCTTGAACGTGGCCTGGTCGTTGAGCCAGATCAGCGGCGGCTGGCCGTCCACTTGATAGCTGAGGATGTGCGCGCCTTGCTGGGTCACCAGTAACTCGGCCTGACCGTGGCGGATCCGCCAGCCGTTCAGTTCATCCAGTCTAACGGCTTCGACATGGGGCGTTGGCATGTTGCAAATCTCGCTCAGGAACAGGAACTGCAATGGACCGCAAAACGGCCGCCGTGTTTAACGGGCGCGCGGCGGAACCGAGCGGGTACGACCACTGCCGTCGATGGCAACGAAGACAAATACCGCCTCGGTCACCTTGCGCCATTCACTGGACAGCGGATCGTCGCTCCAGACCTCGACCATCATCTGGATCGAGCTGCGGCCGATTTCCAGCGCCTGGGTATAAAAGGAAAGCTGCGCACCCACCGCCACCGGCACCAGGAACGCCATGCGATCGATCGCCACAGTGGCCACGCGTCCGCCGGCCACTTTGCTGGCCATGGCGGTGCCGGCCAGGTCCATCTGGGACACCAGCCAGCCGCCGAAAATATCGCCGAAGCCATTGGTCTCGCGAGGGAGCGCGGTGATTTGCAGGGCCAGGTCGCCTTGCGGGATTGGATCTTCTTGTTCGAGCTCTATCATGCCGGGGGGGCCTCTGACCCGTAACGCTGTCTTGTTATTCAGGTGAATAGCCGTCTTTGAAAAAAACGATTCAGCCCGAACTGACTGCGTTCGTCACGTTTTTCGTAAAGGCGTGCCAAAGGGATACTCTGCGAAACCGGCTGGTTCTATTGCTACGCCACCAACGACGTTTTCGCACAGCAACCCCTTACAGAGTGTTGCAACGTTGCGAGTATATCGGGCGATAGACGTCGAGACGACCACTGGGTTCTGATTTCGACCGTCAATTACGCACCTCTATGTGCTTTTTCGAACAATTTGTTATCGTGCCGAACCTGCCCAGGCCCCAACCCGTGTTGTCAGGGTTGCAGAACCGACTAATAAGAGAAGCCCTCGCCATGACCCCTGCGCCTTCGAGCACAGCGATGCCCGCACAGCCCGCACGCCCACTGACCCGCAACGATTACAAGACCCTGTCGCTTTCTGCCTTGGGCGGTGCGCTGGAGTTCTACGATTTCATCATTTTCGTGTTCTTTGCCACCGTGGTCGGCAAATTATTCTTCCCGGCCGAAATGCCCGAGTGGCTGCGCTTGATGCAGACCTTCGGTATTTTTGCCGCAGGTTACCTGGCCCGGCCGCTGGGCGGGATCATCATGGCCCACTTCGGCGACCTGCTGGGGCGCAAGAAAATGTTCACCCTGAGCATTTTCATGATGGCTGTGCCAACCCTGATCATGGGCCTGCTGCCCACTTATGCCCAGATCGGCATGTGGGCGCCGATCCTGCTGTTGCTGATGCGGGTGATCCAGGGCGCGGCCATTGGCGGCGAAGTGCCGGGCGCCTGGGTATTCGTTTCCGAACACGTTCCGACGCGTCACATCGGCTATGCCTGCGGCACGCTGACCTGCGGCCTGACGGTGGGGATTCTCCTGGGGTCGCTGGTGGCCACAGCCATCAACAGCATTTATACGCCGGTGGAAGTGGCGGATTACGCCTGGCGGATTCCGTTCCTGCTGGGCGGTGTGTTCGGTCTGTTTTCGGTGTACCTGCGCCGCTGGCTCCACGAAACCCCGGTATTCGCCGAGCTGCAACTGCGCAAGGCCCTGGCCGAGGAAATACCCTTGCGGGCTGTGTTGCGTGATCATCGCGGCGCCATCGCGATTTCGATGCTGCTGACCTGGCTGCTGTCGGCCGGCATCATCGTGATCATCCTGATGACCCCGACGGTGCTGCAGACCGTTTACCACTTCAGTCCGACCACCGCGTTGCAGGCCAACAGCCTGGCGATCGTGTTCCTGAGCTTTGGTTGCATCGGCTCCGGTGTGCTGGCCGACCGTTTCGGCGCCGGGCGGGTATTTGTCTTCGGTAGCACGTTGCTGTTGATCACCTCCTGGACCTTCTACCACAGCCTGTTCGACCACCCCGAGTGGCTGTTTCCGCTCTACGCCCTGAGCGGGCTGTTGGTGGGCACCATTGGCGCAGTGCCTTATGTCATGGTCAAGGCCTTCCCGGCCGTGGTGCGCTTCAGTGGTCTGTCGTTCTCCTACAACCTGGCGTATGCGATCTTCGGCGGCCTGACTCCTATGATCGTCACCCTGCTGCTCAAGGAAAGCCCACTGGGGCCGGCCTATTACGTGGCGGTGATCTGCGGTATCGGGATTGCAGTGGGTGGCTATCTCTGGAAGAAGGGGCGCTAAGCTTAAGGCGGTGGCGATTCATTGTGGCGAGGGAGCTTGCTCCCGCTGGGCTGCGCAGCAGCCCTTTTTTGTGAGCGCTGCGCGCTCAAGCGGGAGCAAGCTCCCTCGCCACGGGTTCATTCGTCTCTGTAAATGAACGGGTCCTCTGCCTGACTCCTTTATTGGTGCCAATCATGTTGTAAACCCAATGCTGGCCTTTCATCCAATTGTCATATTTCAGCCATAGAGTGTTCACACGGCTTACCAATACTTGGCCGACTTAACACACCCTATCTGCTAGGAGTAAGGCATGAAACTGAAGCGTTTGATGGCGGCAATGACCTTTGTCGCCGCTGGCGTTGCGACTGCCAACGCGGTTGCCGCTGTTGACCCTGCGATCCCGGGCTACACCAAGACCACTGGTGTGTCGGGCAACCTGTCCAGCGTCGGCTCCGATACCCTGGCCAACCTGATGACCTTGTGGGCTGAGAACTACAAGAAAGAATACCCGAACGTAAACATCCAGATTCAGGCCGCTGGTTCGTCCACCGCGCCGCCCGCGCTCACCGAAGGCACCTCCAACCTGGGCCCGATGAGCCGCAAGATGAAGGACAACGAGCTGCAAGCTTTCGAGCAGAAGTACGGCTACAAGCCAACCGCTATCCCGGTAGCCGTGGACGCCCTGGCGGTATTCGTGCACAAGGACAACCCGATCCAGCACCTGACCATGGAACAGGTCGATGC
Organism: Pseudomonas brassicacearum; assembly: GCF_000585995.1. Classification (NCBI taxonomy): domain Bacteria; kingdom Pseudomonadati; phylum Pseudomonadota; class Gammaproteobacteria; order Pseudomonadales; family Pseudomonadaceae; genus Pseudomonas; species Pseudomonas brassicacearum. The sequence continues at coordinate 6,540,497 of NZ_CP007410.1, read as the reverse complement.
GATCTTCTCGTCCACTCGTCTGTGTGGCGCTAAAGCCGACGTGAAAACCTGGGGTGACCTGGGCGTGACCGGCGACCTGGCCAACAAGCCGGTTCAGCTGTTCGGTCGCAACTCGGTATCTGGCACCTATGGCTACTTCAAGGAAGAAGCCCTGTGCAAAGGCGACTACAAGCCAAACGTCAACGAGCAGCCAGGCTCGGCTTCGGTTGTGCAGTCGATCAGCTCCTCGCTGAACGGCGTCGGTTACTCGGGCATCGGCTACAAGACCGCCAGTGTGAAGACCGTGGCCCTGGCCAAGAAAGGCAGCACTGAGTTCATCGAAGACACCGAAGAAAACGCCCTGAACGGTAAGTACCCGCTGTCGCGCTTCCTCTACGTTTACGTCAACAAGGCGCCGAACAAGCCTCTGGCCCCGCTGGAAGCCGAGTTCGTCAAGCTGATCCTGTCCAAGCAAGGTCAGGAAGTCGTGGTCAAGGACGGTTACATCCCGCTGCCAGCCAAGGTTGCCGCCAAGGCACTGGCTGACCTGGGGCTGTCGGAAGGCGGCAGTGTCGCCAAGAAGTAAAACCTGAGCCCGGGCCCGGGCCAACGCCCGGGCTCTCTGTGGGAGCGGGCTTGCTCGCGAATGCGGTGGATCAGTCGGCATCCATGTCGAATGTGTTGGCCCCTTCGCGAGCAAGCCCGCTCCCACAGACACGAATTTTCCGTCCGCTGCCGCTTCTAGCTGGCGGCGGATTTGTTGCGTCACTTCATTGTCATCTTTCTGTCATACAGGATCGCTAGGGTGTGCGCATGAATGATCTGGCCAATTCCACAATGACTACGACTTCCCCTCCCAAGCGCATTGATTTCAATACGCCTGAGCTTCAACGCAAGCGCCGTATTCGCGCGCTCAAGGATCGCCTGACCCGCTGGTACGTCTTGATCGGCGGCCTCGCCGTCCTGGCCGCCATCACATTGATCTTCTTTTTCCTGGCCTACGTGGTGCTGCCCCTGTTCCAGGGTGCGGACCTGAGCGCCAAGGACTCGATCACCCCGGCCTGGATGCAAGACGCCGGCAAACCCCTGATGATCTCCATCGAAGAGCAGAACCAGGTGGCCATGCGGATTTCCGACAAGGGCCAGGCGCTGTTTTTTGACATCAACAGTGGCGCCGAACTGCGCCGTGTCGACCTGCCGATTCCCGCCGGGACCAGCGTGACTTCCATTGGCGAAGATCAGCCCGGCCACCCGCTGGTGGCAATCGGTCTGTCCAACGGCCAGGCCCTGGTATTGCGTCACACCTATAACGTCACCTACCCGGACGGCAAGAAAACCATCTCGCCGGCCATCGAATACCCTTACGGTGACACGCCCATCGCGTTGAACGAGCAGGGCGCGGCCCTGGAGCATGTCAGCCTCAACGCCACCGATTCGACCCTGCTGCTAGCCGGCTCCAGCGGTGCCCAGCTGCAAGTGCTGTCCCTCAGCAGCGAAGAAAACATGATGACCGGTGAAGTCACCAGCGAGCAGACGCGTATCGATCTGCCGCAAATGACTGAACCGGTGAAAAACATCTTCGTCGACCCGCGCCAGCAATGGCTGTATGTGATCAACGGTCGTGCCCAGGCCGACGTGTTCAGCCTGCGGGACAAGAGCCTCAACGGTCGCTACAAGTTGCTGGAAAACGGCGAAGCCCAAGTCACCGCGGCGACGCAGTTGGTGGGCGGGATTTCGCTGATCGTCGGCGACTCCAAGGGTGGCCTGGCCCAGTGGTTCATGGCCCGTGATCCGGACGGCGAACTGCGCTTCAAACAGATTCGTACCTTCCAGATGGGCAGTGCGCCCATCGTCGAGATCAGCGCCGAAGAACGTCGCAAAGGCTTCGTCGCCCTCGACGCGGCCGGTAAGCTCGGCGTGTTTCACAGCACCGCTCATCGCACCCTGTTGGTGGACCAGGTGGTCGATGGCCAAGGCCTGTTCGGCATGTCGCCTCGGGCCAACCGCCTGATCGTGGAACAGGGCGGCAAGCTGCAACCGCTGACGCTGGACAACCCGCACCCGGAAGTGTCCTGGAGCGCGTTGTGGAGCAAGGTTTGGTACGAAAACTACGACGAACCTAAATACGTCTGGCAATCGACCGCCGCCAACACCGACTTCGAACCTAAGCTGAGTCTTTCGCCGCTGACGTTCGGCACCCTCAAAGCCGCGTTCTACGCGATGCTGCTGGCGGCGCCCCTGGCGGTTGCCGCGGCGATCTACACCGCCTACTTCATGGCGCCGGGCATGCGCCGCAAGGTCAAGCCGGTGATCGAGCTGATGGAAGCGATGCCGACGGTGATTCTCGGCTTCTTCGCCGGCCTGTTCCTGGCACCGTACGTCGAAGGACATCTGCCGGGCATTTTCAGCCTGCTGATGTTGCTGCCGATTGGCATCCTGGTGGCGGGTTTCGTGTTCAGCCGCTTGCCTGAATCCATCCGCCTGAAGGTGCCGGAGGGCTGGGAAAGCGCGATGCTGATCCCGGTGATCCTGTTCGTCGGCTGGCTGTCGCTGTACATGAGCCCGTACATGGAGGCCTGGTTCTTCGGCGGCGACATGCGCATGTGGATCTCCCATGACCTGGGCATCACCTACGACCAGCGCAACGCCCTGGTGGTCGGCCTGGCGATGGGCTTTGCGGTCATCCCGAACATCTACTCTATCGCCGAAGACGCCGTGTTCAGCGTGCCGCGCGGCCTGACCCTGGGTTCGCTGGCCCTCGGTGCTACGCCGTGGCAGACCATGACCCGCGTGGTGATTCTCACCGCCAGCCCCGGCATCTTCTCGGCGCTGATGATCGGCATGGGCCGTGCAGTGGGTGAAACCATGATCGTGTTGATGGCCACCGGTAACACGCCGGTCATGGAGATGAACCTGTTCGAAGGCTTGCGCACCCTGGCGGCCAACGTGGCGGTGGAAATGCCTGAATCGGAAGTCGGCGGCAGCCATTACCGCGTGCTGTTCCTCTCGGCGCTGGTGCTGCTGTTGTTCACCTTTGTCATGAACACCCTCGCCGAGCTGATCCGTCAGCGTCTGCGCAAGAAATATTCGTCGCTTTAAGAAAGGTAGAAGTCTGTGAAACAGAACTCCCTGAAAGGATGGTTCAAGAGCGGCGCCCCCGGCGTCTGGATCAGCGGTGGCGCGGTGTCCATCGCGGTCATCATGACCATTGGCCTGCTGGCAGTGATTGCCGTGCGCGGCCTGGGCCACTTCTGGCCGGCGGACCTGATCCACGCCAGCTACAACGTGCCGGGCATGCCTGCGCACCTGGTGGTGGGCGAAGTGGTGCAGAAAGAAGAAGTGCCTCGCGAGCGCCTGAAAAGCGCCGGCCTGCCGGTGCCGGACGAAGGCCCCGAGTTCATGACCCGCGAGCTGGTCAAGGTCGGTAACCGAGACCTGAACGGCACCGACTTCACCTGGATCGTCGGCGATTGGCTGACCAACCAGACCACGCCGCCGGAGCTGATGGCCATCGAGCGTCGTGAGTGGGGCAACTTCTACGGCTATCTGGTCAACGTCAAGGAAGACGGCAAGGTCATCGCCGAAGGCGAGGCCGCCTGGCCGCAACTGCAGGCCCGCGTAGAGCGCGTCAACCAGCTGGCCGCCCAGCTCAAGACCCTGGAAAAAGTCGACATCGGCGCCATTAACGCCGGCTTGGAGCGCATCCGCCTGCACGGTCGCAAACTGGAGCTGGACGGCAAGCTCGACGCGGCGGCCCAGGCCGACTTGGAAAGCGAACGCGCCGAACTCAATGCCCGTTACAAGGACATCGAGGCGCGCCTGTCCGACCTGCACACGCAGTTCAACCGTGACAGCCTGACCGCCCGGGATGCCAACGGCAAGGAAGTGGAAATCGGTATCGGCAAGGTGGTGCACGCCTACCAGCCGAACGGCATGGGCACCTTAACCAAGCTTGGTTTCTACTTCAGCAAGGTCTGGGAGTTCCTCAGCGACGACCCTCGTGAAGCCAACACCGAAGGCGGGATCTTCCCGGCGATCTTCGGCACGGTGATGATGACCCTGATCATGGCGATGATCGTGACCCCGTTCGGCGTGCTGGCGGCGGTGTACCTGCGTGAATACGCTCGCCAAGGGCCGATGACCCGCCTGATCCGCATTGCGGTGAACAACCTGGCGGGTGTTCCGGCCATCGTTTACGGCGTGTTCGGCCTGGGCTTCTTTGTCTATGTGCTGGGTGGTTCGGTCGACCGTCTATTCTTCCCCGAAGCCTTGCCGGCACCGACCTTCGGTACCCCGGGCCTGCTTTGGGCGTCCCTGACCCTGGCGCTGCTGGCGGTACCGGTGGTGATCGTGGCCACTGAAGAAGGCCTGGCGCGGATCCCGCGGACCGTGCGCGAAGGCTCCCTGGCCCTCGGCGCGACCAAAGCCGAGACGCTGTGGAAAATCGTATTGCCCATGGCGAGCCCGGCAATGATGACCGGCATGATCCTCGCCGTGGCCCGCGCCGCCGGTGAAGTGGCGCCACTGATGCTGGTGGGCGTGGTGAAACTGGCCCCGTCGCTGCCGCTGGACGGCAACTACCCATACTTGCACCTGGACCAGAAAATCATGCACTTGGGCTTCCACATCTATGACGTGGGCTTCCAGAGCCCGAACGTCGAAGCGGCACGGCCGCTGGTGTACGCCACGGCGCTGCTGCTGGTGCTGGTGATCGCTACGCTCAACTTGTCGGCGGTGTGGATCCGTAACCACCTGCGCGAGAAGTACAAGGCACTGGATAGTTAATGGTCCATGCGGATCCTGTGGGAGCGAGCTTGCTCGCGAAGCTTTTGGCGGCCTTGATGGCCCCTTCGCGAGCAAGCTCGCTCCCACACTGATCGGCGTTCACTGGAATTTTATGGGGCCGCCACACAGGCGTTCCGAACCGAATTTGTTAGCACAGGGAGCCTCCCATGCAACACGAAGTACAAGCACGCGGCATCAACATGTCGGCCCTGGGCCGCGACAAGCAAAGCCTGGACCTGGCCCAGGAAACCGTCGCCATCGAAGTGCCCGGCCTGAGCCTGTTCTACGGCCAGAAGCAGGCGCTGTATGACGTCAGCCTGAACATCCCGAAACAGCGTGTCACCGCGTTCATCGGTCCGTCGGGCTGCGGCAAGTCGACCTTGCTGCGCACCTTCAACCGCATGAACGATCTGGTGGACGGCTGCCGCGTCGAGGGTGAAATCAACCTCTACGGCCACAACATCTACCGCAAGGGCGAGGACGTGGCCGAGTTGCGCCGCCGGGTAGGCATGGTGTTCCAGAAGCCCAACCCGTTCCCGAAAACCATTTACGAGAACGTGGTCTACGGCCTGCGCATCCAGGGCATCAACAAGAAGCGCATCCTCGACGAAGCGGTGGAGTGGGCGCTCAAGGGCGCGGCGTTGTGGGATGAGGTCAAGGATCGCCTGCATGAGTCGGCACTGGGCTTGTCCGGTGGTCAGCAGCAACGTCTGGTGATCGCCCGCACCATCGCCGTGGAGCCGGAAGTGTTGCTGCTCGATGAGCCTTGCTCGGCCCTGGACCCGATCTCGACGCTGAAAGTCGAAGAGCTGATCTACGAGCTCAAGTCCAAGTTCACCATCGTCATCGTGACCCACAACATGCAACAGGCGGCCCGGGTTTCGGACTACACCGCGTTCATGTACATGGGCAAACTGGTGGAATTCGGCGACACCGACACCCTGTTCACCAATCCGGCCAAGAAGCAGACCGAAGACTACATCACTGGTCGCTACGGCTAGCCGTAGAGCCGCAAGCTTTAAGCTGCAAGCGGCAAGTCAATGGGATCCGGGTAACGACATACATCAGCTTGCAGCTTGTAGCTTGCAGCTCACAGCTTTTGCGGAGCAAAACCATGATTTCGAAGGAAGGCCTTACTCACCACATTTCCGCCCAGTTCAACGCCGAGCTGGAGGAGGTGCGCAGCCACCTGCTGGCCATGGGCGGGCTGGTGGAAAAGCAGGTCAACGACGCGGTGACCGCACTGATCGAGGCCGATTCGGGCCTGGCCCAGCAAGTGCGCGAGATCGACGACCAGATCAACCAGATGGAGCGCAACATCGACGAGGAATGCCTGCGCATCCTGGCCCGTCGTCAGCCGGCCGCGTCCGACCTGCGCTTGATCATCAGCATCTCCAAGTCGGTGATCGACCTGGAGCGGATCGGCGACGAAGCCACCAAGATCGCCCGTCGTGCCATCCAGTTATGCGAAGAAGGTGAAGCGCCGCGCGGTTACGTCGAGGTTCGCCACATTGGCGACCAGGTGCGCAACATGGTCCGCGATGCCCTGGACGCCTTCGCGCGCTTCGACGCCGACTTGGCGCTCTCGGTGGCCCAGTACGACAAGATCATCGACCGCGAATACAAGACTGCCCTGCGCGAGCTGGCGACCTACATGATGGAAGACCCGCGCTCCATCTCCCGGGTGCTGAGTATCATCTGGGTGCTGCGTTCCCTGGAGCGTATCGGCGATCATGCACGCAACATCTCGGAACTTGTGATCTATCTGGTGCGAGGTACCGATGTGCGGCACTTGGGGCTCAAGCGAATGAAGGAAGAAGTTGAGGGCACGCTGTCCGAAACTGCTAATGTTCCGGGCGAAACTGACGATAAGTAAGATTGCCCGAGAAAAGCGCCCGGCCTTCTGGCCGGGCTTTTTTTTTGTGGCCTTTTTAATCGAAAGCAGCACCCCGCGAACGAAGAGTCCCGGCGTGACTGAAGGTTTTTTTTGGCGATGTGCCATCAGTAAAAGCGGTATGCTTGCCGGGATTTTTTAGAGGTGTATCTGGATGAGTAAGGTCAGTGTGTTGGTCGTGGACGATGCTTCGTTCATTCGTGACCTGGTGAAGAAGTGCCTGCGCAACTACTTCCCGGGCATCCGCATCGAAGACGCCGTGAACGGCAAGAAAGCCCAGTCCATGCTGGCCCGTGAGGCGTTCGACCTGGTGCTGTGCGATTGGGAAATGCCGGAAATGTCCGGTCTGGAACTGCTGACCTGGTGCCGTCAGCAGGACAACCTCAAGGGCATGCCGTTCGTGATGGTCACCAGCCGGGGCGACAAGGAAAACGTCGTCCAGGCGATTCAGGCCGGCGTTTCCGGCTATGTCAGCAAGCCGTTCACCAACGAGCAACTGCTGGGCAAGGTCAAGCAGGCGCTGCACAAGGTCGGTAAGCTCGACACCCTGATGAACAGCGCCCCGACCAAAATGAATTCGGCATTCGGTAATGACTCCCTTAGCGCCCTGACCGGCGGTAAGGCGGCTCCGGTTGCCGCAGTGGCGTCGGCGCCTGCGGTGAACCCTTTTGCCAAACCCGCCGTGGTTGCAGCTGCCGCTCCCGCCGCCGCTGCGCCGGCCCGCGGTCTGCTCAACAGCCCGCCCGTCAAAGCCCCGGCCGCCGCCGCGCCGACCGCCAATCGTGGCCAGGGCCAGTTGCGCCTGTCCAGCGGCACCCAGCAATGCGTGATCAAGGCCCTGAGCCTCAAGGAAGCGTTGCTGGTGGTCAAACGCACCGACACCCTGCCGCAAGTGCTCGAAAGCGCGGTGCTGGACATGGAGCAGGGCGACAATGCTGAAACCGCTCGCCTCAATGGTTACCTGCACGCCATCGTCGCCCATGAGCAGACGCCAGACAGCGAATGGCTGCAGCTGACTTTCCGCTTCGTCGACAAAGACCCGCAGAAACTCGACTACATCTCCCGCCTGATCGCCCGCGGCACGGCGCAGAAACACTTCGTACCTGGCGCCTGATTCGGCGGCGCCTGTCAGTCCGCCATCGCGAGCAAGCTCGCTCCCACAGGGGATCTTCAGTTCACTGGATCGAGTGTGGGAGCGAGCTTGCTCGCGATGGGGCCATAAGATCCAACACCGATCGCTGATCCAATTTTGAAACATCCGTCGACTACGCGGGTCCATTCCAGCTGCTAGGCTGCTGTGCAGGCCTTCATCATTCGACAGAACCTTTGCCCATGCTCGAGCCCTTGCTGTTTGCCTGTGGTCTTGTCCTGGCCTCCACCTCGGCCGTGGCCATGACGATCTACAAATCCACCGATGCCAATGGCGTGGTGTCCTATAGCGACCGTCCCAGCCGAGGCGCCCAGGTGTTCGTGTTTCGCGACCGCATGGTCGAGCGCCTGGAGCGCCAGGTGTTTCTCGACATCAAGAAGCAGAAAGGTGCGGACGCCGTCTATGTGCGCAACGACCTGTACGCGCCAGTGGAAATCGAGTTGAGTTTCGCCGGGCTCAGGAACGTGAGCGGCGCGCCGAGCCGGCCGATTCGTCGGGTGCTGCCGGCGCGCAGCAACCTGCGCCTGGCGCTGCTCACGGCCACGCAGCCTGGCAGGCCGCTGACGTATACCCCAAGGTTCGAATATTCCCTGGGCGACCCTGCCGGCGCGGCACAGGCCTATCGCTACCCATTGCCGTGGCGTGGCGGGCCGTTTCGGCTGAGCCAAGGTGCCAACGGCCAGTACAGTCACTATGGCCCGAAAAACCGCTACGCCATGGACATTGCCATGCCTGAAGGCACCCCCATTATTGCGGCGCGGGGCGGCGTGGTCATCAAGACCGAAAATGAGCAGACCGGCCGAGGGGACGACCCCTCAGGCAACTTCGTGCGGGTGCTGCACGATGACGGGACCATGGGCGTCTACCTGCACTTGCAGAAGGGCTCGGTGAGCGTGCAGGAAGGGCAGCGAGTCGTGGTGGGTACGCCATTGGCGCTGTCCGGCAACACCGGCAACAGCTCCGGCCCGCACCTGCATTTCGTGGTGCAGCGCAATACCGGGTTGGGACTGGTGTCGATTCCCTACCAGTTCAATCAACCGGTGGGTGACTTGCCCAACTTTGCGTTGGGCAAGCAATAGTCCTGGTCACGCCGATCCCCTGTGGCGAGGGAGCTTGCTCCCGCTGGGCCGCGAAGCGGCCCCAAAAGCGACGACTGCTTCGCAGCCGAGCGGGAGCAAGCTCCCTCGCCACAGGGATCGTGTCCCCCGCCCTAAACAGGCTTGGGGGCCGGTCGATACTCAATCGAGCATCAACACCTTCGCCAGAATGATCTTCGGCCCTTTCATCTTCTTGATGATGATCCGCAGGCCTTCGACTTCCAGCACTTCTTCCTCTTCCGGTACCCGCTTGAGGGTTTCATAGACCAGCCCGGCGAGGGTTTCGGCTTCGATATGGTCCAGGTCTATCCCCAGCAGGCGCTCGACCTTGAACAGTGGCGTGTCGCCGCGCACCAGCAGCTTGCCCGGCTGGTAGGCCAGGATGCCGCGCTCGGCCTTGCGATGTTCGTCCTGGATGTCGCCCACCAGCACTTCCAGCACGTCTTCCATGGTCAGGTAGCCGATGATGTTGCCATCGGCTTCCTCGACCAAGGCGAAGTGCGAGCCGCCCTTGCGGAACTGCTCCAGCAACTGCGACAGCGGCATGTGCCGAGATACGCGCTCCAGCGGCCGGGTCAGTTCGGCCAGGTTGAACGACTCGGGAATGTGATCCAGGGCCGCCAGTTCCAGCAGCAGGTCCTTGATGTGCAGCAGGCCGACGAACTCCTGGCGCTCGCTGTCATACACCGGATAACGGCTGAACTTGTGGCGACGGAACATCGCCAGGATTTCCTTGAGCGGCGCGTTGAACTCCAGCGTCACCAGGTCTTCCCGGGAGTTGGCCCAGTCCACCACTTCCAGCTCGCCCATCTCCACGGCCGAGGCCAATACGCGCATGCCTTGGTCGCTGGGGTCCTGGCCACGGCTGGAGTGCAGGATCAGCTTGAGTTCTTCACGGCTGTAGTGATGCTCGTGATGCGGGCCGGGCTCGCCTTGGCCGGCGATGCGCAGGATGGCGTTGGCGCTGGCGTTGAGCAGGTAGATCGCCGGGTACATGGCCCAATAGAACATGTACAACGGCACGGCGGTCCACAGCGACAGCAGTTCGGGCTTGCGGATCGCCCAGGATTTGGGCGCCAGCTCACCGACCACGATGTGCAGGTATGAAATGATGAAAAACGCCGTGAAGAACGACACGCCCTTGATCACTTCCGGCGACTCGACGCCGACCGCGCCCAGCAGCGGTTCGAGGACATGGGCGAACGCCGGCTCACCGACCCAACCCAAGCCCAGGGAGGCGAGGGTGATACCCAGCTGGCAGGCCGACAGATAAGCGTCGAGCTGGCTGTGGACGGTACGCAGGATATGCCCGCGCCAGCCGTTCTGTTCGGCGATGGCCTCGACCCGGGTCGAGCGTAGCTTGACCATGGCAAATTCGGCCGCAACGAAAAAACCGTTGAGCAAAACCAGGATCAGAGCAAAAAGAATCATGCCGAATTCGGCGAAGAGTGTTGCGAGGGACAAGCCAGGGGAAGGGTCCATGATGGAGTTTTGCGGGTTCCGTATGTTCGTAAAGGTTAGAAATGAGTACCTGAAAAGGCAGGCACAAGTCAGCCAATGTAGCGGCTGACTCGACGGTTGCCTAGTGGTGAGTGCCGGTTGGCATCAATCGGCACGGCTGGCCAGACGGGCGCGAACCACCTGCGCCGGGGCGAAATGGCAGGTAAACGTGCTGCCGTGGCCTGGCACGCTGCTGATTTCCATGCGTCCGCGATGACGTAACAAAACGTGTTTCACGATCGCCAGGCCCAACCCGGTGCCGCCGGTGTTGGAGTTGCGGCTGGAGTCGACGCGATAGAAGCGTTCGGTCAGGCGTGGCAGGTGTTTGCTGTCGATGCCGATGCCGGAATCCTGCACGCTCAGGTGCGCGCCTTGCTCATCGCCCCACCAGCGCACACGGATCCGGCCCTGCTCGGGGGTGTACTTGACCGCGTTGAACACCAGGTTGGAAAACGCACTGCGCAGTTCCGCTTCGCTGCCTTTGAGTTGCACGGCCGGATCGGCTTCCAGCGTGATGCTCTGCTGTTTGGCGCCGGACAGTTCCTGCGCATCTTCAGCGATGGTTTGCAGCAGATCGTCGATGGGCACCGGTTGGTTGTCCGACGGATAATCGGTGGCTTCCAGCTTCGCCAGCAGCAGCAAGTCATTGAGCAGGGTCTGCATGCGCCCGCTTTGCTGGTGCATCTGCTGCAAGGCCCGGCTCCAGCGCGGGTTCACTTCCTCGACGTTGTCGAGCAGGGTTTCCAGGTAACCGCAGATCACCGTCAACGGCGTGCGCAGTTCGTGGGAAACGTTGGCGATGAAGTCCTTGCGCATCTGCTCCAGCTGATGGATGCGCGTGACGTCCCGCACCAACATCAAGTGCTCGTTATTGCCATAGCGGGTGATGTACAGCTGGATGCGCAGCCGATCATTGGTGGGCGAAGGAATCTCCAGGGGCTCGGCGTAATTGTCCTGCTCGAAATATTCCTTGAAGCGCGGATGACGCACCAGGTTGGTCACCGGCTGGCCGCTGTCCTGGGGCGTCTTGAGGCCCAGCAGGGTCTCGGCGGCGCGGTTCCACCATTCCAGGTTGCCATCGCTGTCGAGCATGATCACGGCGTCTTTCAGCGCCGCAGTGGACTCCTGGACCCGGTCGATCACCGCTTGCAGCCGACCGCGCACGCGCTGGTCGCGCCGCTGCAGGTGGTAAATGCTGTCGAACACTTCACCCCACAGGCCATAGCCGTCGGGCGGGGCTTCGTCGGGTTGGTGCAGGCGTAGCCATTCATGCAGGCGCAGCAATTGCTTGAGGGTCCAGGCCAGGTAAAGCGCCAGGCCCGCGGCCAGGCTCCAGCCGTAGTAGCCGCTGATCAAGCCGATCACCAGACAGCCGGTCACCAGCAACAACATGTGGCGAATCAGGGTGCCATGCCAGTTTTGATTCACGTGACGCGCGTCCTTGTCAGCTTGTCGGGCGGTAAGGGCTCGGATCAGGCCTTGGTAGAAAAACGATAACCGGTGCCGCGCACGGTTTGTACCAGATTCTCATAGGCATCGCCGAGGGCCTTGCGCAGGCGCCGGATGTGCACGTCCACGGTGCGCTCTTCCACATAGACGTTGCCGCCCCAGACCTGGTCCAGCAGCTGGCCGCGGGTGTAGGCGCGCTCTTGGTGGGTCATGAAAAATTGCAGCAGGCGGTATTCGGTCGGGCCCATCTCGGCGGGTTTGCCGTCGATGGTCACGCGGTGGCTGATGGGGTCCAGCAGCAGGCCGCCGACTTCAATCGGCGCTTCGCCATCGGTTGGCCCGGCGCGACGCAGCACGGCCTTCAGGCGTGCCACCAGCTCGCGTGGGGAGAACGGCTTGGTGATGTAATCGTCGGCGCCCACTTCCAGGCCCTGGATCTTGTTGTCCTCTTCACCTTTGGCGGTGAGCATGATGATCGGAATATCACCGGTCAGCTCATCGCGCTTGAGGCGTCGCGCCAATTCGATGCCTGACGTGCCGGGCAGCATCCAGTCCAGCAGAATCAGGTCGGGCTTGCGGTCGACGATGATGGCATGGGCCTGTTGAGAGTTTTCTGCTTCCATGCAGTCATAGCCGGCCATCTCCAACGCAACGGCAATCATCTCGCGAATGGGCGCCTCGTCATCGACGATCAGAATGCTCCTGCCAACCATGGGGTAATCCTCTTGTCATTTAACTGTCTTGCGCCGCATTAGATAACGGAATTATTGCAGTCGTGTGACAGTTATTTCGTGAGTCGGCAGCGAAGGGGATCCTGGGCTACGCTTTTTAGTCCGAATCCTGACAACCACACAAGAAGGTTTCCATGACTTACCTTACCCAATCCATCCGGGCACTGGCGGTAACGGCTGCACTGGCGCTACCGGCATGGGCATTTGCGGCTGAGCCGGCGATGGAAAAAGACGGCATGTTGACCGATCACCAAGGCATGACGCTTTACACGTTTGCCAAAGACGCGGGCGCCAAGTCGATGTGCAACGGCCAATGCGCGACCAACTGGCCGCCGCTCATGGCTAAAGAGAGCGACAAGTCCATGGGCGAATGGACCGTGATCACCCGTGACGACGGCAAGAAGCAGTGGGCCTATAACGGCAAGCCGCTGTACACTTTTGTCATGGACAAAAAGGCCGGGGACATGACCGGTGACGGCAAAATGGACGGCGCCTGGAAGGTCGCCAAGCCCGACTGACGGGCACGGCGCCGAGCGGGTGCTCTTGTGGCGAGGGAGCTTGCTCCCGCTGGGCTGCGCAGCGGCCCCAAGATCTTGCGGTCGCTGCGCAACCGAGCGGGAGCAAGCTCCCTCGCCACAGGGTTCTTCTTGATCCCAGCTCAGTGCTGGGTCAGCGGCCTCAACGCAACGCGTAATCCAGCACAATCCCGACGAAAATCGCCAATCCGGCCCAATGGTTGTGCAAAAACGCCTGGAAGCAACGCATCCGGTCCTTGCTGCGGGTGTACCAGAACTCCCAGGCAAAGCACGCGGCAGCGGCCACCAGCCCCAGGTGGAACCAGCCGCCCAGTTGGAACTTCGACCCGGCCAGCAGCAGGCAAGCCAGGGCCAGGCCTTGCAGTGTCAGGATGATCACCCGGTCGGCATCGCCAAACAGAATCGCCGTGGACTTCACGCCGATCCTCAAGTCATCGTCCCGGTCGGTCATCGCGTAATAGGTGTCGTAGCCCACCGTCCACAGCAAATTGGCGATATACAACAGCCATGCGGCCGCTGGCAGATGGCCGGTTTCGGCGGTGAACGCCATCGGCATACCCCAGGAAAACGCCGCGCCCAGCACCACTTGCGGGTAGTAGGTATAGCGCTTCATGAACGGGTAACTGAACGCCAGCGCCAGCCCGCCAAGGGACAGCAAAATGGTTGGGGCATTGGTGCACAGTACCAGCAGGAAACTCACGCCCATCAGCACCGCAAAGAACACCAGCGCCTCTTTCGAACTGATCTTGCCGCTCACCAGCGGGCGTTGTTCGGTACGTTTGACGTGGCCGTCCACCTTGCGGTCGGCCCAATCGTTGATTACACAACCGCCGGCGCGGGTCAGCACCACGCCGAGGACAAAAATCACGATGTTGGCCAGAGACGGTGAGCCTTCGCCGGCAACCCACAAGGCCCACAGGGTCGGCCACAGCAGCAGGTAAATACCGATGGGCTTGTCCATGCGGGTCAGTTGCAGGAAGTCCCAGGCCCGCGGGTTCAGGCGGTTCAAGGACTTGAGCAGTTGCGTGTACATCAGCAATTCTCCGAATAGGCGCGGGCGACGGTCCACAAGCGCGGCAGGAAGATTTCCGCCACCAGCACGCTCAATGCACCGCGATCGAAACGCGAGCGGCGACCCCATAGTTGCGCGGCGCGAACCTCGTCCGGCAACCAAGGCGCGGGGTAATGGCACACCTCGATGGCCCGGCGCTGGAACGCTTGGTCGCAAAACAGCAGCTCTCCCAGGGAACGGCTGCCCAGCTCATCCATCTGCAACCCATCGCCCTGCAACGCGCTGCGCGCCGCCACACTGCGAGCAAACACCCAAGGCTGGCCGTGGCCGCGCAAGTACACCTCGCGCACCCAGCCCTCGCTGCCTTCGGCCAGATCCAGCGCGGTACATTCGTCGGCGCGCAACGGCCGCCAGCCCTCGAACAACGGCGTCACGCTGAAGTGGTCGTCCGACAGGCGCGTCAAGCGTCGGGTCAGTGAGCCTTCGTCAAACAGCCAGTCGAGCACACAGGCATCGGGGCGTGGCGACAGCAGGGGCCGGGGCAGCCATTGGAGTGTAGGAAATATCGAATTTGTCTGCGGCACGAGGGTCTTGATAGGCAACAAATGAGGTCGCGAGCTTATCATGACGGTCGCCGATTTTGACGGCGCCGGCCTGCCGCGCTGCCGATCATGCTTGCATCTGCGGCGACCGATCAGTACAAAACGCCCTGAGCCGGAAAAGAGCCTTGAGCGACCCCATACCGGCAAACGCCTGACACCTGAGGAAGTACCTGAATGAAGAAGTGGCAATGTATCGTCTGCGGCCTGATCTACAACGAAGCCGATGGTTGGCCGGATGATGGCATCGCCCCCGGCACTCGCTGGGAAGACGTCCCGGCAGACTGGCTGTGCCCGGACTGCGGCGTCGGCAAAATGGATTTCGAAATGATCGAAATCAACTGATCGTTTCCCACACGCATGGAAAGCACCCCATGGAGAGCAGCATGAGCGTAACTGTCATCATCGTCGGTACTGGCCTTGCCGGTTACAACCTGGCCCGGGAGTTTCGCAAGCTCGACAGCGAAACCCCGTTGCTGCTGATCACCGCCGATGACGGCCGCTCGTACTCCAAGCCGATGCTCTCCACCGGTTTTGGCAAAAACAAGGACGCCGACGGCCTGAGCATGGCCGAGCCGGGGACCATGGCCGAGCAACTGAAGGCCGAAGTGCGCACCCATACCCGCATCAGTGGTATCGACCCGGGCCACAAACGGCTGTGGATTGGCGAAGAAGCGGTGAACTACCGCGACCTGATCCTGGCTTGGGGCGCTGAAACCGTGCGCGTACCGGTGCAGGGCGATGCCTCGGAGCTGATCTTCCCCATCAACGACCTGGAAGACTACGCACGCTTTCGCGCCGCCGCTGCCGGTAAGCGCCGGGTGCTGCTGCTCGGCGCCGGCCTGATTGGCTGCGAATTCGCCAACGACCTCATCCTCGGCGGCTACGAAGTGCAACTGGTGGCGCCGTGCGAGCAAGTCATGCCGACCCTGCTGCACCCGGCCGCCGCCGCTGCGGTGCAGGCCGGGCTGGAAAGCCTCGGCGCGCGCTTCCACCTGGGGCCGGTGCTCAACCGCCTGCAACGGGTCGCCGACGGGTTGGAAGCCCACCTGTCCGACGGCCAAGTGATTGCCTGCGACCTGGTGGTCTCGGCCATCGGCCTACGCCCCCGCATCGACCTGGCCGCCGCCGCTGGCCTGGTGGTCAATCGCGGCGTGGTGGTCGACCGCCACCTGAAAACCTCCCACGCCAACATCTACGCCCTGGGCGATTGCGCCGAGGTCGATGGCTTGAACCTGCTGTACGTCATGCCGCTGATGAGCTGCGCCCGCGCCCTGGCCCAAACCCTGGCCGGCAACCCGACCGCCGTGAGCTACGGCGCCATGCCGATCACCGTAAAAACTCCTGTGTGCCCGCTGGTGGTCTCGCCACCGCCGCGGGGTCGCGAAGGCCAGTGGAGCGTCGAAGGGCAGGGCGCCGACATCAAGGCCCTGTGCCGAGACGCCCAAGGCAACCTGCTGGGTTATGCCCTGACAGGGGCAGCGGTGATGGAAAAACTGGCGCTGAACAAAGAACTTCCTCCCCTGCTGGCGTAAATACTGGTCGTTCTGTCGCAAAAACCCTACTTTTGGTCCCACAAAGGTCGTTGGGACACTGGCGCCGCCTGCGGCCCCGTGCCATCCTCACTCCCGTCTGCCGCAGAGTAGAGCCTGCGGCGCCTTAGGGGCTGTTCCGAAGAGAACAGCACGGACATAACAACAAAAAAACCGTCAAAGGGGCTTCATTCATGCGTAAACCAGACCTCGCTGCCGCCATCGCGGAAAAAGCGGACCTCACCAAAGAACAAGCCAACCGCGTGCTCAACGCCGTTCTCGAAGAAATCACCGGCGCCCTGCACCGCAAGGACAGCGTCACCCTGGTAGGCTTCGGCACCTTCCTGCAGCGCCACCGCGGCGCCCGCACCGGCAAAAACCCACAAACCGGCGAGCCTGTGAAAATCAAGGCTAGCAACACGGTTGCGTTCAAGGCGGGTAAGTTTTTGAAGGACAGTGTTAATCCGTAATTGCTGCGAGCTCCTCAGAGAGGAGGAAAGCGGTAACAAAAAAGGCACGTCGATGGAGTCGGGTGCCTTTTTTATTGCGCATGAATCGCTTGGCGGTTGATGCCTGCGGCCTGGTTTTGTGGCGCAGTGCCTCAAGGCAACTCCAGCCCTCCACCCGCTTTGTGCAGTTTGCGCAGGTGCTCGCCGATCTCTTTGACGTTGGCTTCACTTGCGGCAATTTCAGCCGCGCGGCTCGGCTCCAGCAAGGCCCGGACTTCCTTATCCAGGTCACCCGTCAGCGTTTGAAGCTGTTTCTGACGCAAGCTGCTTTCCGACTCCAGTCGTTGCCACTCGCTAGGTTGCGGCAGCCCGTAACCGCTACTGCCCAGCAATTCCGCGGGACGGCTCAGGAAACCGCTGTTGGCGAGAATCTGCTGCAGCGTCGCGTTGGCTCTTTCCATGCCGCCATTCTGCAATTCACGGGCACCGAGGTAGCGCTGCTTGACTTCATCTTGAGCCAGCAGCAACTGCCGGCGATAACTGGCCTGCTCCAGCAGCAGCAACGCTGCGCTAGTGCGCAGGTCGGCTTGTTCGAACCAGACGCGGCGTTCGGCGGCGTCCAGGGCCAGCCAGTCTTCCACCGTTTGTTGCTTGATCGGCAGGTACTTCTTCAGCACGTTGAACATGGCCTGATACCGATCGCGGAATGAGTCGAAGCGGTAGCCCAGTCGCAAGGCTTCCTTGGGATCATCGAGTACGCTGGTATCGGCCAGGCCCCGCCCCTTGAGCACTTCCAGCAAGCCGTTGGGCATGATGCTGTCCAGGCCCTTGAGCTGCTGGTTATTGCTGCCGCTGCGCAGCAGCTTCAAGCTTTCCACCGCGCAGTTGTTGGACAGGAAGTAGTAGTTGCCGTCGTAGCTCCAGTGCATTTCGGCCGCGTGCTCGACGGTTTCCTCGATTTCGGTCCGCGACAAGTTCAGCGGCACTGACGCCAGGCTGCGCAGTTCGGTCTTGGTGTACTCATCAATCACCTGGGCCAACGGCAGTACGAACAGGCGCGACGGGTATTTTCCCACCAGCCCGTCCCAGCTCGACAACTGCACATCGCCCACGAAGGCGCGATACGACAGCACCAGGTGTTGATCCAGATCCAATCGACAATCCGGGCCTCGCGGGCGACCTGGCGCGCAGATCACCAGCCGCAGCATGCTATGGCCCCAGCGGCTGACCCAATTCTGGTTGGCTTCGGCCAGCAGATAATCGACGGCATAGACGCGTTCCGGATCGACCTTGCCCAGGGGCGTCTTGGCGAAGTCGTTACCCGCGTTGAGAAAGGCGAATGACTTGGCGCAGGTATCCTTGGCGGCAGGTGCCCAGCCGAAGTGTTCCTGATAATAGCGATACAGTGCGGGCCGCCGGCAGGCGTAGCTGGGGTCCAGGAGAAAGTACTCCATGTTGACCGCGACAAACTCCTTGGGGCTGCTCGTCTCGTAGATGTCCGGGCTGCGGGCGACCTGGCGGTTGTGCTGTTCCCGTTCACCGCGACGGCCGACGTATTGTGGCCAGCCGGCGAGGTCCAGCAAACGTGGATCATCGCTGAGAGTAAAGCGGCGGTCGTTCTGACCTCGGCATTCATCCGGAAGGCCGATCAGGCCGGCGCTGCTGTTGCGTCGGGTACAACGCTGGATCAGTGCGCGTTCGGCGTCCGGCCATAGGCGCGAGCGGTCATAAATGTGGGTCAGTTCATGCAGGACCGTGGCGAGCATTTCCCGCCGCACCGTGCCGTGGGGACGACGGGTCTTTTGCGTGGCGGCGCTGCCGTCGGTGAGGCTGTCGAGCAGATTGCGATTGAGGTCCAGCTGCGACACCAGCGAGGCTTGGCCGTAGGCGTTGGCGGGCATCTGGTCGGTCCAGCCGACATCGATGCGCCGGTCCAGCCGCTCGATGAAGCGCGGCGGCAGGGCCCGCAGGGCTTCATCGAGTAGTGCCTGGCTGGCCTGCTGTTGCGCCGGGCTCAAGCCGTCGCCGTTGAGGTGTAGTTGCAGGCCGGCCTGGGCGTTGCTGCCCATGAGCAGCAACGCCCAGGCCGTCAGCCAGGCGGCGAGCCGCCTCACAATGCGAGGATGGCTTCGGCGAGTACCTGGTCACTGGCGTCGCGCGCTTCCGGCACGCGAGTGCGCAAGGTGTCGAAAGCGGCCTCGAGATGAGCGCCACGAATTTCACCATTGCTGGCGACAAAACTGGCCGCATCGTCATGGGCTTCACGAACGATTTTCGAATCACGGATGGACGTGGTGGTGTCGGATGTGAAATCGATCGTGCGCTGGGAGGCACGGACGATGATGTTACTGGTGGCTACCAGGGTATGTGCCTGGGCCACATCGGCCAACAACAGCAGGCCTAGGGTGGCAGCAATCAGCGGGCTACGCATGGAACGACTCCGGAGAATAAAGATAACTATTGGACGAGAATTGCTTGTGCCAGTTCAAGGTCGCTGACGTGAAGTTTTGGTTGGGTCCGGCGTAGGTAATCCAGGGCCGACTCCAGTTGTGCCCCTCGCAACTGCCCGTCACTGGCGATAAATGCCGCAGCGTCATCGTGAGCGGCGACGATCAGTTTATGGTCGAAGGGTGCGGAGGTCACCATGCTCGTGGCATAGCCGCTGACCACCACTTGCTGGGTGGACACATCGAAGGCATAGGCCGGAACGGACCAGCAAAAAACGCTAAAGAAAGATGCGATGAACAGATTTGAGTAAAAACGCATGGGACTCGACGTTTGATGGCGAGTCCGAAGGCTAGCGCAAACTCCCGGCCCAGAGCCAGCGCTGAAACATCGGAACACCATTGGCGGGCCGATGTTTCATGTTGGATCAGATAACCAGAATGGCCTGGGCCAGTTGCGCGTCGGTGGCGTTGAGCTGCGGCGCTTGCTGGCGGATGTAATCCAGGGCGCTTTCCAGTTTCACACCACGGATGGCGCCTTCGCTGGCCACGAAGCTGGCGGCGTCATCACGGGCGGCCTGGACGATTTTATTGTCCCGCAGCGACGAGGTTGCATCGGAGGTGGCATCGGACGTGGCCTTGAGTGCACCCACTATGGAGTCGGTGGTGACGATAAAGCTGCTGGCATTGGATTGAGCGGCTACTGCCAGCAAGGCGGCAGCGCTGAGCAGACGAAGACGGATCATGATGAAACTCCTTAATAGAGAAGGGAGGCTGGTGCGTGTAGCAGGAAGAGGAGACGCATGCTCGACTCGCTTCGCCACGTTCGGTTCGATATTAGGTCAGAACGCGTCTGCTGACAGCCTCGGAATGCCCGGACGCCATTTATAGAGGCGCTGAGAGGAAACTGTACTGGTCAATTTTCTACATTGTTTAAACTGTTATTTTCTAGCTGCTGGTATAAAAGCCAGGCCCGGAAACGACAAAACCCGTCGTGGTTACCCACGACGGGTTTTGTTTGTTCAATTCGGTGCTGGCGGTGGACCCGGTGGGTCAGGGCCAGCGACGCTGAGTTAGCGCCAGAACGGCTTGCTCAGCTCTTCGTAGCGTTGTGCTTCGCTGATACCGGCATCAGCCAGCAGGCGCGAATCCAGACGAGCCAGTTGGTGACGGCTGGCGATGCGGCGCTGCCACAACATCAGGTTAGCAATAACGCGAAGAGGCAGGGAAGCCTGGTTTTTTTCAGCTTTGTCTTCGAAAAACAGCTCGGAACTGAGTGTACGTTCCATGGTGAACATCCTTCCGCTTATGGCGGGATTAGGTAGTGGTTTACTGGTGCCCATATTCCTCTCGTTTGGCCAGTCTCTGTAGATACAGTTCACCTGTATTGTGAGAGACCAGTTAACTGTTAAAAGGCGGTGTACTGGTCGATTTTGATGCAACTGTACTTGTCTGCACTGTAATAGTGCGTTTTTAGGTCTTTGGCTCTGTTTCGTGGGAAAAGACTGTAAGAAAACACCGGTACAGCAGTACAGTTTTTGTCGATTAGGATTCGAATGGCAGCGTCCGATCAAAACTGTTTTGCCGTAGCGGTGATCCCGCTGTATCAAACCGCCAACATGCGTCCGGTTTCTTCCAGGTTCAGGTGCCAACTCAGTGCATCGCGCAGGATGTGCGGGGTATGTCCACCCAAGAGGCAAGCCGCTTCAAAATATTCATTCAAGGCCTGGCGATAGGATGGGTGTACGCAGTTATCGATGACGACCCGCGCCCGCTCCCGCGGTGCCAGACCTCGCAGGTCGGCTAGGCCGATCTCGGTCACCAGAATGTCGACATCGTGCTCGGTATGATCCACATGGCTGACCATCGGCACGACGCTGGAAATCGCGCCGCCTTTGGCGATCGACTTGGTGACGAAAATCGCCAAGTGCGCATTCCGGGCGAAATCCCCCGAGCCACCGATGCCATTCATCATCCGCGTACCACAGACATGGGTGGAGTTGACGTTGCCATACAGGTCGAACTCCAGCGCCGTGTTGATGGCAATGATGCCCAGGCGACGCACCACTTCAGGGTGGTTGGAGATCTCCTGCGGGCGCAGGACCAGTTTGTCTTTGTACTTTTCCAGATGTCCAAAGACATCGGCATTGCGTCGACCTGACAACGTGATGGAGCTGCCCGAAGCAAAGCTCAGTTTGCCGGCGTCGATCAGATCGAATGTGGAGTCCTGTAGCACCTCGGAGTACATGGTCAGGTCTTCGAACGGAGAGTCGATCAGCCCGCACATCACGGCGTTGGCGATATTGCCGATGCCGGCCTGCAATGGCCCGAGCTTGTTGGTCATGCGCCCGGCCGCGACTTCCTGCTTGAAAAAATCGATTAAATGATCGGCGATAGCCTGTGTATCGCTGTCCGGAGGCAAAACGGTCGAAGGCGAGTCGGCTTGGTTGGTGATGACGATAGCGGCTATTTTTTCCGCTGGGATCGGGATCGCGGAACTGCCGATGCGGTCGTCGACTTTCACCAGGGGGATCGGTGTACGGGTCGGTCGATAGGTGGGGATATAGATGTCGTGCAACCCTTCCAGGTTCGGGTTGTGCGCCAGGTTGATTTCAACGATCACCTGTTTGGCGAAGATGGCAAAGCTAGCCGAATTGCCGACCGAAGTGGTCGGCACGATATGCCCCTGTTCGGTGATGGCCACCGCTTCGATCACCGCAATGTCGGGCAGCTTGAGTTGGGCGTTGCGCATTTGCTCGACGGTTTCCGAGAGATGCTGGTCAATGAACATCACCTCGCCTGCGTTGATCGCCTTGCGCAGCGTGCTGTCGACCTGGAAGGGCATGCGTCGTGCCAGCACGCCGGCTTCGGTGAGCTCCTTGTCCAGATCGTTACCCAGACTTGCGCCGGTCATCAGGCTGATTTTCAGCGGAGTGACCTTGGCGCGCTCGGCCAGGGCGTGGGGGACCGCTTTCGCTTCACCGGCGCGGGTAAAGCCGCTCATGCCGACGGTCATGCCGTCCTGAATCAACAAGGCTGCTTCGGCAGCGCTCATCACTTTATCCAACAACGAAGGCAAGCGGATGCGGTCACGGTACATGGGAGGTTATCTCGGGCTGGATGCAGGATGCGCAGTCTAGTGAATTCGCGCTGTGCCCGACCCGCTACAAAAGTCGCATTTTGGGCGTCTATTACGGGCGTTTCAGGCAAAACATTATTACCGGATCGGTAACGTTGGCCCTTGATACAAATCAAAACGCCCCGACAAGTCGGGGCGTTAGTGGTGAAGCAGGTGGAATTACTCCACTGCTTTGACCATGTCTTCGATGACCTTCTTGGCGTCACCGAACACCATCATGGTCTTGTCGAGATAGAACAGCTCGTTGTCCAGACCGGCATAGCCGCTGGCCATCGAGCGCTTGTTGACGATGATGGTCTTGGCCTTGAAGGCCTCGAGGATCGGCATGCCGGCAATCGGCGATTTCGGATCGTTCTTCGCCGCCGGGTTCACCACGTCGTTGGCGCCGAGCACCAGCACCACATCGGCCTGACCGAACTCGGAGTTGATGTCTTCCATCTCGAACACCTGGTCGTAAGGCACTTCAGCTTCGGCCAGCAGCACGTTCATGTGTCCGGGCATGCGACCTGCTACCGGGTGGATCGCGTATTTAACGGTCACGCCGCGATGGGTCAATTTCTCGGTCAGCTCTTTCAGTGCGTGTTGCGCGCGGGCCACCGCAAGGCCATAGCCCGGCACGATGATCACCGTGTCGGCGTTGGTCAGCAGGAAGGTTGCATCGTCTGCCGAGCCGGACTTCACCGGACGGGCTTCTTTGGAGCCTGCCGGGCCAGCAGCATCTGCTGTGTTGCCGAAACCGCCGAGCAACACGTTGAAGAACGAACGGTTCATCGCCTTGCACATGATGTACGACAGGATCGCACCGCTCGAACCTACCAGCGAACCGGCAATAATCAGCATCGAGTTGTTCAGCGAGAAGCCGATACCCGCTGCGGCCCAACCGGAATAACTGTTGAGCATCGACACCACCACCGGCATGTCCGCGCCGCCGATTGGGATGATGATCAGCACGCCCAGCACAAAGGCCAGGGCCAGCATCAAGGCGAACGCGCCGAGGTTGCCGGTGAACATGAACATCAGGCCCAGGCCCAGCGTGGCAAGGCCCAGGATCAGGTTGAGCTTGTGCTGGCCGCCAAACTGTACCGGTGCGCCTTGGAACAGGCGGAACTTGTACTTGCCCGAGAGCTTGCCGAACGCGATCACCGAACCGGAGAAGGTGATGGCACCGATGGCTGCGCCGAGGAACAGCTCCAGGCGGTTACCCGCCGGGATCGAATCACCCAACTGCTTGACGATACCCAGGGACTGCGGCTCGACGACGGCGGCGATGGCAATGAATACCGCTGCGAGGCCGATCATGCTGTGCATGAACGCCACCAGCTCAGGCATCTTGGTCATCTCGACACGCTTGGCCATGATCGAACCGGCGGTACCGCCAACCAGCAGGCCGACGATGACGTAGCCGATGCCAGCTGTCGCCAGCTCAGCGCCCAGCTTATAGATGAGGCCCACGGTAGTGAGCACCGCCAACGCCATGCCGAGCATGCCGAACAGGTTGCCACGGCGTGACGTGGTGGGGTGCGACAGGCCTTTGAGAGCCTGGATGAAGCAGATCGACGCGATCAGGTAGAGCGTCGTTACCAGATTCATGCTCATTACTTGGGCGCCTCTTCTTTTACGGCTTTCGGGGCTTTTTTCTTGAACATTTCAAGCATGCGGCGCGTCACCAGGAAGCCACCGAACACGTTTACGGCGGCCAGGGCTACGGCGAGGGTACCCATGGTCTTGCCCAGCGGCGTCACGGTCAGCGCGGCGGCGAGCATGGCGCCGACGATCACGATCGCCGAAATAGCGTTGGTCACTGCCATCAACGGCGTGTGCAGTGCAGGTGTCACGTTCCAGACCACGTGGTAACCGACATAAATCGCCAGCACGAAGATGATCAGGTTGTAGATACCGGGGGAGATGAGCTCTTCCATTGTCTGAATCCCTGCTTAGGCGTTTTTACGGATGACTTGGCCGTCGCGGCACATCAGGCACGCGGCGACGATGTCGTCTTCCAGGTTCACGTCGAACTGACCTTCCTTGGTGAAGACCAGCTTCAGGAAGTCCAGCAGGTTACGGGCGTACAGCGCCGAAGCATCAGCCGCGACTTCACCGGCCAGGTTGGTCGGGCCGCAAATGGTCACGCCATTCTCGACCACGACCTGATCAGCCACGGTCAGCGGGCAGTTACCGCCCTGGGCTGCCGCGAGGTCGATGACCACCGAACCGGGTTTCATCTGCGCGACGGTTTCGGCGCTCAGCAACGTCGGTGCCTTGCGGCCCGGAATCAACGCCGTGGTGATGACGATGTCAGCCTGTTTGGCGCGTTCGTGCACAGCCTGGGCCTGACGCTGCATCCAGCTGGCGGGCATGGGCCGGGCGTAACCGCCGACGCCGACGGCGCATTCACGCTCTTCATCGGTTTCATAAGGCACATCGACGAACTTGGCGCCGAGGGATTCGATTTGCTCCTTCACCGCCGGACGCACGTCCGAAGCCTCGATCACCGCGCCCAGGCGCTTGGCCGTGGCAATCGCCTGCAGCCCGGCCACGCCGGCACCGAGAATCAGCACGCGCGCCGCTTTCACGGTGCCCGCGGCGGTCATCAGCATCGGCATGAAGCGTGGATAGTAGTGAGCGGCGAGCAACACAGCTTTATAGCCGGCGATGTTCGCTTGAGACGACAGCACATCCAGGCTCTGGGCGCGGGAGGTACGTGGCGCGGCCTCAAGGGCGAAAGCGGTAATCCCACATTCGGCCAGCTTGGCGATAGTTTCGTTGTTGAACGGGTTGAGCATGCCTACCAGCACGGTGCCGCTCTTGATCAACGTCAGTTCGCTGTCGCTGGGGGCGACCACCTTGAGGATCAGTTCGGCGCCGAACGCTTCACTGGCGCTGCCAATGGTTGCGCCCGCCGCTTCATAAGCACTGTCGATAACGCTGGCCTTGATGCCGGCGCCGCTTTGAACAGTGACTTTATGGCCTTGGCCGATCAGTTTCTTGATGGTTTCCGGGGTAGCAGCAACCCGTGTTTCACCCGTTTGGGTTTCGAGGGGAACACCAATGTGCACGTCAAATCTCCTGCGTGATCTTATTGAGTAAACCCAGGCACTTCGGATGGTGCGGTTGGGGCGGCCGATCAGCACGATCCCGCCAAACCAGGCGGGGCGCGGCATTTTGCAGGCGAAAATTCAGCCCTTCAAGGGATTATGACGGGTGACGGAAAATTAACTACAAGTCACCCTGTGACCGAATGTCGCAATTATTGATCGGCATCCCATGTGGGCCGTGCTTTTCAAGGGTTCAGGCTTAAATTGACAATTTTTCCCATCGGCCAGATGAATAAGCCGTGATGCGCTGCGCGATGTGGCTCAAAGCCATGTATTTAAACGCTTTAGAGACTACTGTACTGACTTCATAACAGAATGACTGAATGCGACATATAGTTATATCTGTAGCGACTTTGCTTAGTTGACTACCTAAGTTGGTTATAGATTTTTCCTTATTAATCAAGGTGATAATCCATTGCTTGTCTCACAAGCCAGTCACGAAAAGCCCGAAGAGAGGCGGATTCCACTTTTCGCTCGGGAATCATCAGGTAGTAGGCCTTGATACTCGACAGTGCGTTGCGGTTGGCAACGACCAGTCGTTTCTCTGCCAGCTCGCGCTGAATCAAAAAGGGCGGGATCAACGCAACCCCCATGTCGTGCATGGCCGCTTGGGCAAGCATGGAGAATAGTTCATAACGCGGGCCTGTCAGGTCGCGTGCAATGTTCAGGTTCTGCGAGCTGAACCATTGGCGCCAGGCATACGGGCGCGTGGTTTGTTGCAGCAAGGGCAGTTCGGCGATGGCTTGCGCTGTCAGGCTGTTCTGGTTGCCGAGTAAGGCGGGGCTGCACACCGGCATTGGGTTTTCGCCCATCAGCTTGTGGGATTCGGTACCGGACCAGTCCGCATCACCGAAATAGATGGCAGCGTCAAACTCCGTATCCGCAAAAAGAAAGGGGCGCGTGCGGTTGGTCAGGTTTACGGTGACCTCCGGATGCTGCTGCTGGAAATCCTTGAGGCGTGGTAACAGCCATTGAGTGCCAAACGTCGGAACCACCGCCAGTTCGATCACATTCGCGCCGGTGTGTCCCATCACCGAAAGCGTATCGCGCTCCACGGCGTCGAGTTGGGTGGCAATCCGCCGGCTGTAGGAAAGACCCGCTTCGGTCAGTTTGACTCCGCGTCGCGAGCGTCGGAACAGCTCCACGCTGAGGAAATCCTCCAGGCTGGCAATCTGTCGGCAAATAGCCCCTTGTGTCAGAGACAGCTCTTGCGCGGCCTTGGTAAAGCTCTCGTGGCGTGCAGCGGCCTCAAAACTGATCAGGGCGGCGGTGCTGGGGATTTTACGGCGCATATACGCAAGCCTCACTGAAGATGGGCATAAACGGGGTTTATGACGTTTACGGAGTGAGAAATTAGCACAAGACTATGCCGAATCCTCGTTTGCCCTTGTAGGAAACCGCGCCTAGGATCAATCCACGATTTTCATTTAATTGGCGAGGACTCTTTCATGGCCGGTAAAGCGAGCTTCAACTGGATCGATCCATTGTTGCTGGACCAGCAGCTCACCGAAGAAGAACGCATGATTCGCGACACTGCTGAGCAGTTCGCCCAGCAGAAGCTCGCGCCGCGGGTGCTGGAAGCGTTCCGTCATGAGAAAACCGATCCGGCGATCTTCCGTGAGATGGGTGAGGTGGGGCTGCTGGGAGCAACCATCCCCGAACAATACGGCGGCAGTGGGCTGAACTATGTCAGCTATGGCTTGATCGCCCGCGAAGTGGAGCGTGTCGATTCCGGCTATCGCTCGATGATGAGCGTGCAATCCTCGCTCGTCATGGTGCCGATCAATGAATTTGGTACCGAGGCGCAAAAACAGAAATACCTGCCGAAGCTGGCCTCCGGTGAATGGATCGGCTGCTTTGGTCTGACCGAGCCGAACCATGGTTCCGACCCAGGCGCGATGATTACTCGTGCGCGCAAGGTGGAAGGCGGCTACAGCCTGACGGGCAGCAAGATGTGGATCACTAACAGTCCGATTGCCGATGTATTTGTCGTCTGGGGCAAGGACGACGCGGGTGATATCCGCGGCTTCGTACTCGAGAAGGGCTGGAAAGGCCTGAGTGCGCCGGCCATTCATGGCAAGGTCGGCCTGCGTGCTTCGATCACGGGCGAGATCGTCATGGACAACGTGTTCGTTCCGGAAGAAAACATCTTCCCGGATGTGCGTGGCCTGAAGGGGCCGTTTACTTGCCTGAACTCGGCGCGCTACGGCATCTCCTGGGGCGCCCTGGGGGCCGCCGAGTTCTGCTGGCACACCGCTCGCCAATACACGCTGGACCGGCAGCAGTTCGGTCGTCCTCTGGCTGCCACTCAGTTGATCCAGAAGAAACTGGCCGACATGCAGACTGAAATCACCCTCGCCTTGCAAGGATGCCTGCGTCTGGGACGTATGAAAGATGAGGGCACGGCCGCAGTTGAAATTACTTCGATCATGAAGCGCAACTCCTGCGGCAAATCCTTGGATATCGCACGTATGGCCCGGGACATGCTGGGCGGCAACGGTATCTCCGATGAGTTCGGCATCGCTCGTCATCTCGTGAACCTGGAAGTGGTGAACACCTACGAGGGCACGCACGACGTTCATGCGCTCATTCTTGGGCGTGCGCAAACCGGTATCCAGGCGTTCTATTAATAGGAGGACGGTATGGGCGCGCTTTCGCACCTGCGGGTATTGGATTTATCGAGGGTGTTGGCTGGGCCTTGGGCTGGACAGATCCTGGCTGACCTAGGGGCTGAGGTGATCAAGGTCGAGCGTCCTGGCAATGGTGACGATACACGCGCCTGGGGCCCGCCCTTCTTGAAGGATGCGTATGGCGAGAATACGACCGAGGCGGCGTATTACTTATCGGCCAATCGCAACAAGCAATCGGTCACCATCGATTTCACACGTCCTGAGGGGCAGAGGTTGGTTCGGGAGTTGGCGGCGAAGTCCGACATCCTGATCGAGAACTTCAAGGTGGGAGGGTTGGCGGCCTATGGTCTGGACTACGAATCGCTAAAGGCGGCCAACCCGCAATTGATCTATTGCTCGATTACCGGGTTCGGTCAGACCGGTCCTTACGCCAAGCGTGCCGGGTATGACTTCATGATTCAGGGGCTGGGGGGCTTGATGAGCCTTACGGGTCGGCCTGAAGGTGATGAAGGGGCGGGGCCCGTGAAGGTCGGGGTTGCGCTGACGGATATCCTTACGGGTGTTTATTCGACGGTTGCCATTCTGGCGGCACTGGCGCACCGCGAGCATGCGGGTGGTGGGCAGCATATCGATATGGCCTTGCTGGATGTTCAAGTCGCTTGCCTGGCCAATCAGGCGATGAACTACCTGACCACGGGCAATGCACCGAAGCGACTGGGCAATGCTCATCCGAACATCGTGCCCTATCAGGATTTTCCTACGGCTGACGGTGACTTCATCCTTACTGTGGGGAACGACGGTCAGTTTCGAAAATTCGCCGAGGTAGCTGGCCAGCCGCAGTGGGCTGATGATCCGCGTTTCGCTACAAACAAGTTGCGGGTGGCGAACCGTGCGGCCTTGATTCCATTGATTCGCCAGGCGACGGTGTTCAAGACCACTGCCGAGTGGGTGGCTCAGTTGGAGCAGGCCGGGGTGCCTTGTGGGCCGATCAACGACCTGGCCCAGGTGTTTGCTGACCCTCAGGTGCAGGCTCGTGGGCTGGCGATGGAGTTGCCCCATGCGCTGGCAGGTAAAGTGCCCCAGGTGGCCAACCCTATTCGGCTGTCCGAGACGCCGGTGGAGTATCGCAGTGCGCCTCCTTTATTGGGGGAGCACCCCTGGAGGTGCTGCAGCGTGTGTTGGGGTTAGATGTGGCTGCGGTGACGGTGCTCAGGGAAGCAGGGGTTCTTTAAGTCTCTCCTCTATATATAGAAAGGGGCTTTTAGAAAACGCGGTTTTCCAATGTTGCGCAACTTATTGATAGAAAAGCGAAATTAAGGGTTGACGGCAAATCCTGGACGTCTATAATTCGCCCCACTTCCGGCGCAGTCGAAACGGAAAACTCCTTGAGATTCAATGAGTTATACGGTTTTCGACAGCGGCCTGCTTCAGTTCATCGAAGCCTGGAAGGAGTCAATGGGGCGGTGTTGTTTGGCCCTGTCGACGGTTCGATCTTCTCGGTCGAAAGCGGAGAAAAAGAGGTGTTGACAGCAGCGAGTAACGCTGTAGAATTCGCCTCCCGCTAACGAGAGATCGGAAGCGCAAGTGGTTGAAGTTGCAAAGGAAACTTTGAAAACTTCTGAAAATAACCGCTTGACAGATACACGGGGCGCTGTAGAATGCGCGCCTCGGTTGAGACGAAAGGCTCAACCCACCGCTCTTTAACAACTGAATCAAGCAATTCGTGTGGGTGCTTGTGGAGTCAGACTGCTAGTCAACAGATTATCAGCATCACAAGTTACTCCGCGAGAAATCAAAGATGTAACCAACGATTGCTGAGCCAAGTTTAGGGTTTTCTCAAAACCCAAAGATGTTTGAACTGAAGAGTTTGATCATGGCTCAGATTGAACGCTGGCGGCAGGCCTAACACATGCAAGTCGAGCGGTAGAGAGAAGCTTGCTTCTCTTGAGAGCGGCGGACGGGTGAGTAATGCCTAGGAATCTGCCTGGTAGTGGGGGATAACGCTCGGAAACGGACGCTAATACCGCATACGTCCTACGGGAGAAAGCAGGGGACCTTCGGGCCTTGCGCTATCAGATGAGCCTAGGTCGGATTAGCTAGTTGGTGGGGTAATGGCTCACCAAGGC
The DNA here is from genome assembly GCF_000585995.1 of Pseudomonas brassicacearum. Classification (NCBI taxonomy): domain Bacteria; kingdom Pseudomonadati; phylum Pseudomonadota; class Gammaproteobacteria; order Pseudomonadales; family Pseudomonadaceae; genus Pseudomonas; species Pseudomonas brassicacearum. The sequence continues at coordinate 6,510,350 of NZ_CP007410.1, read as the reverse complement.
GACGATCCGTAACTGGTCTGAGAGGATGATCAGTCACACTGGAACTGAGACACGGTCCAGACTCCTACGGGAGGCAGCAGTGGGGAATATTGGACAATGGGCGAAAGCCTGATCCAGCCATGCCGCGTGTGTGAAGAAGGTCTTCGGATTGTAAAGCACTTTAAGTTGGGAGGAAGGGCAGTTGCTTAATACGTAACTGTCTTGACGTTACCGACAGAATAAGCACCGGCTAACTCTGTGCCAGCAGCCGCGGTAATACAGAGGGTGCAAGCGTTAATCGGAATTACTGGGCGTAAAGCGCGCGTAGGTGGTTTGTTAAGTTGGATGTGAAATCCCCGGGCTCAACCTGGGAACTGCATTCAAAACTGACAAGCTAGAGTATGGTAGAGGGTGGTGGAATTTCCTGTGTAGCGGTGAAATGCGTAGATATAGGAAGGAACACCAGTGGCGAAGGCGACCACCTGGACTGATACTGACACTGAGGTGCGAAAGCGTGGGGAGCAAACAGGATTAGATACCCTGGTAGTCCACGCCGTAAACGATGTCAACTAGCCGTTGGGAGCCTTGAGCTCTTAGTGGCGCAGCTAACGCATTAAGTTGACCGCCTGGGGAGTACGGCCGCAAGGTTAAAACTCAAATGAATTGACGGGGGCCCGCACAAGCGGTGGAGCATGTGGTTTAATTCGAAGCAACGCGAAGAACCTTACCAGGCCTTGACATCCAATGAACTTTCCAGAGATGGATTGGTGCCTTCGGGAACATTGAGACAGGTGCTGCATGGCTGTCGTCAGCTCGTGTCGTGAGATGTTGGGTTAAGTCCCGTAACGAGCGCAACCCTTGTCCTTAGTTACCAGCACGTTATGGTGGGCACTCTAAGGAGACTGCCGGTGACAAACCGGAGGAAGGTGGGGATGACGTCAAGTCATCATGGCCCTTACGGCCTGGGCTACACACGTGCTACAATGGTCGGTACAGAGGGTTGCCAAGCCGCGAGGTGGAGCTAATCCCACAAAACCGATCGTAGTCCGGATCGCAGTCTGCAACTCGACTGCGTGAAGTCGGAATCGCTAGTAATCGCGAATCAGAATGTCGCGGTGAATACGTTCCCGGGCCTTGTACACACCGCCCGTCACACCATGGGAGTGGGTTGCACCAGAAGTAGCTAGTCTAACCTTCGGGAGGACGGTTACCACGGTGTGATTCATGACTGGGGTGAAGTCGTAACAAGGTAGCCGTAGGGGAACCTGCGGCTGGATCACCTCCTTAATCGACGACCGCAGCTGCTCCATGAGCTCCCACACGAATTGCTTGATTCATTGAAGAAGACGATAGAAGCAGCTTTAAGCTCCAAGCTGATAGCTCATAGCTAACAGTTACAAGCTCGAAATTGGGTCTGTAGCTCAGTTGGTTAGAGCGCACCCCTGATAAGGGTGAGGTCGGCAGTTCGAATCTGCCCAGACCCACCAATTTTGTTATGGGGCCATAGCTCAGCTGGGAGAGCGCCTGCCTTGCACGCAGGAGGTCAGCGGTTCGATCCCGCTTGGCTCCACCATAAACTGCTTCTGAAAGCTTAGAAATGAGCATTCCATCAAGGTGATGGTGAATGTTGATTTCTAGTCTTTTGATTAGATCGTTCTTTAAAAATTTGGGTATGTGATAGAAAGATAGACTGGACGTTACTTTCACTGGTAACGGATCAGGCTAAGGTAAAATTTGTGAGTTGCTCTTAAGTGAGCAAGCGTACGAATTTTCGGCGAATGTCGTCTTCACAGTATAACCAGATTGCTTGGGGTTATATGGTCAAGTGAAGAAGCGCATACGGTGGATGCCTTGGCAGTCAGAGGCGATGAAAGACGTGGTAGCCTGCGAAAAGCTTCGGGGAGTCGGCAAACAGACTTTGATCCGGAGATGTCTGAATGGGGGAACCCAGCCATCATAAGATGGTTATCTTGTACTGAATACATAGGTGCAAGAGGCGAACCAGGGGAACTGAAACATCTAAGTACCCTGAGGAAAAGAAATCAACCGAGATTCCCTTAGTAGTGGCGAGCGAACGGGGACTAGCCCTTAAGCTTCTTTGATTTTAGCGGAACGCTCTGGAAAGTGCGGCCATAGTGGGTGATAGCCCTGTACGCGAAAGGATCTTAGAAGTGAAATCGAGTAGGACGGAGCACGAGAAACTTTGTCTGAATATGGGGGGACCATCCTCCAAGGCTAAATACTACTGACTGACCGATAGTGAACTAGTACCGTGAGGGAAAGGCGAAAAGAACCCCGGAGAGGGGAGTGAAATAGATCCTGAAACCGTATGCGTACAAGCAGTGGGAGCCCACTTTGTTGGGTGACTGCGTACCTTTTGTATAATGGGTCAGCGACTTATTTTCAGTGGCGAGCTTAACCGAATAGGGGAGGCGTAGCGAAAGCGAGTCTTAATAGGGCGTCTAGTCGCTGGGAATAGACCCGAAACCGGGCGATCTATCCATGGGCAGGTTGAAGGTTGGGTAACACTAACTGGAGGACCGAACCGACTACCGTTGAAAAGTTAGCGGATGACCTGTGGATCGGAGTGAAAGGCTAATCAAGCTCGGAGATAGCTGGTTCTCCTCGAAAGCTATTTAGGTAGCGCCTCATGTATCACTGTAGGGGGTAGAGCACTGTTTCGGCTAGGGGGTCATCCCGACTTACCAAACCGATGCAAACTCCGAATACCTACAAGTGCCGAGCATGGGAGACACACGGCGGGTGCTAACGTCCGTCGTGAAAAGGGAAACAACCCAGACCGTCAGCTAAGGTCCCAAAGTTATGGTTAAGTGGGAAACGATGTGGGAAGGCTTAGACAGCTAGGAGGTTGGCTTAGAAGCAGCCACCCTTTAAAGAAAGCGTAATAGCTCACTAGTCGAGTCGGCCTGCGCGGAAGATGTAACGGGGCTCAAACCATACACCGAAGCTACGGGTATCACTTAGGTGATGCGGTAGAGGAGCGTTCTGTAAGCCTGTGAAGGTGAGTTGAGAAGCTTGCTGGAGGTATCAGAAGTGCGAATGCTGACATGAGTAACGACAATGGGTGTGAAAAACACCCACGCCGAAAGACCAAGGTTTCCTGCGCAACGTTAATCGACGCAGGGTTAGTCGGTCCCTAAGGCGAGGCTGAAAAGCGTAGTCGATGGAAAACAGGTTAATATTCCTGTACTTCTGGTTATTGCGATGGAGGGACGGAGAAGGCTAGGCCAGCTTGGCGTTGGTTGTCCAAGTTTAAGGTGGTAGGCTGGAATCTTAGGTAAATCCGGGATTCTAAGGCCGAGAGCTGATGACGAGTTACCCTTTGGGTGACGAAGTGGTTGATGCCATGCTTCCAAGAAAAGCTTCTAAGCTTCAGGTAACCAGGAACCGTACCCCAAACCGACACAGGTGGTTGGGTAGAGAATACCAAGGCGCTTGAGAGAACTCGGGTGAAGGAACTAGGCAAAATGGCACCGTAACTTCGGGAGAAGGTGCGCCGGTGAGGGTGAAGCATTTACTGCGTAAGCCCATGCCGGTCGAAGATACCAGGCCGCTGCGACTGTTTATTAAAAACACAGCACTCTGCAAACACGAAAGTGGACGTATAGGGTGTGACGCCTGCCCGGTGCCGGAAGGTTAATTGATGGGGTTAGCTAACGCGAAGCTCTTGATCGAAGCCCCGGTAAACGGCGGCCGTAACTATAACGGTCCTAAGGTAGCGAAATTCCTTGTCGGGTAAGTTCCGACCTGCACGAATGGCGTAACGATGGCGGCGCTGTCTCCACCCGAGACTCAGTGAAATTGAAATCGCTGTGAAGATGCAGTGTATCCGCGGCTAGACGGAAAGACCCCGTGAACCTTTACTATAGCTTTGCACTGGACTTTGAATTTGCTTGTGTAGGATAGGTGGGAGGCTTTGAAGCGTGGACGCCAGTTCGCGTGGAGCCAACCTTGAAATACCACCCTGGCAACTTTGAGGTTCTAACTCAGGTCCGTTATCCGGATCGAGGACAGTGTATGGTGGGTAGTTTGACTGGGGCGGTCTCCTCCTAAAGAGTAACGGAGGAGTACGAAGGTGCGCTCAGACCGGTCGGAAATCGGTCGTAGAGTATAAAGGCAAAAGCGCGCTTGACTGCGAGACAGACACGTCGAGCAGGTACGAAAGTAGGTCTTAGTGATCCGGTGGTTCTGTATGGAAGGGCCATCGCTCAACGGATAAAAGGTACTCCGGGGATAACAGGCTGATACCGCCCAAGAGTTCATATCGACGGCGGTGTTTGGCACCTCGATGTCGGCTCATCACATCCTGGGGCTGAAGCCGGTCCCAAGGGTATGGCTGTTCGCCATTTAAAGTGGTACGCGAGCTGGGTTTAGAACGTCGTGAGACAGTTCGGTCCCTATCTGCCGTGGACGTTTGAGATTTGAGAGGGGCTGCTCCTAGTACGAGAGGACCGGAGTGGACGAACCTCTGGTGTTCCGGTTGTCACGCCAGTGGCATTGCCGGGTAGCTATGTTCGGGAAAGATAACCGCTGAAAGCATCTAAGCGGGAAACTTGCCTCAAGATGAGATCTCACTGGGACCTTGAGTCCCCTGAAGGGCCGTCGAAGACTACGACGTTGATAGGCAGGGTGTGTAAGCGCTGTGAGGCGTTGAGCTAACCTGTACTAATTGCCCGTGAGGCTTGACCATATAACACCCAAGCAATTTGAGTCGGCTCTTTAATACGGAGCATCAGATTGCGGTGTGTGAAGACGACACGAACCGAAAGTTCGACGCTGCTCACAAAGCAACACACAAACTATCGCATACCCATTCGCTGGAACGTGCCCGCAAGGCACGCGCTGGCTACCGAATTTCTTGACGACCATAGAGCATTGGAACCACCTGATCCCATCCCGAACTCAGCAGTGAAACGATGCATCGCCGATGGTAGTGTGGGGTTTCCCCATGTGAGAGTAGGTCATCGTCAAGATTAAATTCCGAAACCCCTATCTGCTGACGCAGGTAGGGGTTTTGTTTTAAGTAGAAGTTATCGATTTTCACTGGCTCGTTGCTGTTGAACGGGCTGGTCACAGAATTTCTTGACGACCATAGAGCATTGGAACCACCTGATCCCATCCCGAACTCAGCAGTGAAACGATGCATCGCCGATGGTAGTGTGGGGTTTCCCCATGTGAGAGTAGGTCATCGTCAAGATTGAATTCCCAAGACCCCTGTCTGCTGACGCAGACAGGGGTTTTGTCGTTTTGGGCCGGTAATCGGATTGCCCCCTCTGATTGCTGTCGACGCCCGGCAAACCCCGAGGTCGTTGCTATGCTGAGAGAGTCGGGGCACTGGCGAAAATGGAGCCCGCGACGTCACTGGTCATGGGGATTCCAATAATGAAAAACCCTTATGCTCCCGGCTTCTGGTGCGCTATTGCGGCGTTGATGCTGCTTTCGGCCACTTATTTCTATGGCGTCATGCTCACTCACCAGATCGACAAGGCGTTGCTCTTCCTGGATAGCGCGGCGGCGTTGATCGGTGTGATATCCATTGCAATCGTGGCCTGGGCATCGCTTCAGGGGCAGCGCATCAAGAAAAAACACCTTGAGCAGGGCAAGACGCTGGTCCTGATCTGGGATACCAAGGTTGCGCTCCGGCGGGTCGAAACGGTATTCGATCGTTACTTCTGGGGCAGCTATTGGCAGCCTGGCCGTACGTTCCAGGAAGTCATGGGGGAACTCACCGGTACCCCGCTGGAAAAGAGCCTCGAGGCGCTCAAGACCCAATGCGCCGCTTTGGACAAGCAGGTCACCCAGGATGGCTGGCATTGGCTCAACAACGCCCGTGAGCTCTGTGACGTCGCTAACGCCATGGCCCGGGAGCGTTATCAACTGGACTTCTGCGATTCGCGCGCAGAGTCATCAGGCGCGCCTGTGATCAATCGCGATTTTGAAGTGCTGGTGTACACCTGGACGGCACGGCTCAAGACATTCGACCATCAACTCGACGAGATTGAAGTCCAATATTCGTAGACCACCTCGCAAGAATATTCTTTTCCCCCTTTAAACATTGGGCCCGCAGGGGTGCCTGATGGTAATCTCCCTCCACTTTACGGCGTCGAGCCACCCCCTTTGCGGGTCAGGGAAGACGACGGCTTACTTCAACCATGGACATCGATCGGGTCACTCATGAATAAATCAGCAAGCGTACTTCTTGGCATCGTTGTGGTTATCGGTGCAATCAGCGCAGGCGGCGCCTGGTATACCGGCACGAAGCTCGAAGGCGTACTGAACACCGCTATCGTCGATAGTAACAAGCAGATGCAAACGGCCTTGACCGGGTCCAATAGCACCGCTTCGATCGAACTGGTTTCCCTCGACCGTGGGACTTTCAGCAGCACCGCCCACTATCGCCTCAAGGGCGAGGGCGAGATATTTGGCGCAGAGCCGGTTGAGCTGCTGTTCGTCGACAACATCGAACACGGTCCACTGCCATTTTCGCGCCTGATGACACTCAAATGGCTGCCGGTCATGGCCACCAGCCACACCGCGCTTGAAAGAACCCCCCTGACCGAAAAATGGTTTGTCGCCGCCAAGGACCAATCGCCGCTCAAAGGCGTGGTCAACTTGGGTTACGACCAATCCACCAACGGTACGTTCGAGCTGCTGCCCCTGGACACCAAGCTGGATGAACAGACCCAGCTCATCTTTTCCGGCCTGAAAATCGACGTGGCCGCCAGCGCCCAGGCACAGAAGATCAAGGCCGATGGTTACATGGACAGCTTCAAGCTGACCACCGTCGCCGAAGACCAGACTCCGGTACAGGTTGAAGTGAACGGCCTGACGCTGGCCAGCAACCTGAGCAAAAGCCCTTACGGTTACTACATGGGTGACAACACCCTGTTGCTGAGCAGCACCAAGGCCACCTTTGGTGAGCCGAAGTCGGTGGTGGGCATGAAGAACTTCGAGATGAAGAACAACAGCACCGAGACTGGCACCAGTGCATCGGGGCGTGCTGATTACAAAATCGGTGAATTGTCGTACAACGATAAGACCATCGGCTCGGCACAAATGGCAGTCAGCCTGAAGAACCTCGATATCCCGGCCACCATGTCGCTGATGCAGGTTTACCAGACCAAGCTTCAACCCTACGAAAAAGCGGCTGCCGAAGCCGCTGAAGCGGGTGAGCCGACTCCGGAATTGAACCTGACCGAAGCTGAGGAAGCCCAGGTCAAAGCTGATCTGGAAAAACTCCTGGCTGGCGGCCCACAAGTGGCACTGGAAAACTTGTCGTTCACGACCACCAACGGCGAAAGCCGTACGAGCCTGGTCGTCGATTTCGCCAAGCCGCAATCCATGGACCTGCCACCCGATGAACTGGGCCGTCAGCTGCTCGCGCTGCTGGAGTTCAACCTGAAAGTGTCCAAGCCGATGCTGGTCGACCTGATGACCGTGCAGGCGCAAATGGAAGGTCAAACTGACGCTAAACTGATCGCCGATCAGGCCACCGCTACCAGCGATATGTTCGGTGCCATGGCAGTCGGCACGGAACTGGCGAAACTTGAAGGCAGCGACGTGGTGACCAAGCTTCACTACGCCAACAATCAAGTTGATTTCAACGGCCAGAAAATGACCGTTGAGCAATTCACGGCGTTCGTCATGAGCAAGCTTGGCGGCGGCGTCGCCGTTCAGTAACTGCTCAAGTAACACCCAAGCCCGGCCTGTGCATTATGTATGGGGCGGGTTTTTTTATGACTTTTTTAGCATTTAGATCTGTTCCCGGCCTCAACAAATTCGGCGCTATCGAGCAAATCTACGACTATCGAATTTCTGAAGAATATTCGCAGAATAGTGATGTAAGTAATGTGTAGCTTGGCGCGAGAACGGGTGTCAGAACATGAGCCTCTGCATTGGACGCTCAGGATCATGTTCGTCAGCGTTGCCCAAGCTTCGTCGAATTGGCCTTCCGCACGCGAGATGAGTAAGTAGCTCAAGCTAATGCCGAGCTTCCGCGACAGTTGGCCGGGGCCGAAATGCAAGATAGAAAGCCGGGGGCCCATGACACTTCCTGGCTCGCGGTCCAGCCGCGTTCGAGCCATCAATGAGGGCTTGAACAGCATATTCGCAACCAATGTGCGTAAGCTGAACGAGCGCCTAAAGCAAGCCGGTATGCCACTGCACTATCACAATGGGTACTTGCAGACTACTCAGGACGCGCAGCTTCAAGAACAAGTCAGCAGCCATTCTGGCTCTTGGTAAAGGACGTTCCATGGAAGAACGTCAGCATTGACATGGCCGAGGCAACGATCATCGGTGGCCGAGATCCGTCGTTCTATGCCGCTAGGGCACTGGAAAGCAAATCCAAGATCATTTGCGATCTCAAAAAATGGACTACCGGCAATGAGAAAGGCGTGTCTGACTTCCTGAATCATCCTGAGAACAAGGTGAATGGCGCATTCATCGAGAGCTGGGAACGGCTATCAATGCGACGGTTTTACAGCGATGTGCGGAACGACTTGGGACATGGACCCGGTTCCATGCCCAATTTCACACCGCAGCAGATAGACCAAACCATTGAGTTCTACATGTCTTGGATCAAGAGCTCGATCAAGCGGCTGTAGCTACGTATGAACATTGCAGACATGAGCCGCTGGAATGCACTCGATCCCTTAGGATCTGGTAGTTCTCCCGCTGTACTATCGACGAAAAAATTAATCGATGAAGACTGACACCTAGCTTCTCGCGGCAAATGATGATGAGCACAGGCGCACATTAAGTGGCTAAGAAAAAACGGCGTATGCAGTCACTAAGGACATAATCTACAATCCAAATCCCACCGTGCGCAGTGCAAAAAATAATCTTTGCACCACGCCATACGACTAATGCTGTCGATAACTGGCTATAAAGCAGTATGCCTTCTGATAAATTTTTTAGTCGCCAAAACATTCATACCCAAATATGGGCAACAATTGCAGGGATTATTGGTTTTGCCGCCGCCAATCTCTATGGTTCATTTTCTGGCCCAGCAAAGGTAGTCGTTGACACCGAGGCCACAAAGGCTCAGCCGATCAATGTCAATATCGTTGATGGGCAGGGAATCACCAAGCATGACCTTGAGAATCTAACCTCCGCGATATCGGCTCTGAACGCGACAGCAGCGAAACAAGATCAATCGGGACAGCTGAAAGCTGTCAAGAGCGACCTTTCAAAATTACAGGCAACGCTCGAAAAGCAATCTCGCCCCAAGGAAAGCCCTAATAAGTCTGCACAAAACCTGAATGGGACTAGCGTTACTACCACACCAAACCTAGACACAGGTCAGCAAGCGGCCAAGTCAGCTGTATCGAGACCTGTAGACGACAATTTGGATAGAGCGTTAGCTCGGTACAACCGAGAGCCAGGTGAAACGGCCGGTACAGGTGAGGGCCTCGTTGAGGAAATCAGGAGCCATGCACTGGAAACTCGAGCGCAAACAGAGCGTCTGCGACAATCGCTAGCTCAAACCGCGGCCCAAGAAGAGTTTTCGCCCCCCACAACCGCCAAGGGGTACACAACAGAAAGCATACAGGGGGTTAAAAACAGCTACTGCCCGCCTGACACCCTCAGAAGCGGCGTTCCTATCACGGTAGGGTTTGAGTTGCAGAACTCCTCACTTCTGACCACGGCGTCCCCACTGATGATGTCTATCAACAGGGTCGAGGGTAAATACTCCCAAACCCAGATTGATCGAGCACAGACCCCGCTAAGGAGCGGTCCCAACAGCGTGACATCAACGGTGAATCTCGATCCGGGGACCTATGAAATCACGTACGGCTACTACCTGAAAAACAAGCTTGCCGGAGAGTTTCCTCCGTTTTATTCGAAAACCTGTACCGTCCGTGTTCCGCCTAAAAACTCCTAACCTTGAGGGCTATCCTTCGAACTATCGAGTCCCTATAGCGCGGCGGGCCAAGACTGGTAACGGTTGCTCCGCTGATCGATAGCAATCAGCCATTTGGCTTCTGTCTAGAATGTCAGCTATGTCGGTTGACGCCCGCCACGACAGATAAAATCGGCCAAAAAGCATACGCTCGAAAAAGGCCGCTTTTGGTTGAATATGCCCAGTAAAGTTGATGTATAGGGCTAATTCAGCTGGCATTAGCGTGCGGGATTGTTAGGCAGGTTCAGTATTGGAATGAGACAACCACTGCGTGCGGGGTGTGCATGCCTTCTGTCCCCGGCCCCGCAAGTGATTGTCTCGTCATTTCAACCCCTACAGAGCATCCGTTAGACTGATAGTACGTTTTCGCCATTGCGAGTAAGCTCACAATTCTCAAGGCTGCTACCGGAACCTAGGAGACAGCCGTCATTTGATGAGCATAAGGAAGACGGTTCATGGTTCAGGTAGGAGCAAGATGGTGGACATTTGATTTTCACACGCATACCCCTGCCTCAATGGACTATGGACGCCATGAGCCTAACCTGCGGAATACGGTAACGCCAAGAGAATGGTTAATCTCGTTTGTAGAAAAAGGAATAGAGTGTATAGCGGTAACGGATCACAACACCGGTTCATGGATTGAGCGTCTTCAAGAAGAAGCTTCAGTTCTGAGGAGTGAAGGGAAGAGCATTTATATATTTCCGGGTGTTGAGATTACCGCAAACGGCAATATTCATATCCTTGCTGTTTTCGATCCTTCCAAGACTTCTGACATCGTACAGGCTATCGTCGGAGCTGCCAAGTTTAGAGGAGAGTATGGGAATAGTGATGCTGTCGCAGGTGAAAGCGCAGAAAATATTGTAGAGGAAATTATTAAGTCAGGTGGTGTTGCGATTCCAGCCCATGTCGATATGAAGGCTGGAATGTGCCAACTGCAGTCTACCCATACCATAAGCCAAATTTGCAATAGATCTTCTGCAATCGAGGTGATTTTTCCAGAAGGTGGTCGTGGGCCGGAGCATGCTGAATGTTTAAGGCGTTACAAGTCTCTAGGATTGGGATTGGCAGAAGTCATTGGGTCTGACGCGCATCGACCCGAAGAAGTCGGTAGAGCTTTTACTTGGGTGAAAATGTCTAGCCCGACTATTGACGGATTAAGGTTGGCGCTGATTGACGGTGCGTCTTCCATTAAACGATCTAACGCCGTTGTCGACAATCCCAATGCTATTTCAAGTAATGTGATTTATTCTATCTCCATAGATAAAGCTAAATATTGTGGTAGAGGTAAGCCGCTAGAAATTAAATTTAACCCTTGGTTGAATTCTATTATTGGAGGACGTGGAAGTGGTAAGTCTTCTATTCTTGAATTTATTCGACTGGGATTAGGGCGAGACAAGGATTTATTAGATATAGTAGGCCGTAATGAGGTTAAGGATACTTTTACGCGTTTTGCACAGAAATCAGCTAGCCGTGATGCCGAGGGTGTCCTACTTAATGAAACTACTATCAGCTGTATAATCCAAAAAGAAGGGGCTTTTTACTTTTTAAAATGGGCGTCAGACGCTCCCAATGTGCTCATCTTCAAATGGGATGGGCAAGAATGGAAAGCTGAACATGGCGATGCCCGCAGTAGGTTTCCTGTAAAAATTTTCAGTCAAAAGCAGATATATGATATTGCCAAAAATCCAAGTGCATTAATAAGAATTATCGACGAAACCGATGTGGTAGATTTATTTGGCTGGAAAATGGCGTGGGCTGAAAAAGAGAACAAGTTTCTGTCTTTGTGTGGTCAGAGAAGAGTGCTTCAAGGCCAGATGGCCAATAAAAACGTTCTTGAAGGTCAACTGGCAGATGTAATTCAGAAGATTGGAATTATTGAATCTTCTGGGCATGCAGAAGTGTTGTCTTGTTTCAATAGTGCGATAACGAAAAATAAAGCTATTAAGGATTTTAAGGGGCATTTCGCGAGTCTAGGAGATAAGCTTTCAAAGGAAATACGCGAAGCTGAAGGCTTAGCGTTTGACAGTTCGGCATTTGTCGCCACTAATCATATTGATTTGGAGTTGCTTGAACGAATCGGCGTTATGGCGCAAGTTTACTCGGAGTTTAAGAACAAAGTTTCAGACTTGATTTCCGGAATGAACGATCGTATCTGCGAGTTCGACAGCTGGCAGTCGAGTAGCGATTTTGGTAAACAGCAAGATATCGCTATTCAGCAGTATGCTTCTCTTGTGGAAAACCTAACCCAAAATGGAGTAGATAATCCAGGTCAATATCAGCAGCTCGTTGAAACGAAAGCTAGTATTGAGAAAAAGTTAGGCGAAATAAAGGGGTTCGAGTCACAAGAATATCAAGCAACTGTCGAAATCAATCTTATTTACGCTGATCTTATTGAACTTAGAAAGTCGCTCACCGTTAGGCGTAGAGAGTTCGTGCGTCAGCATTTGTCAAGCAATGACTCTATAAGTCTTTCCATAGAGCCACTTTGTAATATGGAAGATATGGAAGATTCCTTCCGTACTGTGATAGGCCGTTCTGATACGGCTTTTAGTAGTGATATATTAGATAAAGAAAAAGAGACGGGCTTTTTACATTTGTTATGGTCAGCGCTCATGGCAGAGCATAATAAAGTGCCCGCAATTCCTAATGATTTGACTCAAATCTTTGCGTGTGTTCATAATTTCAAAACACAGGTGTTTAATTACAGTTCTGGACAGATTATGGGAGCGCCAATTGGAAAGCGGTTCCTAGATTTTATGGCCCAGTTGCAACAGGAAAATTTTGATCGACTTAACCTGTGGTTTCCTGATGATCGGCTCGTTGTTAAATTTAATGACGGAAAAAGACTTAAAGATATTTCCCAGGGTTCTGCTGGTCAGAAAGCAGCAACCGTACTCTCATTCCTTTTGTCATATGGAAATGAGCCTCTGATTTTGGATCAGCCAGAAGACGATCTAGATAACGGGCTAATTTCATCATTGATTGTTTCCAAACTGCAGGAAAACAAATCTAGAAGGCAAGTCATAGTCGTCACCCATAATCCAAATATAGTCGTTAACGGTGACTCTGAGTATGTCGTAGCTCTTCAAGATAAAGGATGCATTGAGGTTGCAGCGGCTGGCGGATTGCAAGAGTTGGCGGTGAGACGTGAGGTCTGTGAAATTATGGAGGGTGGTAAGCAAGCTCTTGAACAGCGATACCGTAGAATGATCGCTGTCTAAGTATGGTCTCACTACCACGTTCGTTATTTTTCTTACCTTTCCCAAATGACCGCTTTTGGCCGATTCTGTTGAAAAAGTAGCTCCCCTTTCCAACCCCTATAAATCAAACCCGACGCAAGGCGTCGGGTTTGATATTGGTTGGGTTAGCCGTTATCGCGGATCAACGTTATCTAGCACCCGGTTTGCCAGCAATGAGCTCAATTCGATCAGTTGCTGAATACCGAGGGCAACGTGGCGTCGGGAGCCTTCCAGTTCGAAGGCCAGGTCGTTGACCATCGCATCGGCTGAAGCCAGAGTTTCGCTGAGGTTGGCCAGGAGGCTTTCGTTGTCGATGTCTTTTACGACGGTGAATAGCTGGCCTGGTTTAGCCGCGTTTTCTGGCTTGGCCTGTTTCGGCAGTAGATAGAAATCTAAGGCACGCTCGGCAGCTTCGTCGAGCTTTTTGGTTTTTGATTTGGTGCGTGGGCGAGCTTGGTCCGCCTCTGGCGGATTCGGAGTTATTTTGAACATATGTATTTTTCCTTCTAGTAGGCCGCAACCATCTCGCTACTAAACGAAGGGGTGGCAGCTGTGCGCAAGTTAGTAGACCGGCGGAAAATACATAAAAGCCCGGCGCGCCCGAGGACGCCATGCGCACAGCCACCATCGAGTGCAGGCAATGCCTGACTGATGAGACTCATGCAACCATTATGTATTTCCAACCAGGGCTACTAAACCCGACCACTGATGGGCAGTGGCAGGAAAACAATAGAGCCCGGGGACAAGGCGCACAAGCGGGCGGATTCTGGCGTAGTTGTAGGCAAAGGCGCAAGACTACGTAGTTAGGTGGAAGTACGGAGGACAGTACGGTAGGAAGGAGGCCTAAGAGGCCTTTTATTTCATTTTCGCTACGCTTTACAAGCATCGGCACAGAACCCGCACTGCATCAGCGAAATCCCGGAACTACTCACCGGCCGCTACCGCCTCGAACGCTTGCTCGGCGCCGGCGGCATGGGGGTGGTGTACCGCGCGCGCGATCTGCTGCACGAACAATACGGCGATCCCGATCCGTACCTTGCCTTGAAAATGCTCAGCGAGGCATTCGACGAGTCACCCGACGCCAGCACGCTGCTCTACAGTGAGTTCGCCCTGATGCGGCGATTGCATCATCCAAATGTGCTGCGCCCGTACTCCTTCGAAGTGGACGCTGCCCACCGGCGGGCCTTCATCACCATGGAGCTGATGCGCGGTCTGACCCTGGACAAACTGCTCTGCGAGCGGCCCCTCGGCTTGCCTTGGCATGAACTGAAGGCTATCGCCGTGCCGGTGCTCGATGCCCTGGCGTATGTCCATGGCCGGGGCGTGCTGCACGGCGACATGAAGCCGAGCAATGTCATGCTCAGCGAAGACGGTGTGCGTCTGTTCGATTTTGGTTTGGGCCTGGCGCTGGAAGGCCCATTGAAGAACCTGCCAAACCTCGACCGCAAGCACCTCAACGCCTGGACCCCTGGCTACGCTGCCCCGGAGTTGCTCGAAGGCGTGCCATTGTCAGCGGCTGCCGATGTCTATGGCGTGGCGTGCGTGTTGTATGAACTGGCGAGCGGCAAGCATCCGTTCGATCGTTTGCCTGCTACCCAGGCGCGCGATGCCCGGTTGGCGCGCCCACTCAAGGCGCCACGAAATTTGCCCAGGCGCTGTTGGCCCGCGCTGCGAACGGCATTGGCTTTTGATCCGCGGCAACGCGGCATCAGCGCGCTGCAGTTGCGTGATGCGTTGGGTGGCGTTTCGTTCTGGTGGTGAGGCTTGGCGTTTGAGTTCCGCATTCCTGATGGGAATGCAGCACATAAAATTAATGAATTTTTCTTATCGAAACGGCTGGCGTAGCTTGATTCAAGGACACGGAGAACCGCCTTGAAATCATCCTCTAGCACTTCAGCTGAAAAATTCGATACCGCCCGAGCCAATGAGTACGGACGCCAGAGCCGTATCGCCCTGGCCGGGTACGACGCCTGCCAAGACCTGGCGGCATGCATGTTGGCGGCAAGCCTCGGTCCCGCCCGCTCGGCGAACATCCTGGTGGTGGGCGCTGGCGGTACGGCGCAGGAGATCATTGCGATGGCCTCGCTGGAGCCCGGTTGGCGTTTCACGGCGGTTGACCCCTCCGAGCCGATGCTCGAGGCCGCAAAGCAGCAATTAGAAGCCCACCATTTGCTCGAAAGAACGAGCCTGCACCTTGGGACTGTCGAAGACTTGGCGGCAGATGCGTCATACGACGCTGCCACTTTGATTGGTGTCTTCCATCACCTCGAAGGCGATGAGGCCAAGCGGCAGATTTTTCGAGCCATTGGGGCCCATCTCAAACCCAGTGCGCCGCTGATCGTGGCGGGCAATCAATACGCCTATGGCAGCCAGCCGTTATTGCTCGCCGCCTGGGGGCAACGCTGGCGGCAGCATGGCGCGAGCGCGGATGAGGTGAAGGCCAAGCTTGGGAAAATCCTGCAAGGCGCTGATCCGCCACACTCAGAAGCGGCGGTTCAACAGTTGTTGCATGAGGCGGGGTTCGGCGATGCCACGCGGTTCTTCAGCAGCCTGTTCTGGAGTGCTTGGTTGACGTGTAAAACGGGGTGAGGTGACAGCGCTATGCACTGACAATAATCCCCTGTGGGAGCGAGCTTGCTCGCGAAGGCGGCAGTGCATAGATACTCGACCTCAAGGTGTACGAGGTCCGTGGCGAGGGAGTTTGCTCCCGCTCGGCGGCGCAGCCGTCGTAGACCGGTTGATGCGGTCTGCCTGGTTGAATGCGCCGGCCTTTTTGGGGCTGCTGCGCAGCCCAGCGGGAGCAAGCTCCCTCGCCACGGGGTTGGTGGTGTAGCGGCTAGCGTGGGTCGACGTTATCCAGTGCTCGGTTTGCCAGTAATGAACTTAGCTCGATCAGTTGCTGGACGCCGAGGGCGATGTGGCGGCGTGAGCCCTCCAACTCGAAGGCCAGGTCGCCGACCATCGCATCGGCTGAAGCCAGGGTTTCGCTGAGGTTGGCCAGTAGGCTTTCGTTGTCGATGTCTTTTACGACGGTGAATAGCTGGCCTGGTTTGGTCGCGTCTTCAGATTTTTTCTTTGGCGACAGGTAGAAATCCAGAGCACGCTCGGCAGCTTCGTCGAGCTTTTTGGTTCTGGATTTGGATTTCGTTTGCGGGGAAGCTTGCTCCGTTTCCGGAGGGTTTGGAGTAACTTTGAACATTTGGGACTTCCTGTTAGTAGGGCCGCAACCGTCTCGCTACTAAACGAAAGGAGGCAGCTGTGCGCAAGTTAGTAGACCGGTGAAGTCACCAAACCCGGCGCGCCCGAAGGCGCCTTGCGCACAGCCACCATTAAGTGCAGGCGAAAGCCTGACTGAATGACACTCATGCAACCGTAGATGACTAACCGGGCTACTAAACCCGACCACTGATGGGCAGTGGCAGGGAAACGATAGAACCCGGGGACAAGGCGCACAAGCGGGCGGATTCTGGCGTAGTTGTAGGCAATGGCGCAAGGATGCGTAGCTGGGCGGACGCTTGGCGGAGGAAGAATAAACAAGGCTTCGTGATGCCCGGGATTCGTGGCGAGCAGGCGGGCTCCCGCTGGGTGGCGCGGCGGTTTTTCTGTAGGAATTTGTCGGCCTTTTTGGGGCTGCTGCGCAGCCCAGCGGGAGCAAGCTCCCTCACCACAGGGGGGCTCGGCGTTAGTTAGCACGCGTTCTTCTGTGGGTTACGGCATGCTCATCAAGGCCATTCTCAGGCGCTTGATCAGGTTCGGGGTCTTGAGGCAATCGGCCGGGCGTTTGTTACCCAGGGCGGGCACGGACTGTTCCAGCCACCAGAACCCTTCCTTGAGCCCTCTTTTTCCGTAGAGCACGACGGCCATGTCGAGGTTGCCATCCATGGCCTCGGCCAGCGCGCGGGCGTTGTCGTCGAGGTAGTCCTCTTCGTACAACCGTACGAACTGCTGCCAGTCGGCATCGCCGACGTATTCGTCTTCCAGTCCCATTTTAAAAACCTGCAAAGGAAATCAAGTTGCTGCCGGTCGGGTTTCGCGCCGACGGCGCCAGGATCCCATCATAACCATTAGCCTTGGCCCAGGCGCCGATTTGATGGGTCTGGGTGTATTTGTCGCCGGTAATGCTCTTGAGGGAAACCCCCAATTGCTTGCGCACATCGGCCCGGGTCAGGTCCAGGACGTTGTTGAGCTGCACTTTCTTGCTGACCAGCACCCGTGTGGAAAGGTCCACGCCCCAGTGATTGACTTCGCCCATGGCGGTCTTGCGTGAGTTGGCGCCATAGACGCCACCCAGCCCGGGGGCGGTGTAACGGTGCCTGGAGGCCACGTTCCATTTGTGCGCCGTCCAGGTCGTGCTGATCCGTCCGGGCTCTTCAAAACGATAAACCGTCCGGTTGACCTTGCGACCCTTGGGCGGGCTCGAGCATTTCATCAGCCCCAAAGGGTCGATCCAGCTCACCGGGTTCGGTGCGTATTGGTAGAGGTTCAGGCCCCCGGCCAGGCCGATGGGGTCCGGTGTGGTGAAGCGGCCGATGTCCGGGTCGTAGAAGCGCAGGGTGTTGTAGTGCAGCCCGGTTTCGCGGTCCAGGTATTGGCCCTGGAAACGCAGGTTCTGTTCTTCGACGTAGTACGGCTCACGCAACTCTTCGGCCGTGCTGCCCCACACCTGATACCGAGCCCGCCAGAGCGTGTGGCCGTCGGTTTCCGAAAGCTGTTCGGGTAGGCCGTTGGCGTCGTTGTGGTAGTAGCGGACCTTCTGGTGCTCACCCAGGCCATCGACTCTCGCCAGTGGGTCGTAGCCATCGTCGGCGTAGATGTAGAGGCTGGTCTGGCTGTCGCGGTGCTCCTGCAGCAGTTGCAGTGCATCCCAGGTAAAGCGGGTGCGGTTGAGCAATGTCCCGTGGCGGTCGTATTCAGCTTTCTCGATGCGCCGGCCCAGCGGGTCGTAGGTCATTTTCACGACCGAGCCGTTGTCGTTGCGAACTTCCGCCAGGCGTTGCTCGGCGTCGTAGCTAAAACGCTGGACGCCGTACCGGGTGCTGCGTTTCTCCACCATGCGGCCGAAGCCGTCATAGCGGTAGCGTTTGTCCTGATAGGTCAGCAGGCGGTTATGGGCGACTTGGCCCGTGCCCAGTCCGTCGAGCAGGTTGGCGGCCGGATCATAGGCGAAGCCTTCGCGCTGGCCCTGGAGGCTGTCCTGGCTGGCGAGGATGCGGCCGGTGGCGTCGTAATGCAGCAATTGACGATGAGAGGCATCGGGCTGGCTGTCGAAGCGTTCCACCAGTTGATCGCTGGTGTCGTAACCAAACAGCGATTGGGCGGCCGGCGGCAGCAAAGTGGACTGGCCTTGTTGCCGACGCTGGCGGGCACGCAGGCGACCGCTGCGGTCATATTCGCTGCGGGTGCTGAGGCGTCCCTGGGTACGCAGCACTTCGCGGTGCAGGCGATCACGCTCAAAGTCGCTGATGACCTGGCCGTCAAGGTTGATCTGGTGCAGGTGGCCGCTGCCGTAATGCAGGCGGTTCAGCCAGCGGCCGTCGGGGAGCTGGGTCTGGGTCAGGTTGCCCAGTTCGTCATAGCGATGTTCAAGGCTCCCGGCCCAGCTCTGCTCGGCAATCAGTTGTCCCAGGGCGTCATAGCTGAAGCCTACGCTTTGTTCTTCGCCGCTCTGGTGGGTGAAGGTAATGGCATTGACTTGGTCGAGCGCGTCATAACGGTACTCGGTGCGGCCGTCTTGCGTGACCTTGGCCACAAGCCGACCCATCGCATCGCGTTCCAGTTCATGGACGATCGGTGCTTGCGGCGAGAGGTCCAGGTCGGTGCTGCCGGGCACCGCGAGCGCTTCCACGCGGGTGACGTTGTCCAGCGGGTCGTAGGCATAGCGTTTCAGGCTGCCGTCCAGGCTGTGCTGGGCGATCAAGCGGTCGCCGGCGTCCCAGGCAAATCGGTAGCATTCGCCATTTTCGTTGGTCAGGGCCAGCAGACGTCCGTACTGGTCATAGCTCAGTTCCACCCGGCGACCGTGGGCGTCGGTGCGTACACGCAGTTGACCGTCCAGGGTGTGCTGGAAATGGGTGGTGTGCCCGGCCGGATCGTTATAGCCGATCAACTGGCCGCTGGCGTCGCGCTGGTAATGCTCGGCGCGGCCATCGGGCAGCTGTTTGCTCAGCAGCCGGCCTTGATCGTCATAAGTGAAACTGGTGCGTTCACCCAGGGCATCGGTGCTGCTGAGCAGCAGGCCGCGTTCGCAGTAACTCAACCGCGTGGTGTAGCCGGAGCAGTCGGTGTGTTCGCTGAGTTGACCCAGGGGCGTCCAGCGCATCGTTTTGCTTTTGCCGGTGGCGTCGATGACTTCAATCACCTGGCCGTGGGCGTCATGGCGATAGCGGGTGACGTTGCCCAGCGGGTCGGTTTCGCGGATGCGATTACCACGCGCGTCATAGCGGTATTGCCAGGTATTGCCCGCGGCATCGGTTTCAGCCAGGGGCAGGGACCAGTGTTCGAGCCACAGTGTCGACTCGCTGCGCCCGAGCGGGTCGAGGGTCTGGCAGAGGTTGCCCGCTTCGTCATAGCTGAATTGATGCTGTCCGCCGTTGGGGGCGGTGGCGCCCAGCAGCTGGCTTTCGTCGTTCCACTGGAAGCTCCAGGTGCGCCCCAGTGCGTCGGTGGCTTCAGTGATCTGATAGCGCGCATCCCAGCGTCGGCTGCTGATGCGATTCAAGCCGTCGGTGATGCGTGTGGTTCCGGCGGCCAAGTCGTAGTCGAAGGTGTAGGTGTCGCCCGCGTCAGTCCAGTGGCGGACCACGCGCCATTCCTGATCCTCGATCAAGGCCCATTCATAGAAACAGCGCAGTCCGGTGGGCAGTTGGTGCTCCACCATTCGCCGCCCGGCGTCGTAGGCATAGCGACGTTTCACCTGGCCGTTGGACTGACGCACCTGCGCCAGATCGCCCTGGACGTCGTAGCCATAGTGCATCAGCACTTCCCGGCGTTGATCGGCGTAGAGGCGTTCGATGCGGCTGATTCGTTGTGGCCAACGTTCGTCATACGCCAGTTCGATGCGGGTCAGGTCGAAGGTGTCCCGCAGCTGGACCAGGCGTGCGGCTTCGTCGTAGTCGAGGTAGATGCGGTTGTCGTTGCGGTCACCGAGTTGGCTCAGGCGCAGCCGCGATGCATGGCCGGGTGTTGGTGCAAACAGCCGGTACAGGCCGTCCGCGCTTTCGATCAGCAGCTCACCATTGGCATGGCGCCGCACACTGAGACCTTCACCGGCGCTGAACACGGCGCCGCCCAAGGGAATCGAGCCCATGTCGATGCGTCGGCCCTGTTCGTCGGTGTAGACCAGTGTTTCGCCGCCCTCGGGATGGGGCAGGATTTCGACACACACCTCATAGGGCACACTCCAACCGGCGCCGAATAACCCATCGCGGCGTTCATCGCGGCTGTTGTAGAAGCGCTGCCAATCGATCGGCAAGATGCCGGGCAGCACGAAGTCCATCTCCTCGACATCCCCCAGCACCTTGGCGCCGGTAGCGGCATGCACAGGATTGGACGAGCCCATGACTGCGTTGGCGGCGGCCCCCATCGCGCTGCTGACCGCCATCGACGCCGCGCCACCGACCAGCATGCACGGCAGGTTACTGAGGAATTTGCCCTTGCCGCCCTTGAGCATCAGCAGCGCGGTGACCGCCAGGCCCACGCCCGGGGTCTTGCCGCTGCGGATCTCGCGCACCACCACCGAACCGCCGCCGATGGTCACGTTTGGGGAGATCAGTCCGGCCGATACCACCGTCGCATCGCAGGTGCTACGGTCGCCGCTGCGCACGGCGGGCTGGCCGTTGATGGTGACCTTGTCCGAGCCTTCGGCCAGGAACTGCGGCGGCATCGGCGGGTGTTTCATGCAGACGATCATGTCCAGCGGCTTGGGCACGGCGCCGGGGGCAGGCGTGGCGACGGTGGGGCGCCACATCTGCGAGAAGAAATTTTCGGCCATGTCCAGGTAGCTGGGCTCGGCTTCCGGCTCGGGCGCCTCAAGCTCGGTGCCGGCCGGGGCGACATGGGATTCAATCGCCCCGGCGGCGCGGGCCGCGGGGATGTTGTTGGTGAGGGTGTTGGTGGAGCCGGTGAGGATGTTGGCCTGCACCGTGGGCGGAAAGAGGGCGTTGCCGATGCCCTCGCATAAATTACTTAAACCTTTGTCGGCTCCGGTCTTGCTCATGGCCAGGCCGACAATGGTGCCGACCACCAGGCCAAGCACGACGCAGCCCAAGCCGCCGGTGACGACAGTGATGCCAGTGGCGGCTACGACGGCAGCGGTGGCCACGGCGGTGATCGCGATATTCGCCGCCACCTCCAGCACGCCGCCAAGGATGTCGGCCATCATCGAGGTGTGGTTGAGTGCATCGCCCAGGCGGGCCGCCCAGAGCGCGTCAGACATGTAGGTTACTCATCAAGCCGGAGCGTCGAACGACAGCGAGCCCTTGATCGTCGCCCAATGCGCAGCCTCGGCGTCACCGAGTTTTTCCGCTTTCACGTAGCTCAGGGCGAGCATCTTGCGGGTGCCTGGCAACACCAGGGCCAACTGGAACTGGAAGACCTTTTCGTTACCCTTGTTGAACTGGCTGCGCAGCTCGATGGCTTCGACTTCCTGGTGGGCGCCCACGTGCACGGTAGCGCCCGGTTGGCAGCGCAAGTCCTGGACCTGTTTTTCCAGGCGCTTGAGCTGGTCGTCGAGGTTGCTTTGCAGGGTTTCGCCCTCGGCCAGCAAGCTGCGGCTGACGATCAGCGAAGTGCCCAGTTCGGGGAACTTGAGGATGTTGATCGTCGCGTCGAGCAATTCGCTTTCTGGCAGCTGGAACTGGAATTCATTGAGGCGGTAAGTCATGGCGCATAAATCTCGAGGTTAGCCCTTGGGCGTCGGGAACGCGGCGTTGATGTTGGCGTCGATGCTGCCCTTGACGCCTTGGCCGTCCGGCGTGGCACCGGGGCCGCCGCCGTTGTTCAAGTGCAGCACGCCGCCCGTGTTGAACTCGGCGTCGCCGCTGGCATAGAAGCTGATTTGCACGCCGCTCAGGTTGATCTGGCCGCTGGCGTTGAGCTCCAGGATGCTTTCGCCGCACACCAGGCGCAGGTTCTCGCCCACTTCAATGACGTAGCTCTGGCTGATGCTGTCGGTCTTGCGCTGGCCCACCGACAGGATGTCCTCCTGCTTGACGATGCGCAGGCGGTTGTTGCCGATGGTCACCGTCTCGTTGTGGCCAATGCTCTTGTTACGGTCGTGGCCCACCGAATGGCTCTCATCCACCTCGACCACGATGTCCTGGTTGCGCTCGGCGTGGATGTACAGCTGCTCGGCACCCTTTTTGTCTTCCATGCGGATTTCGTTGAAATTCGCCGGCGTGCCGCCCTTGCTCGAACGGCTCTTCATGCCGCTCTGGGTCGCGTTGGCGGGCAAGTCGTAGGGCACGGTCTGCTCGGCGTTGTAGACGCGACCGGTGACGATCGGCCGGTCCGGGTCGCCTTCGAGGAAGCTCACGATCACTTCCTGGCCAATGCGCGGGATCTGCATCGAGCCCCAGTTTTTCCCGGCCCAAGCCTGGGACACGCGAATCCAGCACGAGCTGTTTTCGTTGGACTGGTCGTGACGGTCCCAATAGAAATGCACCTTCACCCGGCCGAACTGATCGGTCCAGATTTCCTCGCCTTTCGGGCCGACCACCAGCGCAGTCTGCGGGCCTTTGACGATGGGGCGGTGGGTGATGGGCAACGGGCGATAGCTTTGCTGGGCGTCGATGCAGGTCAGGCTGCTTTCGAACTGGGCCGACGGCGCGCCGCCGCTGGTTTCGCCGCTTTCCTGGGAAATGTAATAGCGCGCCCCGACGATCAGGTATTCGCGATTCTGGTCCTGGCGGCTGAAGCCGGTGAGGCTGAACAGATGCCCCGAACCGAGGCCCCGGGCGTTGCCGGCCAGCTCGACCTGCTCGTGCTGGGTCTGCAAGGCTTCGATGCGGGTGCGGGCGTAGTGTTCGCCGTCTTGGCTCTGCACGTAGGTGCCAGGGTAGTCATACAACGGATAGTCGCCAGCGGCGTGTGGGCGAGGCATGGCCGAGCGCACATCGATGCGTGCGCTGGGGCGCTGGAAGTCGTAGTCGTTAAGCTCCAGCGAACCCGGCTGGACTTCCTGGGCCAGGTGCCAGTCGTGAATGTGATCACGTTCGCGCTGCTGCTCATTCTTCGGGTAGTAGGGCACCGAGTCGTAGCCGGGCGCCGTGGTGTGGGCGCCGTAGGCGTCGGCCAGCACCAGCACATGACGACCCTGCTCGTGACGGAAGAAGTAGTAGATGCCTTCCTGTTCCATCAGCCGGCTGACGAAATCGAAGCTGGTTTCGCGATACTGCACGCAGTACTCCCACTCGCGGTAGGAGCGGCTCAAGGCGTCTTCGAAATCGGAAAAGCCCAGGTCGCGGAACACCTGCTTGATGATCTGCGGGATGGTCAGGTTCTGGAAAATCCGGCAGTCGGAAGTGCGGGTCAGCAGCCAGAACCATGGGCGCAACGTGGCCTGGTAACTGGCGAACTGGCCCTGGTCGACGTTCTGGCTGCAGCGGGCCACGATGCCATGGAAGTAGCGCTCGCCACCGCCGTCCAATTGCACGCTCACGCACATGGGTTTGCCGAGCAGTTGGTTGAGGTCGATGGCGTTGTCCAGCGAATGCAGCTGCAGCTCATAGTTGAACAGCCGCCCCAGCTCTTCGCCGCCACCCATGTCTTTGAGCAACAGCACCTCGGGGCCCAGGGGGCTGGTGATCTTGGCCAGGCGTGAGGCTTGGTTGAATAACATCAGTTATCTCATCGTTGTAATGGCTGCGCCGCTGATTCCCTGAAGAAACCGGATCCACTGTGGGAGCGGGCTTGCTCGCGAAAGCGGTGTGTCAGCCAACATCAATGTCACTGACAGATTGCCTTCGCGAGCAAGCCCGCTCCCACATTTGATCCGGTTCCTGTCAGATCAGGCCGCGTCGCTGAAATCGTACTGCAATTCGTTATCCACGGCGCTGATCCGCACGCCCGCCAGTGCCTTGCCTTCGAGCATGCGGGTCAGGAACTCGCGGCTCATGTCCGGCAGCAGGCTGTTGGTCAGGATGGTGTCGATCATGCGCCCGCCACTTTCGGTTTCGGTGCAGCGCGAGACGATCAGGTCGATCACCGCGTCGTCGTAGTCGAACGCCACTTTGTGGGTGCTCTCCACGCGTTTCTTGATGCGGTTGAGTTGCAGGCGGGTGATGGCCTTGAGCATCTCGTCGCTGAGCGGATAGTACGGAATCGTCACCAGGCGACCCAGCAGGGCCGGTGGGAAAATTTCCAGCAGCGGCTGGCGCAGGGCCTTGGCGATTTCTTCCGGCTCCGGCACGTTCTGCGGGTCTTTGCAGACCTGGGCAATCAGCTCGGTGCCAGCGTTGGTGGTCAGCAGGATCAAGGTGTTCTTGAAGTCGATTACCCGGCCTTCGCCGTCCTCCATCACGCCCTTGTCGAACACTTGGAAGAAGATTTCATGCACGTCCGGGTGGGCTTTTTCCACCTCGTCCAGCAGCACCACGCTGTACGGTTTGCGCCGCACGGCTTCGGTCAACACGCCGCCTTCGCCATAGCCGATGTAACCCGGTGGCGCACCCTTGAGGGTGGACACGGTGTGGGCTTCCTGGAACTCGCTCATGTTGATGGTGATGACGTTCTGCTCGCCGCCGTACATGGCTTCGGCCAGGGCCAGGGCAGTTTCGGTCTTGCCCACGCCGGAGGTGCCGGCGAGCATGAACACACCAATCGGCTTGCTCGGGTTGTCGAGGCCGGCGCGGGAGGTCTGGATCCGCTTGGCGATCATTTGCAGGGCATGGTCCTGGCCGATGATGCGTTTTTTCAGGTGCTGGTCGAGGTTGAGCACGGTTTCCAGTTCGTTGCGGGCCATGCGGCCCACCGGGATACCGGTCCAGTCGGCGACCACCGAGGCCACGGCCTGGTAATCCACGGTCGGCAGGATCAGCGGGGTTTCGCCTTGCAGGGCCGTCAGGCGCTGTTGCAGGTCCACCAGTTTCTCGCGCAGGGCGTGGCTTTCGTTGTCGCACGCTTCGCTGGCGTCTTCGCTGTCTACCACGCCGACGCGCTCGCGCAAGGTGGCGCGGGTGGCGAGCAGTTCGTCCACCAGGGTTTTCTCTTCGGCCCAACGGCCTTCCAGCTCGGCCAAACGCTCGCGCTCGGCGCTCAGCAGGGTCTCGCTCTGGGTCTGGCGAGTGCCGATGGCGATGCCGATGGCATGCTCACGGGCGATGATTTGCAGCTCGGTTTCCAGCGCTTCGATGCGCCGACGGCTGTCGTCCACTTCGGCCGGCACGGCGTGCAGGCTGATGGCGACGCGGGCGCAGGCGGTGTCCAGCAGGCTCACGGATTTGTCCGGCAACTGGCGCGCGGGGATGTAGCGGTGGGACAGCTTGACCGAGGCTTCCAGGGCTTCGTCGAGGATCTGCACCTGGTGGTGTTTTTCCATGGTCGAGGCCACGCCGCGCATCATCAGCAGCGCCTTGTCTTCCGACGGCTCGGCCACTTGCACCACTTGGAAACGACGGGTCAGGGCCGGGTCTTTTTCGATGTGCTTCTTGTACTCGGCCCAGGTCGTGGCGGCCACGGTGCGCAAGGTGCCGCGGGCCAGGGCCGGTTTGAGCAGGTTGGCCGCGTCACCCGTGCCGGCGGCGCCACCGGCACCCACCAGGGTGTGGGCTTCGTCGATGAACAGGATGATCGGCTTGGGCGAGGCCTGGACGTCTTCGATGACCTGGCGCAGGCGCTGTTCGAATTCGCCCTTCATGCTCGCGCCGGCCTGCAACAGGCCCACGTCGAGGCTGCGCAGTTCCACGTCCTTGAGGGCCGGCGGCACGTCGCCGGCGACGATGCGCAGGGCAAAGCCTTCGACCACGGCGGTCTTGCCCACGCCGGCTTCACCGGTGAGGATCGGGTTGTTCTGCCGGCGGCGCATGAGGATGTCCACCAGTTGGCGGATCTCTTCGTCACGGCCGACGATCGGGTCGAGCTTGCCACTGCGGGCCTGCTCGGTGAGGTCGACGGTAAAGCGCTTGAGGGCTTCCTGCTTGCCCATGGCGCTGGGGGCCATGGCGCCGCTGGCTTCGCCCGGCACGGCGCCGGCATTGAAACCGTCGCTGGCGGTCAGGGCGTTTTCCGGCGAATCGCCGACGTATTCGTCAAAGCGCTCGCTCAGGGCTTCGACCTTGACCTTGTCGAACTCCGACGACAGGCCCAGCAAGGCGTGGCGCAGGCTCGGGGTCTTGAGAATGCCCAGTACCAGGTAACCGGTGCGCACCTGGCTTTCGCCGAACATCAGGCTGCCGTAGACCCAGCCGCGTTCCACCGCTTCTTCGACGTGGGAAGACAGGTCAGTGATCGACGTCGAACCCCGTGGCAGGCGGTCCAGGGCTTCAGTCAGGTCGCGGGCCAGGCGCGCCGGCTCAATGTTGAACTGGCGGATGATGCGGTGCAGGTCCGAGTCCTGCAGTTGCAGCAACTGATGAAACCAGTGGGCCAGTTCCACATAGGGGTTACCCCGCAGCTTGCAGAACACGGTGGCGGCTTCGATGGCTTTGTAGGCCACGCTGTTGAGTTTGCCGAACAACGCGGCGCGACTGATTTCACCCATGCTCATGGCTCCTTGAGGTCTGTGAGGTGTTGGCCTGTTCGGCGTAATGCCGGGCCAGTATTAGATCGTTGGCATCGGTTTCTGGGCGCCCCAGCCAGGTATTGAACCCCAGGCGGAAACGACCGTTGAGTTGTAGCGCCGGGACTTCGGGCTGCTCCAGGACCAGGTTCAGGTCCCAGTCCAGTTCATGACCCAGGTATTCGGCGACCCAGGCCACCAGCTCATTGAACGGTTGGCTGCCGGGCAACATGCCCATGTAGTCGACGAGCTTGAGCGGCCCCAGGCGAATGCGGAATTTGTGCTGGCGATCCCACACATAGCGGCCCAGGCAGAAGTCCACGCCCAGCCGGGCGTTGACACCGACGCGGCTGCGTTCCGGCAGTTCCAGCCATTGGCCGACGTATTCTTCGATCTCCACCGGCAGGCCGAAGTACTCGCCGAGAATCGCCTTCAAACCGTCCGGGTAGCGGGTTTGTGCTGCCAGGTGGCCGCTGTAGTGCAGTTTCGCCGTGTCGGGGATCAGCCCCTGTTTGAGCAGGCTCGGCATGCCCCGGCCGCTGAGGGCGGCCAGGCGCGCCGACCAGTAGTCATCGTCCGGGCGGTCATGGCTGATCGTCGGCCGCGCTTCGGCCCAGGCCCGATAAAACAGGCTGAGCAAGCGGTGGTGAAACACATCGAGAAAGCGTTTGCTGGTGCTGTCGCCGTTGTTGCGCTGGCGTTCACGTACGTATTCGGTGATGTGCAGCGGCATCGGGCCGTTGGGGCCGCCGAGGCCGAAGAAGAACTGCTCCAGGCGTGCCGGTGCACCGTCGATGCCCGGTTGCACCGAGGCCAGGGTCGCCGGAGCGAAGGTGCAATCGGCCTGTTGTCCGAGGCGCAGCGGGTCATCGGCCAGGCGCAGGGAATGGCCCAGGCGCGGCAGCCCGGGGGATTCGCACTCGATGCGCCGCAGCGCCTGGAAGAAGTCGTATTCCCAGGGCTCCTGGTGCATCGCGTCCAGGGTACTCACAGGGTCGGACGACGTCCGGGCTTGGCTTTCCATCGCATGATCTCGCCGCGTTCGGTGGTACGGATCACCGTCTCGGTAAAACTGTTGATTGACACGTAGCGTGCCAGGAAGCGCTCGAACACCGCACCGAGCAGGAACACGCCGGTGCCGCGAAACGCGTTTTCATCGAATTCCAGGGTGATTTCCAGGCCCCGGCCAAACACGATCGGGCCGGGCATCGGCAAGCGCCGGGTGCAGGCTTTGCTGCTGACTTCCCGCAGGCCTTCGATCTGCAATTGCAGCGCCGCGTCGTTGCTGTCGCCATACAGGCGCAGCAGTTCACGCAGGGCGGCGGCGCCCTGGCCTTGCTCGCTGAGGGACAAGTAATTCAGCGAGAGCTGGCTGATCAGGCGCCAGGCCTTGGCGTCGTGGGCATGGCTGGCCCGTGGCCGACTCGGCCCGGCCACGCAGCGCACCGCGCCAACCGGGGCACTGTCGGCCAGGGTGAAGTCGGTCTTGCCGTTGCCCACGCTCATGAACAGCGGCAGGTCGCGGTTGGTGCACAACGCCGTCACGCCCAGTTGGCGCAGGTCATGGCGATAGGGCGCCTGCTGGCTGTCCACCAGGCTGACGAAGGTTTCGCTGCCGATGTAGGTCGAGCGCGGGCCGTTACGGCGCTGGTCGCTGGACAATACCCGCGGCTCACGCCGTACGGTGTAGTAGGCCAGGTCGCGCCCGTAGCGGGAGGGATCGCGCACGGCATAGAACGGCAGGAAGGGTTGCTCGGGCCCGGTGCCATGGCCGGTGAGGCCGGTCAGCGAATGCACTTCGAAATCCATCGGCCGGGTGCGGTCGGCGATCACATGGTGTTCGTTGACCCGTTCCGACAAATGAATACGATCCAGGCGCTTGGGAAACAGGTTGATGGCCGGGGTGCAGAACGGCAGGAATTGCGCGGCACCGACACTGCCTTCCAGGCTCGGGTCGTGACGGTCGAACAGCACGATCAGCTCCAGCTCCTGGCCAGCGCAGCGCTTGACCGCCCGGCTCAGTTGAGTGAAGTCGACAAACAGGAAACGGTGGGGCAGGGCGAAGTATTCCTGCAACAGGCGATAGCCCTGGAAGGCCCGCGGCACCACCGGCAGCGCGGCGTCGGCATCATCGAAGCCGCGCGAGCGCAGTGCGTCTTGTGGCAGGCGTTCCACCCAATTGCCGCCGGGTTGGCGGGCGAACACCGCGCAAGCGTTGCTCAGCAGTTGTTCGTAGAGGCGGAAGGGCTGCTCGTCGGCACCGCTGAGGTACAGCGGCAGATTGTCCAGGGCCAGGCTGCTGAACGGCAGTTCGGCACCGGTGCGCAGGGTCAGGCGCAGGCCGGCCTTGGCCTTGGGCTCACTGGCGGCCAGGCGTCCGAGCACGGCGGAGGGGTTGCCAAAGTACTCGGCCTGGCTGACCTGCAACGGCCACAACGTCACCTCGTGGGCGGTGCGGTACTCGCAACAGGTCTGGCTTTCCCGCCCGAGGGCGGCCCGCAGGATCGTGTCCCGGGGCAGCGGGAAACCGCTGCTCAACGAGCCCTCGTCGGGATCGGCCTGCATTTGCACCACGGTCATCGACGGCGTGGGCGCCAGGTAATGGGGGTAGGCGATTTCCAGCAGGTTGTGGGTGAAGGTCGGGTATTCGGCATCGAGCTTGAGCTGCACTCGCGCCGTCAGGTAGGCGAACCCTTCCAGCAAACGCTCGACGTAGGGGTCGGCGCAGTCCATGCCGGACAACGACAGCCGACTGGCGATCTTGGGGTATTCCTTGGCGAACTCCGCCGCGCTTTCGCGCACATGGTGCAGTTCCTGGTTGTACAGCTCCAGCAGGCGCGGGTTCATGAGCGTCTCCGCTGGTCGGCATTGACCACGCGCACATGCCCGGACTCCAGGTCCAGGTCGGTTTGCAGCATCAGGCGCAGCGGCACGGGCTGGGCCCACAGATCGCCTTCGATTTCGAAACTCAAGGCGTTGTGGTTCATCTCGGCTGTCGCCCGGGCGCGCACGCGCAGGGTGTGGCGCAGGATCCGCGGTTCGAACGTGGCGATGGCCTGGTGGATCAGTGTTTCCAGGGCCGAGACATCGACGTTCGACGCGCTGTTGCCGGCCAATGCGGGCAGGCCGAAATTCACCACCGACGTGCCCGCCGGGGTGTGCAACGTGGCATCGGCGCCAAGCAACGACGTGGTGTTGAGCAGCCACGCCAGGTCACGCAGCACCGAGGCTTTCAATTGGGTCAGGGACAGCACGCGTTTGTCGGCGCTTTCCTTGGGATTGGTCGGATCGTCGTCAGTCAACCGGTCCAGCAGGGACGGTTGCAGGCGATCGCGGGCGGCGATTTCGGTTACCACGTGAATGGTGCCACGTACATTTTCTGGTCCCAGTGGCCAGGCCCGCAGGCGGCGAACTGACTGACGTCCGCGACTTCCATTGCTCCCTTTATCTGGCGCACCGCCTGGAGTTTGGTCAGGCAGTCGCGGCTGGGCGCGGGCATGTGTTCGCTGCGTTCAACGGCGAAGATCGGAACCTGGTTGAAGATCTCCACTCGCAATTGCTTGTCCGGACCCAAGCTGAACTGGCAAGGCCATTCCATATCGAGCGGCAGCCGGCTCTGGTCAGGTTTGACAAGCGTGCAGCGACCTTGATCGTTGGTCAGGCTCACCGGCTGCCCGACGAACATCGCCTGGGTCGGCGCCGCCGTGGCGGCTGTGTCCTGTCCGGCGCATGCACTCAGGCTGACGAGGCTTGCTGTCAGCGCTGAAAAGAACAAGGGACTGCGCATCACACAAGCTCCCAGAACCAAATGGCTTTTGAACGCGAGAACAGGTCGCCGCTTTTGGTCAAACCGCGATTCCACAGGTCGATATGGTCCCCGGTAGGGCGGCCGGCAGTGTCGCTACTTTGCTGGTAGCAGTCTTTGAAGAAGATGATTCCGGTCTTGCCCATCAGTGTTGTGCGGTCTGCCACGCTGGTGGTGTAGACCTTCGGCGGGCCGAGGCGGTTCTTCTTCCATAGCCAGTTGGCCAATGACTCCGCGCCGCGGGCGTGTCCATGGGCGCATTTGGGATCCAGCGTATAAGTCGATGAGTTGACCGGAAAGGTCTTTTCCCCGCACAAGGCGATGCTCATACGAATAGCGCACTGGTTGATATAGGGACCGTCGCAAGCCGGATTGGCGGACGGGTAGGGCGGATAGCTGTTCCACAAATTGACAAACGAAGGCTTGGCCATGACTCAGACACCGAAAGGGAAAAGATTGGATTCGAGCAAGCACCAAACACCCCCGGCGCGTGGCACCGGGGGTGTGTTCGATTACACCTTGACGTTCTGACGGATGTTCCAGCCGAACTTGACCGGACCGCCTTCCTTGGTGCCGTCGGCTTTCTGTGGCTGGTAGTCCACCAGCACCTTGGCGAAGTTCAGGGTGACGTTTTCAGTCAGGCGATCATCGCCACCCGAGCCACCGGTGCTCAGGGAAGTGACCAGCACTTCTTCCAGGTTGATGATCATGTACTCGACCTGGCTTTCACCGCCGGCCTTGCGCACGGTCAGCTTGACCTTGTCGATGTGCTTGCCGCTGGCGCAGTGCATCATCAGGTTCGGCGAAGCCTTGTCGACGAACTTGGTCAGCGACAGGTCCTGGACGTTGACCTTGCCGGCACCACCGCCGCTGCCCACGTGCATGTTGCCGGACTGGGACATGCCCCAGCTCCAGTTCAGGACGTCGATCTCGTCCTTGTGGGCCTTGTCCATGGACTCGCCCTTGATGTCGCCAATCTTGATGAAAATATCAACAGCCATGTTTTCTCCCTGTGTGGTTTCTAACCACATTGTTTGGTTGACGCTGACCTTGCGAAATCTGTGAACTCAATGAAGATCTCCTGTGGACCACCCTGTGGCGAGGGAGCTTGCTCCCGCTTGGGTGCGCAGCGCCCACAAGAAGGGGTCGCTACGCGACCCAGCGGGAGCAAGCTCCCTCGCCACAAAGGGCCTCCACAGGAAAGCCCATTTCAACTGTTGTTTATGCGCCCTTGGCCGACGGCAGTTTCGATACCAGTCGCAGCGACACGGTCAGCCCTTCGAGCTGGTAGTGCGGACGCAGGTAGAACTTGGAGCTGTAGTACCCCGGGTTGCCTTCGACTTCTTCGACGATCACTTCGGCCGCTGCCAATGGGTGCTGGGCCTTGGTGGTCTCGGTGGAGTGCGCCGGGTCACCGTCGACGTAGTTGAGGATCCAGTCCTGCAACCAGCGCTGCATCTCGTCCCGTTCTTTGAAGGAGCCGATCTTGTCGCGCACGATGCACTTCAGGTAATGGGCGAAACGGCAGGTGGCGAACAGGTACGGCAGGCGCGCGGCCAGGTTGGCGTTGGCGGTGGCGTCCGGGTCGTCGTATTCGGCCGGTTTCTGCAACGACTGGGCGCCGATGAAGGCGGCGAAGTCGGTGTTTTTCTTGTGCAGCAGCGGCATGAAACCGTTCTTCGCCAGTTCCGCTTCACGGCGGTCCGAAATGGCGATTTCGGTCGGGCACTTCATGTCCACGCCACCGTCGTCGGTCGGGAACGTGTGGGCCGGCAGGTTTTCCACTTCGCCGCCCGATTCAACGCCACGGATGCGCGAGCACCAGCCGAAGTGTTTGAACGAACGGTTGATGTTCACGGCCATCGCGTAGGCGGCGTTGGCCCAGGTGTACTTGGAGCTGTCGGCGCCGTCGGTGTTCTCTTCGAAGGCGAAGGCTTCCACCGGGTCGGTCTTGGCGCCGTACGGCAGGCGCGCCAGGAAGCGCGGCATGGTCAGGCCGATGTAGCGCGAGTCTTCCGATTCACGCAGCGAACGCCAGCCGGCATATTCCGGGGTGGTGAAGATTTTGGTCAGGTCGCGCGGGTTCGACAGTTCCTGCCACGAGCCCATGCCCATCACGGTCGGCGATGCCGCTGCGATGAACGGGGAGTGCATGGCCGCGCAGACTTTCGACAGCTCGCCCAGCAACTCG
This sequence comes from Pseudomonas brassicacearum, assembly GCF_000585995.1. Lineage (NCBI taxonomy): Bacteria > Pseudomonadati > Pseudomonadota > Gammaproteobacteria > Pseudomonadales > Pseudomonadaceae > Pseudomonas > Pseudomonas brassicacearum. The sequence continues at coordinate 6,477,497 of NZ_CP007410.1, read as the reverse complement.
ACATCCGGTGGCGACTGGTCGAAGTAGTAGTCGCCCACCAGGCAACCGTAAGGTTCGCCGCCGAACTGGCCGTATTCTTCTTCGTACATCTTCTTGAAGATCGGGCTTTGGTCCCACGCGGTGCCCTTGAATTTCTTCAGGGTCTTGTGCAGGTCGGTCTTGGAGATGTTGAGCACGCGGATCTTGAGCTGCTCGTCGCTCTCGGTGTTGTTGACCAGGTAGTGCAGGCCACGCCAGGCGCTTTCCAGTTGCTGGAAGTCGGGGTGGTGGATGACCTGGTTGACCTGGGCGGTGAGCTTGGCGTCAATGGCGGCGATGATCGATTCGATCGACTTGATGGCGTCGTTGGACACCAGGTCAGTCTGCGCCAGGGCCTGCTCGGCCAGCGTACGCACGGCCGTCTCGACGGCTTCGCGAGCGCGCTCGGTCTTGGGTTTGAATTCTTGCATCAGCAGCGAGGCGAACTCGCTGGGTACTTCGGCAGTGCCCAGGGGCTGGGACTGATTTTCACGTACTGATTCGGTCATGATCGGGGTCCTGATTAAGCCTTAGGCTCTGCATCGGCGGGCTTTGGCGCACTGGCCAGGGCCTGCAACAGGGCAGGGTCCTTGATCGCTTTCATGATGATTTCTTCGGCGCCGGTCTTGCCGTCCATGTAGGTCAGCAGGTTGGCCAGCTGGGTGCGCGCTTCGAGCAATTTGTTCAGCGAGTCGACCTTGCGGGCCACGGCTGCCGGGCTGAAGTCGTCCATGCTTTCGAAGGTCAGGTCCAGGCTCAGGTTGCCTTCGCCGGTCAGTTCGTTGGGCACATGGAACGCCACGCGAGGCTGCATGGCCTTGAGGCGCGAGTCGAAATTGTCGACGTCGATCTCGAGGAACTTGCGATCGGCCACTGGGGCCAGAGGCTCGGCGGGCTTACCGGCGAGGTCGGCCATTACCCCCATGACGAAGGGCAACTGGACCTTTTTCTCGGCGCCGTAGAGCTCGACGTCGTACTCGATCTGCACTCGAGGCGCGCGGTTGCGCGCGATGAACTTCTGAGAACTTTGCTTCGCCACGTTGCTGCTCCTGGTCGCTTGAGCGACGGTGTTGGCGTCATCGGGGGTGCCGGTGACGTGACTGCGTGATCCGCTCGCTTTTTATTCGCTGTCTGGGCCGCGCAGGTTTTCAAATTGACTTATGCCGTCGGGAATCAGGTTGCGCACGATGGCCGCAAAGTCGGCATGCACCAGATTCTTGGCCCGATTCAACAGCACCGGCAGCGGGCTGGAGGGCTCATGACGGGTGTAGTAGGCAAGAATTCGGTCCAGGCTGCGCAGCACGTCGTCGCGGTTGTTGATTTCGCCGCTGACGGTACTGGTGACGGTGTTGCGCGGTGCGCTTGGCGCGCTGGCATATTCAGTTGGCGCGGCGTTGTCGTCGCCGCTGGCGTCGGGCAGTTCGCTGTCGCCGCTCTGCGGGGCGAATTGGCCGAGAATCTGCAAAGCCATCTTGAGCGGTTGCTTCAACGGGCCAAGGTCCACGCCCTGGGCGGAACCGACTTGATCGCTGACTTGTTGTTCGATGGACTCGGCGGCGCTGCGGGCTTCCAACAGGGCGGCGCGGGTGATCTCCAACTGCTCGGGATCGCTGTCGAGCAAGGCCCCGGCGAGTTGTTCGGCACCAAGACTTTCATCGGGAAAACTTTGCAGGCCGCTGGCGTTGGCGGCGGCGCGCAGGCTGACGGCACCGAAGGTTCGCGAACGGGCCAGGATGCTTTCGCGCAGCAGGCGAATGGTGACGTCGGACGTCAGGCCGGCGAGGGCATTGATGCGTACGGTGGGGTCGTTGTCGTCATCGGCGTCCAGGCGCGGATGCAGCTCGGCCCAGTATTGCTTGAGCAATTCGCTGATCAGCGTCAGTACACGGGCCAGGCCCGGTATGCCTTCGAGGGCCAGGGAGCTTTGCAACAGGAAATGGGTGATGCGCAGGTCTTTGCTGCGTTGCAACAAGTCCAGGCTCTGTTGCTGGATGCTGCGCCACTCAGGCGGTTCGGCAGGCAAAATCGAATCGCCCATGCTGCGCTCGGGCTGGCCTCGAGAATCGCGTTCCAGGCGCAAGAAATCCGCGTCATATTCCAGATCTTCACCGCAGGGCGAAGTCGCGGAAACGGCGGCGAGCAACAAAGGCACATCCACTTGGATCGATCTCCCTATCACCCGCTGAAGAAGTCGGGCAGTTCACACGCAAGTTTCGGATGAAACTTTGCATGTCCCTTGACGGTAATGGCGCTTTAATCGCGGTGTGATTTTAAAGTGCCATCATCTATATTCAAGAAGTTGTGCATTTTTGGTGTAGTACTTATCGCTTGTCAAGGTAAGCTATTTCGCCTGTGTGACAGTTGTGAGGCGCTTAACAACCCGCGCGACCGGTAGGTCGAAGCAGGCACCGATGCAGGTTTTTTGTCACGCAGGCCGGTTAAGATCAGCATTCATGCTGGCAAAAAGCCGTTTCGAGGTTGTTTGCAGAGGTTTGTTGGCGAGTCACCTAGGCGTAGCCCCCATAACCGCCTGCGTGCAACGACGCGACAAGAAGTATTCAGCAAGGAGGCGAGATGCCGCTGTGTTTGACTATCACTAGTTATCACAAGATTACCCCAGGCCAGTGTTCTGAAAAGTCCATGGACCAGGGGGTGATGGCAATTGGCCGCAATTCCGATAATGACTGGGTATTGCCGGACCCTGAGCGTCTGGTTTCCGGCAAACATTGTGTTATCCAATACAAAGACGGGCGCTATTACTTAACCGATAACAGCACTAATGGTGTGGAATTGGTCAAGGCCGGTATTCGTTTGCGCAAGGGCAACAGTGAGCCGCTGCAAGATGGCGAAGTGATCCGCATCGGCGATTATGAAATCCAGGCGCGCGTCGATTTCAACCTGCCGGTCACCGACAGCAATCCGTTCGCCGAATCGCCCAGCAGCTTTGAAGCCTTGATGGGGCAGCAGAGCGCCGCAGTGAATACGCCACCGTTGATGCAAGTGGCCCCACCGGCGCACTTCCAGGGCGTGTCGTCCATGGACACCCTGCCGGACCTGTTCGATTTTCTCAGCCCGACCAGCGTCCCGCCGGCCACCCAGCCTGACCATGTCCCGGCCGAACAGCATGATTTCCGTCCGCCCACGCCGATCCCCCGTCCGAGCCCGCCGCCCGTGGTCGAGCCCGTGGCGATAACGTCGGCCCCGTTGATTCCGGACGATTGGGACCTGTTCAGCGACAAGCCTGCGCCCGTGGCGATTGCCCCCGTCGCGCCGCTGCCTGTTCCACCGCCTGTAGCGCTGCCGGTGATTGAGCCGGTACCGACGCCTGTCCCTCAAGTGCCGGTCGCTGAAGTCAGCGTACCGACCGAGCCTGCGCCTTTACGTGAAGCGCCGGTCACCCGCGTCGAGCCTCCGGTCACGCCAGTCGACACTTCACAACCCGATCTGCTGCAGGCTTTCCTGCGCGGTGCCGGGCTGGATCAGTTGCGTCTGGACAAGGCCCAGACCGAAGCGCAGATGGAGAGCATCGGACGCAGTTATCGGCTGATGGTCGAAGGCCTGATCGATGTCTTGCGTGCCCGCAGCAGCCTCAAGGGTGAGTTCCGCATTCAGCAGACGATGATCCAGCCGGTGGAAAACAACCCGCTGAAATTCGCGCCCAACGTCGATGAAGCCCTGCTGTTGCTGTTGCGCCACGGCAATCAGGCGTTCATGGCGCCCGACGCGGCGGTGCGTGACAGCTTTGATGATCTGCGGGCCCACCAACTGGCGGTGATGGCCGGTGTGGAAGCGGCGATCAAGCATTTGCTGGCGCGCTTCGAACCGGCGCAACTGGAAGAGCGCATGGCCAAGCCCGGCGGGCTGTCGGGTATTTTCAGTGGCTCGCGACAGGCCCAGTACTGGCAACAATTTACCGAGCTCTACAGCAATATTTCCCGGGAGGCCCAGGAGGATTTCCAAGACCTGTTCGGTCGTGAATTCAGTCGCGCCTACGAAGAACACAGCACACGACAGCGACGCCGTTGAGCGTCGCCGTCTTATAACAATACCGATAAGCCAACAACGGATAGCTCAAACGTCATTGAGGACGCAGGATGATTCCCAGGTTTTTACTCGCAGTCGCCACCGCGCTTCTGCTGACGGCGTGCGCCAAGGATGCGGCCAGTCCCCAGCCCGAAGAAGCTGAGGCCGACACCGCCGCCGTCGAGCTGCACTTTCATGCCATCTCCGGGCTCAACCCCGGCGCCACCGGCCAGCCAGCCCCGGTCCGGGTGCGCATTTTCGAGCTGAAAAATGCCGCCACCTTTAGCCGCTCCGATTATTTCGCCCTGGCCGAACGGGCCCAGGCGACGCTGGGCGCCGACCTGATCGACCAGGACGAAGTGCTGATCCAGCCCGGCCAGCAGTTGAGCCTGCAACGCGACCTCGACCCGGCCACGCGGCACATCGGCCTATTGGTGGGCTATCGCGAGCTGGACCAGTCGCTGTGGCGCACGGTGATCAATGTCCCGGCCCGCGAATACACCGAATACCAGATCAGCCTCGATGTGCGCGCCGTGCGCAGCGCCGTCGTCGTTCCCCCATCCAGCCCTGCCCAATAAGCAATCGGAGCCCCCATGTCCTGGAACAATCGCGTGGTCTGGTCGGAAGGCATGTTCATTGGAACGCAGCACTTCCAGCAGCATGACCGTTACCTGGAAAACCTCATCGACGCTCGCAGCCGCCCGTTGTCGGCCGGCGCCTGGGGTTTTTCCGAATTGCTGATCGACCAGGGCCTGCTGGCCCAGGGCAAACTGGCGATCATCTCGGCGCGTGGTCTGTTGCCGGACGGTACGCCCTTCAACATTCCCCAGGATGACCTGGCGCCCACGCCGCTGAACGTCGACGACAACCTGCGCGATGGCCTGGTGTACCTGGCCTTGCCGCTCAAGCGCGCCGGCGCTCGTGACACCGTGGATGAAGGTGAAGACCTGGGTGCGGCGCGCTACATCAGCCAGGTCAGCGAAGTGCGTGACGACAACGCGCCGTTCGAAAACCGTGCGCCGGTCGCCCTGGGTTCCCGGGCGCTGCGCTTGCTGACCGCACAGGATGGCATCGGCGATTACGCCGCCGTCGGTGTGGTGCGCATCAAGGAAAAACGTGCCGACCGTGCGCTGGTGCTCGACGACGCCTACATCCCGCCATTGCTGGATGTCATCGCTTCCAAGCCGTTGGCGGCGTTTCGCAGCGAACTGCTGGGCTTGCTCCATCAGCGCGGCGAAGCCCTTGCCGGGCGGGTGGTGGCTTCCGGGGCGGGTGGCGCTTCGGAGATCGCCGATTTCATGCTGCTGCAACTGGTCAACCGCGCCCAGCCGCTGATCCAGCACCTGAGCCAGTTGAGCCCCTTGCACCCCGAACGGTTCTACAGCGAGCTGGTGAGCCTGGCCGGGGAGTTCTCCACCTTCACCGCTTCCGGGCGGCGACCGCAGGAATATCCGCAATACCAGCACGATGACCTGGCGTTGAGTTACGCACCGGTGATGCAAGCCCTGCGCGAAGCCTTGTCGATGCTGATCGACAGCCGCGCCACGCCGATTCCGATTGTCGAGAAAGCCTACGGCGTCCACGTGGCGATGCTGGCCGACAAGACCCTGCTCGACAGCGCCAGTTTCATCCTGGTGGTGCGCGCCGATGTACCGGCCGAAACCCTGCGCAGTCGCTTCGGCCAGCAGAGCAAGGTCGGTTCGGTGGAGCACATCCGCGACCTGGTCAACCTGCAACTGCCAGGCATCGGCCTGTTGCCGTTGCCGGTGGCGCCACGGCAGCTGCCGTACCACGCCGGTTCCACCTATTACGAACTCGACCGGGGCAGTGAGCACTGGCAGCAACTGGGCAATTCCGGCGGCTTTGCATTCCACATCGCCGGCCAGTTCCCAGGGTTGAACCTGGCTTTCTGGGCGATCCGAGGATAAACCGCGATGAGCAACGATGATCGTACCCAGTTCATGCCGACGCCCGGTGGCCGTGGCGCAGATCCTTTCCGTCCGGACGCTGGCCGTCCACAACCGACACCTGCGCCGGCACCACTGTCGATGCCGGCTGCACCGGTCCTGACCGGTAAGGCCCAAGGCCTCAACCCGTTGGAGAGTGCGGCCGGTCCGCTGCTGGCCTTGCTGACGCGCCTGCGCAGCACCATCGCCCACCCGGCCCCCGCCAGTTTGCGCGCACAACTGCTGGCCTACCTGCGCCAGTTCGAAGAGCGCGCCGAGGCCGCCGGCGTGGTGCGCAATGAGGTGCTGCTGGCCCGCTACGCCTTGTGCACCGCGTTGGATGAAGCGGTATTGAGCACCCCGTGGGGCGGCACCAGCGACTGGGGCAAGCAGAGCCTGTTGATCACCGTGCACAACGAAGCCTGGGGCGGCGAGAAAGTCTTCCAGCTGCTGGAACACTGCCTGCAAAGTCCGCGGGAACGCCTGTACCTGCTGGAGCTTTTGTACCTGTGCATGTGCCTCGGCTTCGAGGGACGCTACCGGGTGATGAACGACGGGCGCAGCCAATTGGAAGCGTTGCGCGAGCGCACCAGCGCGGTGATCCGCAGCGCCCGTGGCGACTACGAGCGTGAGCTGTCGCCCCATTGGCGCGGTGTCACCGTGGCCCGTGATCGCCTGGCGCAATTCATGCCGCCGTGGATCGCCGTGGCCATCGGCGCCGCCTTGTTGCTGGCGCTGCTGTTCGGCCTGCGCATGAAACTGGCCGCCGATGCCGAGCCGGTGTTCAAGAACATTCATTTCCTGGGTGAAATCCCGGTGCAGGCCATCGACCGTCCCGTGGTACAGCCGAAAGTGATCGAGCGCCCACGCCTGGCCGGTTTCCTGGCCGATGAAATCAGGGCCGGTCGGATTGCCGTGGAAGACGCCGTGGACCGCTCGGTGGTGACCATTCGTGGCGATGAGCTGTTCGCCTCTGGCAGCGCCAGCATCAAGGACGATTTCCAGCCGTTGATGCTGCGCATCGCCGATGCCGTGCGCAAGGTCAAGGGCCAGGTCCTGGTGACCGGCCACAGCGACAATCGCCCGATCGCCACCCTCAGGTTCCCGTCCAACTGGGCGTTGTCCGAGGCACGGGCCAGGTCAGTGCTGGAGATTCTCTCGGCCAAGACCGGTCAGCCCGAGCGCTTCAGTGCCGAAGGCCGCAGCGACACCGAGCCGCTGGCGTCCAACGCCACGACCGAGGGACGTGCGCGCAATCGTCGGGTTGAAATCACAGTATTGGCGGAGGGGGTCGAGTGAAGGCGTTTTTCAGTTTTATGACCCGCTGGGTCATCCCATTGCTGGGGCTGATCGCCCTGAGCCTGATCATCTGGTTCGTGGGCCCGCTGCTGGAGTGGCTGGTGCCCGAAGGCCGGCGCTGGGCGTTGATCATCCTGGTGTTTGCGGTGTGGATCGCCTACCGGGTGTTTCGCATCATCCAGGCCCGCCGTCAGGCCGCCGAAGTCATGCGCAGCCTGGCCGCGCAAACGCCACCCGACCCGACCAGCATCGCCACCGCCGAAGAACTCGAAACCTTGCGCCAGCGCATGGACGAAGCCCTGGCCCTGCTCAAGAAAGCCAAACTGGGCGGTGACGAACGGCGCAACCTCTACGAACTGCCGTGGTACGTGATCATCGGCCCGCCGGGTTCGGGCAAGACCACCGCGCTGGTCAACTCCGGGCTGCATTTCCCCCTGGCCGCGCAACTGGGCGCCGGGGCGGTACGCGGCGTGGGCGGTACGCGCAATTGCGATTGGTGGTTCACCGACCAGGCCGTCCTGCTCGACACCGCCGGCCGCTACACCACCCAGGACAGCGACGCCACCGTCGACAAGGCCGCGTGGCTGGGCTTCCTTGGGCTGTTGAAAAAACAGCGGGCCCGTCGTCCGATTGACGGTGCGTTCATCGCCATCAGCCTGTCCGACCTGCTGCTGGGCAGCGACGCCGAGCGCGCCGCCCATGCCGCCGCGATACGGCTGCGGATCCAGGAGCTGTACACCCAATTGGGCGTGCGCTTCCCGATCTACCTGATGCTCACCAAGCTCGACCTGGTGCCCGGGTTCATGGAGTATTTCGATACACTGAGCAAGGAAGAGCGCGCCCAGGTCTGGGGCATGACCTTCGCCCTGGATGATGGCAAGAGCAACGACAGCCCGCTGGCGCACCTGCAAAGCGAATTCACCGGCCTTGAGCAACGCCTCAACGACCGCCTGGTGGAACGCTTGCAGCAAGAGCGCGACCCGGCGCGGCGCGATCTGATCTATGGCTTCCCGCAGCAGTTCGGCGCCTTGAAAGATTGCCTGCAAAGCTTCCTCGAGGGCGTGTTCAAACCCAACGCCTTCGAAGAGCGGGTGTTGCTGCGCGGTGTGTATTTCACCAGCGGCACCCAGGAAGGCAGCCCGATCGATCGCCTGATCGGTTCCATGGCCCAGAGCATGAACCTGGACCGTCAGCACCTGGCGCGCCAGACCGGCACCGGGCGCAGTTACTTCATCGAAAAACTCTTCACCGCCGTGGCCTTCGCCGAGCGCGGGTTGGTGGGCGTCGACCCGAAAGTCGAGCGTCGGCGCAAGTGGATCGCCCGCGGGGTACTGGCCTCCACCGTGGCCGTGGTGCTGGTGGTCGGGACGTTGTGGTGGGTCAGCTACCGCGCCAACCAGGCGTACATCACCCAGGTCGACCAAAAGGTCGCGCCACTGGGCCAGACCGTGCAGAACCTCAGCCCGGCACAACGGGATGTGCTCGCGGTATTGCCGTTGCTCAACGCCGTGAAGCACCTGGCCGACGACGCTCCCGACTGGGCCGAAGGCCTGGGCCTGTACCAGGGCGACATGCTCGAAGCCGAGTCCGGCAGCGTCTATCGCAAGTTGCTGATCGCGGTGTTCGCGCCTCGCCTGCTGACGCGGGTCGAAGAACAACTGCACGGCGGCGGCAATTCGGATTTCCTCTACGAAGGTTTGAAGGCCTACCTGATGCTCGCCGACACCGAGCACTACGATGCCGACTTCATCAAGGCCTGGATCGCCCTGGATTGGGATCGCAGCCTGCCCCGTGACCTGCCGGCCGAGCAACGCCTGGCGTTGAGCGAGCATTTGCAGGCGTTGTTCGAGCGCCGTCCGCCAACCGCGCGCCTGGACCCGCGCCTGATCGAAGACCTGCGCCGGCAATTGCAGCAATTGCCCGTGGCCCAGCGCGTCTATGACCGCATCAAGCGGCAGAAACTGCCCGAGGGCGTACCGGACTTCCGCATCAATGAAGCGGCCGGGCGTGACGCCGCGCTGGTGTTCAGTCGCAAGAGCGGCAAGCCGTTGGGCGAACCCCTGAGCGGGTTCTTCACCGTCAAGGGCTACCGCCAAGGCTTCTTGCTCACCAGCCTGAGCCAGACCGGCACCCTGGCTGAAGAGCAATGGGTGCTGGGCCATGAACAGGCCGATCAGCAGAACGTCGCCAGCCTGGCCGCCGACGTCCGTCGCCTGTACTTCCAGGACTACCTGCGCCAATGGGACGCCTTGCTGGCCGATATCGACTTCGTGCCGATCACCAGCGTGGCCCAGGCCGCCGATGTGCTGCGGGTGATTTCCGGGCCGACCTCGCCGTTGAAAAAACTGCTGGTGGCGGTGGCCAAGGAAACCGACCTGCAACAGGACGAACGCCTGCTGGCCGCCCAAGGCGCGCCGGCGGGAGGCAGTGTGGACAAGCTCAAGGAGCGCCTGGGCAGCTTGCTCGGCCAGGAGCAGGCGACGCAAGACGCACCGCAGGCCAGCGATGATCCGATCACCGCGCACTTCGCCGAGCTCAACAGCATCGTCAATAAAAACGAAGGCGAACCGGCAGCCATCGATGGCCTCTTGGCCGACATGAACGCCTTGTACGTGCAGGTCAGCGCCATGGTCGGTGCCAGCGGCGACGCCTTGCTCGGCGAAGCCAAGAACCAGGCCAGCGCCGCCGCCACCCGGGTCAGCCTCAACGCTGAGCGCCAGCCGCCGTTGGTGCAGGGCCTGGTCAAGTCGGTGGTCAACTCCACCACCAACAGCATGATGGGCGGGGTGCGCAATCAACTGAACGCCGCCTGGACCAGCGAAGTGGTGAACATCTACCGCCAGTCCCTGGCCGGGCGTTATCCGATGTCGCCGGGCAGTGCGCGGGACGCGACCCTCGATGACTTCGGTCAGTTCTTCGGGGTTGGCGGGGTGATGGACAACTACTTCCGCAAATACCTGCAACCCTACGTCGACACCTCCACACCGACCTGGCGCTGGCAGCCGGGCGCGGCGCAGAAGCTCGGCATTGCCCCGGGTGTGCTGCAAACCTTCCAGCGGGCGGCGACCATCCGCGATGCGTTCTTCCGTTCCGGCGGCACTCAGCCGATGGTGCGCTTCGAGCTCAAACCGGTGGCGATGGATTCGACCATCACCCAGTTCCTGCTCGACCTTGACGGCCAGCAGTTGAGCTACGACCACGGCCCGAGCCGTCCGACCGCCATGCAATGGCCGAACCCGGGCAGCATCGGCGTGGTGCGGATCTCGATCATGCCGCCGTCCGCCAACGGTCGCTCCGGCATCACCCTGGATGGGCCATGGGCCTGGTTCCGGCTGCTGGAGCAATCGGACCTGACCGCCGGCAACTCGCCGGATCGCTTCAACCTGCGGCTGCGAGTCGATGGCGCCAGCGCTTCTTACGAACTGCGGGCCAACAGCGCCTTCAACCCGTTCAAGAGCCGAGTGCTCAGCGGCTTCAGCCTGCCGGAGCGGCTATGAGTACACCGGGCTTCTATGGAAAGTTGGCCAGCCGCGGCGATTTCGTCAGCCGTGGCTTGCCCCAGAGCTTTATCAGCCCCTGGGATTCGTGGCTGGCGGCGGGTTTGCTCGCCAGCCAGACCAGCCTCGGCGAGCGTTGGCTCGATGCCTATCTGGTCAGCCCGCTGTGGCGCTTCATGGTCGCGCCCGGCGTGTGCGGGCCGGACGCCGCGGTCGGGGTGGTGATGCCGAGTATCGACCGGGTCGGCCGTTATTTTCCGCTGACCGTCGCGGTGCTGCTGGAGCCCGACGCGGACCCGGCGTCCGTGGTGGGCGGTGCGGACGAGTGGTTTGAGCGGGTCGAGAACCTGTTGCTGAGCACGTTGAGCGTGGAGGCCAGTTTCGAGGCGTTCAACGAACAGCTGGAAACCCTCGGTAGCCCGATGTACCTGCCGCGCACCCCCAGCAGCCGCTTTGCCAGCCTGCATCGCTTCGATGCCACTGACCCGCAACGACGCATGAGTGCCCTGGCCGAGTCGGCCTGTGAAGGCGCGAGCCTGTGGTGGGGCCAGGGTTCGGAGCGCATCGCGCCCGGTTTGATGCGTTGTCAGGGGCTGCCGGCCGCTGCCGATTTTGCTCAATTTTTGCTCGGCCAAGAGGGTGTTGTGTAGATGCGTCCAAGTGCCGGAAAAGCATTCAAGTCTGCAAGCAAGAGCCACGTCGGCATGGTCCGCCAGGTCAACGAAGACGCCTGCCTGGACCTGCCGGAAAACGGCCTGTGGGTCGTGGCCGATGGCATGGGTGGGCACGCGGCGGGCGACTACGTCAGCAGCCTGATCGTCGACAGCCTGCGCAGCATCGCCGTGGGTCGCTCGCTGGACGAATACGTCGCCGCGCTGCAAAGCGACCTGCTGCGGGTCAACGCCGCCGTGCGTGAAGAAACCGCCAACCGTGGCGTGACCATGATGGGCAGCACCGTGGTGGTGTTGGCCACCCGTGACCTGCGCGGCATGTGCCTGTGGGCCGGTGACAGCCGCCTGTATCGCCTGCGCGACGGCGTGCTCGAAGGCGTCTCCCGGGATCACAGCTACGTCCAGGATCTGCAGGACAGCGGCTTGCTCAGCGAAGCCGAAGCGCGGGTGCATCCTCGGGCCAACATCGTCACCCGGGCCATCGGCGTCGAAGCGCAGTTGAACCTGGCCCTGGTCGAGCTGTTGTTGGTGCCCGGCGACAGCTACCTGTTGTGCAGCGACGGGCTGACCAAGACCGTTGAGGACGAGGAAATCCGCGAAGTGCTGAGCCACGACGAGCCCGGCGAAATCGCCAGCAGCCTGGTGTCCCTGGGCCTGATGCGCGGCGCGCCAGACAACATTACCGTGGTTGTCGTGAAGGTGCCGTCATGAGCTTGACCCTGAACATTGTCATCCCGGGCTACGACATTGAAGGGCCGATCGGTGAAGGCGCGATGGCCAGCGTCTACCTGGCGACCCAGCGTTCCCTGGAGCGCAAGGTGGCGTTGAAGGTCATGGCCGCCGCGCTGGCCGCCGACCCGACGTTCTGCGAGCGCTTCCTGCGCGAAGGCAAGACCCTGGCGCGCCTGTCGCACCCGCACACCGTCACCATCCATGACATCGGCAATGTCGGTGAGCTGTATTACATGGCGATGGAGTACCTGCCCAACGGCACGCTCAAGGAACGCATCGCCGCGGGCCTGACGCCGGAGCAGGGCCTGACCTACATCCGCCAGATCGCCTCGGCCCTGGGTTATGCCCACGGGCTGGGCCTGGTGCACCGTGACGTCAAGCCGGCCAACATTCTGTTCCGCGCCGATGGCACGGCGGTGCTCTCGGACTTCGGCATCGCCAAGTCCCTGGACGACCGCACCCAGTTCACCCAGGCCGGTTTTGCCGTCGGCACCCCCAGCTACATGAGCCCGGAACAGGCCCGTGGGCAGGACATCGATGGCCGCGCCGACCTGTACGCCCTGGGCGTGGTGCTCTACGAAATCCTCGTCGGCAAACTGCCGTATACCGGCAACGACGCACTGTCCACGGCCCTGGCGCACCTGACCGAACCGTTGCCGGAATTGCCGGTGCACCATGGCCGATATCAGGACGTGTTGCGCAAGCTGTTGGCCAAGGACCCGGCGGAGCGTTTCCCGGACGCAGCGGCGCTGCTGCGGGCGCTGGATAACCTGCCTCAAGAATCTGAAGCGACGCTGATCCGGCCGTTGTCGTTGCAACTGCCGACCACGCCGCCTCCGGTGGATGACTTGGCGGGTTTGACGCCGATGTCCATCGACATTCCCAGCGGCCCGGCTTATTCACAACCACAATCGCAGTCGAAGCCGCAGTCAAAGCCCGTTCCGCCGCCGATAAAACCGACGGTTCAATCCTCGGTGTCGGAGCAACGCAAGGGACCGGTGTTCGCCCTGGCCGCTGTCGCGGTGGCCGTGGCGCTGGCGCTGGGTGGCGCGGGTTATTGGTGGTTGGCCGGTGACGATGGCAAAGAAGTGAAGACGCCGGTGGTCACGACCACCTCGGTCAAGCCACCGGAAGTGAAGCCGCCGAAGGCCCCGGACGTGCCGGCGGTCAAGCCTCCCGTCACCCCTGCGGCCCAGCCTCCCGTGGCGACCGAGGCCGACGGCGGCCAGCGTCCGCTGTTGATGGCCGGCAAGAAAACCCTGTTCCAGCGGGTGCTCAGCAAGCCGGGGGCCACGCTCGCCGATGAACCGGGCGTCAAGCCTGGCAAGGCACTGCCGGCGTTTTCCGTGCTGTATGTGTATCAGCGCAAAGACGTCGACGGCAGCCCGTGGGTCCGGGTCGGCGCGGCCACCGACGGGCGCAGCGACGGCTGGCTGCCTGCCGCCCAGGTCAGCGACTGGAAGCAAAGCCTGGTGCTCAAGTTCACCGAGCGTTCCGGCCGTGCGCCGGTGATGTTCCTGCGCCAGCCGGGCGAAGTGGAAAAGCTCTTGGCTAACCCTTCAGCGGCCAAGAACGTGCTGCTCAAGGCCCAGCAGAACCCGACCAGCGACCAGCAAGTGCTGGCCCTGGAACCGGCCGCCAGCGCCGTGCCGCAGAACCAGTTCTACCTGCTGCCGATCTTCGATTCCCGCGAGAGCATCGATGAAAACGGCCAGCCGGTACAGTTGCTGAACGTGGCGTCCATCGACCCTGGCAACACCCCGCGCGCCGCGACCAACACGCCGATTACCACCGCCAACGCCGACGCGTTCCGTACTGCCGTGGTGCTGGTGGTGGACACCACCGTGTCCATGCAGCCCTACATCGATCAGGTCCGCGACGTGGTTCACCAGTTGCAGACCCGCATTGCCGAGCGTGGCGAGTTGGACAGCGTCAGCTTCGGCATGGTGGGTTTCCGCAGCAGCATCAAGAAAACCCCGGGCCTGGAATACGTCGCCAAGACCCTGATCACCCTCGAACAGGGCCGCGATCCGCAACGCTTCATGGACCTGGCGCGGCAGGTCAAGGCGTCCACGGTGTCGAGCCATTCGTTCAACGAAGATGCGTTCGCCGGGGTCATGGAAGCCGTCGAAGGCATGGACTGGTCCGGTTACGGCGGACGCTTGATCCTGTTGGTCACCGATGCCGGCGCCCTGCGCAAGAACGACCCGTTTGCCGCCACGCAAATGAACGAAGCCGAAGTGCGCCAGGCCGCGCTGGGCAAACAGATCAAGATCTATGCCCTGCACCTGCTCAGCGATGCCGGCAAGAAAACCCACGCTGGCGCCCAGAGCCAGTACCGCATCCTCACTGCCGACGCCAACCCGCAAATCGGTGACCTGTACATTCCGGTGCCGGGCGCCGACGTGCGCAAGTTCGGCGAGCGTGTCGACGAGATCGGTTCGGTGTTCGCCGACCTGGTGCACCAGGTGCGCAGCAACAAACCGCAAGCCGTGCCGCTGTTGAGCGCCGCGCCGAGCCTGGCGGATAAATCGGCGGCGGTCGGCTATGCAATGCACATGGACTTCCTGGGGCGTAAATCCGCCAGCCAGGCGCCGCAACTGGTCAGCGCCTGGACCGCCGACCGCGACCTGACCAACCCGGCGCTGCCGGCGTTTCAGGTGTGCGTGATGCTGACCAAGCTGCAACTCAACGACCTGCAACAATCGCTGAAGCTGATCGTCGACGCGGCCCGCAAGACCCAGAGCTCGCCCAAGGATTTCTTCCAGGAAATCGCCAGCGCCAGCGCCTACATGAGCCGCGACCCATCGGCGTTGCGCAAAGGTGGCAACCTGGCCGACGGCGGGATTCTCGGCGAGTACCTGGAAGGGCTGCCGTACCGCAGCAAGTCGCTGAACATGACCCAGGATTTGTGGCTGTCGTTGAGCGTGGCCGAGCAGGAAGACTTCATCGACGAGCTGGATTCGAAAATCCGCCTCTACGAAACCTTCCACAACGACTTGGCGAACTGGGTGCGTTTCGGCGATGCCGAGCCGGGTGATGCCTTGTACCGCGTTCCGTTGTCGACGCTGCCGTGATGCTGGACATGAGCGCAGTGCACAAAAGCCGGGGCGCCGGCAGCCAGCGCTACAGCCTGGTGATTCCACGGCTGCAACTGCGTGCCGGTGAGCAACTGGCGGTGGTTGGACCCAGCGGCTGCGGCAAAAGCACTTTGCTCGACTTGCTCGCGCTGGTGCTGGCGCCGGATCAGGCCGGGCGGTTCGACTTCAGCCCTGCCAACGCGCCGCTGGACATCGCCAAATTGTGGCGTGGGTCGCAACAAGGCACCTTGGCCGAGCTGCGCAGTCGTCACCTGGGTTATGTTCTGCAAACCGGCGGCCTGTTGGGCTTCCTGGACGTGCGCGGCAACATCGAGTTGTCGCGAAAACTGTTGGGTTTGAAGGATGACGGCAGCGTGACGCGCCTGGCTGGGCAGTTGGATATTGCCGATCAACTGGACAAGAAGCCGGCGGACTTGTCCGTCGGCCAGCGCCAGCGAGTCAGTTGCGCCCGCGCCCTGGCCCATGGCCCGCGCCTGCTGCTGGCGGATGAGCCGACCGCTGCCCTCGACCCACTGAACGCCGAGCGCGTCATGCAGTTGCTGGTGACCCAGGCCCGCGAACACGGTGTGTGTTGTGTAGTCGCCACCCACGACGAAACGCTGGCCCGCGACAGCGGTTTGCAGGTACGGCGCATCAGTTGCCGTCGCGACGACGACGGCGGCGTCACCGCCACCCTCGGGGAGGCTTGCTGATGCGCAGCGCGCTGGTGGCTTCCCTGGCCTGGCAGGATTACCGCAACGATGCCTGGCTGTCGGCCTGCTCGGTGTTGGCGCTGGTGGCGGTGGTGGCGCCGTTGCTGGTGCTGTTCGGCCTGAAGTTCGGCCTGGTCAGCAGCCTCACTGAACGCTTGCAGAACGACCCGGCCACCCGGGAAATCATTCCCTTGGGCGGTGGCCGCTTCAGTGCCGAGTTCATCGAGCAATTGGCCCAGCGTAGCGACGTGGCCTTCGCCTTGCCGCGCACCCGACAAATTGCCGCGACCGCCGATTTGAGCGGCGACGCGGCGGTCGTCACCGTGGAAATGATCCCCACGGCGGCCAACGATCCCTTGCTCGACCGCTTGCCCGTGCCCCAAGGCCTGGATCAAGTGGTGCTCAGCCAGACCGCCGCTGAAAAGCTCGGCGCCAAGGCGGGCGATTGGTTGCAGGCCAGTTTCGGTCGGCAAGTGGCCGGTCGCAGCGAGGCGCAGCGCACGCAGGTTCAGGTGTCGCACGTGCTGCCGCTGGAAGCCTTTGCCCGGGACGGATTGTTCGCACCGCTGGCCTTGCTGGAGGCGGCGGAGGATTACCGCGACGGCCGTGCCGTGCCCGCGTTCGGCTGGCCGGGTGATGCGGTGGGCGTGAGCGGGCAGCGGGTGTATCCGGCGTTTCGCCTGTACGCGCGCCGTCTCAGTGACGTCGAACCGCTGCGGCAGTATTTCGCTGGCCAGAATTTGTTGGTGTCGACCCAGGCCCAGACCATCGCACAAGTGCAATCGTTGAGCCGCAACCTGTCGATCGTGTTCTGGATCATCGCCGGGCTGGCCTTGGCCGGGGCGTTCGCGGCGATTTTTGCCGGTGCCCTGGCGGCGGTCGAACGCAAGCGCCGGGAGCTGTCGGTGTTGCGCCTGCTGGGGGTTTCCACGGCGGCGCTGTTGTTGTTTGTGGTGTTGCAGGCGCTCTACAGTGCCACCTTTGCCGCCCTGCTGAGTGCCGGGCTGTATGGCCTGGCGCAGTCGGGGCTGAACCATTTATTTGCGCAGATGCCGGGCGAGTACGCCAGCCATCTGCTGGTGCGTCACTACACCTTGGCCCTGCTGGCTGTGCTCGGCGTCAGTGCCGTAGCGGCGGCGTGTGGCGGCTGGCGGGTGGCGCGCATCCAGGCGTGTGAAGGAATTCGCGATGTATAAGTTATTGGGCGCCGCCGTGGCGTTGAGCCTGGCCAGTTTGGCCTGGGCCGATGAAGGCACTGACAAGCTGGATAACCCCAAGCCGTTGCCCGATGACGTCAGCCTGCCGCTGCCGTGCGAAGGGCAGATGGTGTTCCGTTACGTCTACATTCTCGCCCAGGGCACCCTGGACGACCGTGAGATCAGCCTCGGTTACCCGTTCAGTGAAGGCGAGGCCGGGTACCAGCAGTCGTTCATTTCCGGTTACCGGCGAGACTTTATCAACGGCCAGTTCACCCTCAAGGACCTGCCCAAGGACTGGAACACCACCATCACGCCGTTGATGCCCAAGACCGATGCCAAGACGCCGCTCAAGCCGATGCTGTACTTCATCGGCAAATACGAGGTCACCGCACGTCAGTACGCCCAGATCATGGCCCAGGCGCAATCCTTGGCCAGCGGCGAACCGGCGCCGGCCTGCGAAGCCTTGCAAGCCGATTTGCCCCAAGGCATGGCCGGGCGCTTGCCCAAGGTGAAACTGTCGAAGTTCGAGGCTGAGCGATTCTCGGCGGTGTACAGCGCCTGGCTGATGAAATACCACAAGGACTTGCTGCCAGTGAGCGGTCGCGGCACTTCTGCCGAAGATGGCGGGCTGGGTTTCGTGCGCTTGCCGACGGAAGTCGAGTGGGAATTCGCCGCCCGTGGCGGGCAGGCCGTCAGCCGTCAGGACCTGGAAGGGCGCCTGTTCCCCCGGCGCCTGGAAGGCAGTGAAAGTGATGGGCCGTTGGCCGATTGGGCGGTGTTCAACCAGGTCGCCGGTGGCACCGGGCAGGCGGCGCGGTTGATGCCTATCGGCACCAAATTACCGAACCCCATTGGCTTGTTCGACGTGGTCGGCAACGCCGCCGAGATGGTCCAGGAATCCTTCCAGTTGGTGCACGCCGGTCGCCGCCAGGGCGCCTACGGCGGCTTCGTGGTCAAGGGCGGTAACTACCTGGAAGGCGAGGGCACGCTGTTCACCGGCATGCGCCGCGAGTACCCGTTGTTCGCCGCCGACGGCACCGAACAAAGCAACGAAACCACCGGCTTCCGCGTGGCCGTCGGGGCGTTGTCGGCGCCGCGTTCGCGCTACAAGGAGCTGTTCGCCCAATGGCAGAAAGAAGGTCGCCTCGCGTCCCTGACCGATGCCATCGACGACGCCGACGACCCGACCAAGCGCCTGGACAGCATCATCGCCGCCAGCGCCGACCCGCGCCTGCAAGCCGAACTGGGGCTGGTCAACGAAGAGCTCAAGCGCAACGTCTCGCTCATCGCCCAGCAGCGCGAGGAAGCGGCGGGCAACCTGATTCAGTCGTCGGCCCTGGTGGCCGAGACCGTCAACAACTACAACATTCGCCTGACCAATCTGCAGAACAGTCGGCAGGTGGCCCTGGACGCCAAGGACGAGGCCAGCGCCCAGCTGTTTGCCACGGCCATCGACAACGGCCGCAGCGCACTCGATGGTGCGGTGGCGATTTATATCGACAACCTGGCCACCGGCACACGCTACACCGATGCCGTGATCCAGGCGCAGTTTCAACGCGTCAAGGAAGAGTTGGAGCGCAAGCCCGTACTGGGCAAGAGCCTGGTGGCGCGCGCAACGTTATTCGTTCGTCATGTCGGGGATTATCGTCAGCAAAAACGAGCCGACCCGGCGGCGATATTGAAGGAATTGCTCGCATCGAGCGCTCAGCGGTCTTGAGTGTTCGTTGTCAGCGAGCTTGGAAGGGACTCAGGCGGCAATGGGGCTGCGCTGAGCTGGTCAAAACTTAAACGAGAACACAACTATGCTTTTCTCCCGTAAACCTTTTGCTTCGGGTTCCAAGCGTCACTTGCTGATGGTCGCTGTTGGCTTCAGCACCGTGCTGACCGGCTGCGCCACGTCGCCGACTTCCAAAGTCGCCTCGAGCACCAAGGTCGAGTACTACCCTAACTGCTACGAGCCGGTGCAGCACCTGCGCTCCACCGAAGGCAACATGACCAAGTCGGTTGTCACCGGCGCGGCCGTTGGCGCGGTCGGCGGTGCCTTGCTGGGCGCCCTGACCGCCGACAAGGAAGACCGTGGTCGCAACGCCGCCATCGGTGCCGCGGGCGGTGCCCTGGCCGGTGGTGCCGCCGGTTACTACACCGAGCGCCAGAAGCAGATCGCCGATGACAACCAGCGCATCGCTTCCTACGCTGCCGACGTCAACAAAAGCGTCTCCGACATCGACCGCAGCACCGCTTACGCGAAGACTTCGCAGCAGTGCTACCAGAATGCGTTCAGCAAGCTGGTGGCTGACCGCAAGGCCAAGACCGTCAACGACACCGAAGGCCGCAAGCGCCTGGCGGAAATCGTTTCCGGCCTGAAAGAGTCGAACGACCTGATCGTTGCGGTCAACGGCAAGGCCTCGGAAGACCTGAACAACTACACCCAGGCCTATGAGAAAGACCTGCAGCAGGTGGGTGTGCAGCGTACTGATGTGGTGACTGTGGCCACTGCTGACACTGCACCGGTTGTGGCGCCAACCAAGACAAAGAGCAAGACCAAGGTAGTCGCGGCGAAGAAGAAAGAGCTGCCGACCGTGCCGAAAGAAGCGGTGACCACTGAGAAAACCCTGCAGACCGCCAAGGCCAAGCAGGATGAAAGCAAGCAGGTGGCTAGCGCCGGTACCACTCAGGTCAACAGCATGTGCAAAAACCCGGACCTGGGCGACTGGGCACCGGTTCCTTGCCCGAATGTTTGATTGAGTGAGGGCTGCTGATCATTGGTCAGCAGCCAAAACCTGTGGGAGCGAGCTTGCTCGCGAAGGCGGCCTGGTAGCCGACCTATCTCTTGCGGTTGTACCCGATCCAATTGTGGGAGCGAGCTTGCTCGCGATAGCGTCCGTTCAGTTGGCATCCATGTTGACTGACCCGCCGCCATCGCGAGCAAGCTCGCTCCCACAGTTGTTTTGTGTTGCCGGTGATATCTGCAACACCTCCAATCCCCTGTGGGAGCGGGCTTGCCCGCGAAGGCGGCCTAGTAGCCGGCCTATCTCTTGCGGTTGTACCCCAATCCAATTGTGGGAGCGAGCTTGCTCGCGATGGCGTCGGCTCAGCTTGCATCAATGCCAGCGCTACCCCTTGGCGTCAGGCGCCGCCATTCCCTTGTTTTCCAGATCATCCAACGCCCGCTCGACCAACAACTGAACCCCATCGGCCATGCGGCTGATCGCCAGGGCGACGCAGCGGCGTGAGTCGTCGACGTCGTCAGCCAGGTCGGCGGCGATGGTGCTGATGGAGAGCAGGTCTTCGGAGGCGTTGGCCAGCAGGGTTTCGGTGTCGATGTGGGGCGAGACGATGAAGAGCTGGTTTTTGTCGGGTTCGGGCGGGGAGGGTTGGGGGTTGAGGTAGTAGTCGAGGGCGCGGGTGGCGGCGTCTTCGAGCTTTTTTTCTTCCTGCGCTTGGACGCGGGATTTGTGGCCGTTTTGCGGCGGATTAGGAGTGACCTTGAACATAGATGTATCCCGATATGTATTTAAAGAAAACTGCCACCGTTCGTTGCACCGAATTAAGGTGGCAGCCGTGCGTAGGTGTGCAAGACCGGGCATATCGGACCCCGGCAGACCTTGAGAGTCTCCCACGCACAGCCGCCATAGCAGTTGCGCGCCGATATGTACCGGACTTGCACGTCCGTGTCACCGTTTTTTGCGATGACGAACAAAGGTTAGCGGCGCACCAGAGCCCTGCCTAGTTCATGAACAGCCCGACGTTTTGAAGGAAATGTCCGAGGACCCTGAAGGCCAACGAAAGCCACAATCACCCGCCGCTAAAACGTGACTTAGCAGTCATCATGCAGGAAAAAACATTCATCTCCCGCTAAAGCGATCCGATGATGGCGTTCCGCCGAAGAATCGCTAAACTGCCCGCCATTCATCTTTTTCTCACGAGGCGGTGCCCATGAAATTTCGTTTTCTGCTGTGGATGCTGGGGCTGTTGATGGGCAAGGCCAGCCGGAACAATCCGGCGTTCCAGCAACAGTTGGGCGATAAAGAGTTGGTGTTCCAGCTGCAAACCCTGGACGGCAAAGTCGCCCGGCATTTCACGGTGAAAAACCAGCGCATCACCAGCCAGTCCGGCACCTACCCGACGCCGGCATTCTCCATCGCCTTCAAGGACGCGGCCTATGGCTTCGCTACGATGCAGGCCAGGAACAAGCAACTGGCATTCATGACGGGGATCCAGGACCAGTCGATCCAGATCAAGGGCAACCCGGCGCTGGTGATCTGGTTCCAGGGGCTGACCAAGTACTTGAAGCCGAAGAAAGCCAAGAAAACCTAGCCGAGAACCCCGTGGCGAGGGAGCTTGCTCCCGCTGGGTCGCGAAGCGGCCCCAAATGGGTTTACGTAATCCTCCAGGCGGATCGCGTCCTTGGCTTTCTCCCAGGCCCAACCCACGCGATCAAGCAGCGAGTCGGGGATTCCAGGTTTGAGTCGCGAGGTGGCTTAACAAGCCAGTGCCTTATCTCCAAAAAGTCGCTCGAACTGTCATTCCTGACAGGTGCAAAGACACGTGTTCGGAGGCTCCATGAAGGTTGATGTCCATGTGAATTTCATCCCCTTGATGGAGCAAAAAAATCATGACTCAACCAACAGGAACCCTGCAAGCAGGCACTCTCGACCCCACCTTTGCCGATGGGGGCGTATTGAGGTTTCCGATACCCGAAATCTCTGGATTCGATACGGTAGCGGTTCTGGCGTTGCCTGAAAATAAGCTGCTTGTTGCTATTCAATTATTGGGTGTGGAAGCCCCTATCGCACTGGCGAGACTGAATGAGAACGGCTCGCTTGATATTGGATTTGGTGGAAACGGGGCGGGTCTGGTCGAGGTTTCTCTCGAGGGGGGCTATATCAATGATGTAAGGGAGTTGATCGGTCTTAGTGATGGTGGATGGCTGCTGCTTGGGCAGTATGAGAAGGGCAGTGAAGGGGGGCGGTGTCTCGTTCGGCATGACAGGGAGGGGCGACTGGTTGAGTCTTTCGGTGAAAAAGGTGTGCGTTTGTTTCCGGGCGGTATAGCCCCTAGACATGCTGAGACAGGCGGGGGGGCTTTTGCTCGCGTTGACGAGAGGTCTTCCACTGGAGCACCACGCAGTTCGGGTCGTAAAGGAGCTTCTGCGGTCCAGCAAGACGGCAAGATTCTCTTGCTCGGTTACATGAGAAATGATTCCGGTGAGCCAAAAGAGATCGTACTTCGCCTTAACTCGGATGGTTCGACCGACTACACATTCAACGGGGTTGGTTTTGCGATTGTCGAGCCCCCAGGTATTTCCTATGAATGGAATATTGCCGAGGTTGTCACCGTTCAGGCGGATGGCAACGTGTTGGTCGGTGGTGAGTTTGCGCTGGAAAATCCTTATTCCAGAGTCGCTTACGTCATGCGTTTCGATGCATCGGGGCGTCTCGATACCAGTTTTAATGGTGGGATGGTGCCCGTTCGCCACTCTAACCTAATCTACGTGGAGGCTATTGAGGTCAGAGAGACTGACGGCAGTATTGTCACGATCGGCAAGGCTTTACGCGATGGTGTTCTACATGGGCTGATGTTCGTTCTAACTCGTGGCGGATTCTTCGACTTCAATTTCAATCGCGGGCAGCCATTGTTCTCCAAGTTGGTGCCTCAAGGGCTGGGATGGAAACGTATTGCGTTGCAGGCGGAGGGTTCGATCCTCGTAGCCGGTACTACCGGCAGGGGGTTTGTAGAGGAAGGGGTTAGCGCGCTGACGGCACGTTTTCATTCCGATGGCTCTTTGGATTCGACGTTCAATGGCAACGGTTTTACCGTTTTTGACGAAGGCGGGAAGTATGAGGTTGTTCAGGATATGGCGGTAATGGCGGATGGGCGGATCGTTGTGTGTGGGTTAGCGTGGGTGGACGGTGACCCTTGGGCTTATATCGGTGGTGGTTGGGTGATTCGTTATCTGGCTTAAGCCGCAAGGAACATGTAGTCAATCCTCCAGGCGGAGCGTGGGAACGATCAGCGCGATCCGCCTGGAAAATTGTGTAGGCCCATCTGGGGCTGCTGCGCAGCCTAGCGGAAGCAAGCTCCCTCGGGGGTTCAACCGTGGCTGAACTGCGAAGCCAGTTCGCGCAGCAGCGCTTCGGCTTCAAGCACTTTACTGACCACGTCATTGACCTTGTCCCGAGACAGCCCTACGCGCTCCAGCAGTGCGTCAGGGATTTCTTCATCCGGGCCGGTGCCGATGCCCCGCGAGCGCAGCAGGCGTACGGCCAGGCACACCAGGTTCGGGTAAGCCGCGTATTCGCCGTCGTAATGCGGGTCGTGCTGGAAGCGCAGGGCGGTGGCCAGTTCGTCGGGCATGTCCCAGTAGCGCATCAGCCATGAGCCGATCTGCTCGCGACTGATGCCCAGCAGGTGCTGTTCCACGTAGCTGTGGCACAGGTGCGGGTTGACCTCCAGGTGCCGGCAGATCAGCGAGAAGTGCGGCGGGAACACGTGGGCCAGCAGCAAATAGCCAAAGTTATGCAGCAGGCCGGACAGGTAGGTCAGGCCGCCTTCGGGGCGCTGGGCGCGCGGCATGGCGCGGGTCAGGCCCTCGATGACGGCGGCGGTGTAGATCGACTGGTGCCAGTACGGCGTGGTGTGTTGCGGGTGGTCCTTGGGCAGGCTCAGGGTCTTGCCCAGGGCCAGGCCGAGCGCCAGGTTGATCACCAGGTCGAAGCCCAGCACCCGTACGATGGCGTCTTCCACCGAACGAATCTTGCCCGGTGAGGCGTAGTACGGCGAGGCGGCCCAGCTCACCACTTGTGCGGCCAGGGCCGGGTCGGTTTCGACGACGCCGGTGATGTCATCGATGGTCGCGTCCGGGTCGACCCGCAGCTTGATGATTTTCTGGGCGGTTTCGGCCAGGGGCGGAATCTCGATGGTTTCTTCCAGCCGTTGCTGGATGCGCCGGGCGGTAAACGCCTGGACGGCCTGGGTGATTTCCGCGCGGTCGTCGTGCGGGCGGTCCAGGTTGGGAGTGATGTTGCTCACGGCTTCGCCGAATGTCGCGGCGCTGGCCTTGGTGAGCATGGTCTTGAAGGCTTCGCTGGTGACTTCCAGCAGCAGCCCCGGCTCGCCCGAGTTGATCAGCAGCTTCGGCTCGCGCAGCAGGCTTTCTTCGTACAGGCAGGGGGAGCTGGTCAGCGCCGGCAGGCCGGGCAGCAGGCTCAGGCTGTGCTTGCCGAGCATGCGCTCCAGGCGGTCGGTCGGCACCGCCGTGAGTTTTCGTCCAGTGAGTTCCGCCAGGCGGTTGAGGTCCAGCAGCTGGCTTTGTGGAAACAGCACCATGAGCGCGCCAACGGCGTCGTGCAGCAGGACAGCTTGCACTTTGCGAGCAGGGTTCAGGCCTGGTCGCTCGAGCACTTCGTCAAAGGCGATGCCCAGTTTTTCGAGCAGCAGCCGAATAACAGACGGAGCGTGCGGGGATTCTGGGACGAGGGCAGCTTCAGTCATGGTCTGTATCCGTTTTCCTACAAGTTCAGCAGTATAACCAGCTTGCCGGGCAGGTGCGTCCGGAAACTGAGAGCGTGCTCACACTTGG
Source organism: Pseudomonas brassicacearum (assembly GCF_000585995.1). Lineage (NCBI taxonomy): Bacteria > Pseudomonadati > Pseudomonadota > Gammaproteobacteria > Pseudomonadales > Pseudomonadaceae > Pseudomonas > Pseudomonas brassicacearum. The sequence goes on along the minus strand of NZ_CP007410.1, from coordinate 6,452,737 downwards.
CCATATTGCTGCCCATGACGCAGCCAGCGATCCAGCAGCGGGCTGACGTGGTCGGGCCAGCGTTCCAGCAAAGCCTGGGCGGCGTCGCGTACGGCGGGGAGCAGATCGGCGTCGCGCATCAGGTCGGCTACCTTGAATTGAAGCAGACCGGTCTGGCGCGTGCCGAGCATTTCACCGGGGCCGCGCAGTTCAAGGTCTTTTTCGGCGATGACAAAGCCGTCGTTGGTTTCGCGCATGATGCCCAACCGTTGGCGGCCGATCTGGGACAGCGGCGGGTGGTACAGCAACACGCAATGGCTGGCGGCGCTGCCCCGGCCGACACGTCCGCGTAGCTGGTGCAACTGCGCCAGGCCCAGCCGCTCAGGGTTCTCGATGATCATCAAGCTGGCGTTGGGCACATCGACGCCCACCTCGATCACGGTGGTGGCGACCAGCAATTGCAGGGCCCCGACCTTGAATTCGGCCATGACGGCGGCTTTTTCGGCCGGTTTCATGCGGCCATGGATCAGCCCGACCTTCAACTCGCCGAGGGCGGCGGTGAGGTCTTCATAGGTGGTTTCGGCGGCTTGGCAGGTCAGCTCTTCCGACTCTTCGATCAGCGTGCACACCCAATAGGCCTGCCGCCCTTCGGCACAGGCGCTGCGCACGCGCTCGATCACTTCGACCCGGCGGGTGTCGGTGACCAGCACGGTGTTGACCGGGGTACGGCCGGGGGGCAGTTCGTCGAGGATCGAGGTGTCGAGGTCGGCGTAGGCGCTCATAGCCAGGGTCCGCGGGATCGGCGTGGCGGTCATGATCAACTGATGCGGACACATCCGTCCGCCCACGCCTTTCTGCCGCAGGGCCAGGCGCTGTTGCACGCCGAAGCGGTGTTGTTCGTCGATGATTACCAGCGCCAGGTTCTTGAATTGCACTTCGTCCTGGAACAACGCGTGGGTACCGACCACCATCGGTGCGCCTTCGGCGATCTGCGCCAGGGCAGTTGCACGGTTCTTTCCCTTGAGCTTGCCGGCCAGCCAGGCGACTTCGATGCCCAGCGGTTCAAGCCAGCGCTGGAAGGTGATGAAGTGCTGTTCAGCGAGGATCTCGGTGGGCGCCATCAGTGCCACTTGATACCCCGCTTCCAGGGCCTGGAGCGCGGCGAGGGCGGCGACCACGGTCTTGCCGGCGCCGACATCGCCCTGGATCAACCGCAGCATCGGTTCAGGCTGGCTCAGGTCGTAGGCAATTTCGTTACCGACCCTTTGTTGGGCGCCGGTTGGCGTGAAGCCCAGGTTGGCCAGGTAGCGAGCGGGCAAGTCCCGGGCCTTGGACATGGCTGGGGCACGCAGGGAGCGCAGGCTTTCGCGCAGACGTTGCTGAGACAATTGATGGGTCAGCAGTTCTTCGAATGCCAGGCGGTGCTGGGCCCAGTGATGGCCGAGGGCAAGTTCATCGACATCGGCATCGGCTGGTGGATGGTGCAGGTAGCGGATCGCGTCGGCCAGGGGCGCCAGGTGGTAGTCCCGGGCCAGCTCCGTGGGCAGCCAGTCGGGCAGGCTGCTGGGGCCGAGCAGGGTCAGGGTTTGCTGGCAGAGCTGGCGCAGGCGTTGTTGGGTCAGGCCTTCGGTGAGGGGATAGACCGGGGTCAGGGTTTCATCCACGGGCGGCGGCTCGTCACCGGTGATGCTGCGGTATTCCGGATGATAGATCTCCAGCCCCGACGCCCCGGGCCGCGCCTCTCCGTAGCAGCGCACGCGAGTGCCACGCTTGAGGCCTTCCTTTTGTGCATTGCTGAAGTGATAGAAGCGCAGGCTGAGCCCGCCAGTGCCGTCTTGCAGCCGCACCACCAGGCTGCGGCGGCGACCCATGACCACGTCGGCGCCGCTGACGGTGCCTTCGATCACCGCGTCCTGCCCGGGCCGTAACTGGCCGATGGGCACCACGCGGGTGCGGTCCTGGTAGCGCAGCGGCAGGTGGAACAGCACGTCCTGGAGATTCTCCAGGCCGACCTTGGCCAGTTTCTCGGCCATGGCTTCACCGACACCCTTGAGTGCCGTGACCGGCACTTTCGACAGCTCAGTCATGGCTGCGGCTTACTTGGCAGTGGGCGGCTTGGCCACGGAACACAGGCGGATCGAGTCAGCGAGGATCTCGATGGCCTTGGGCCGCGGGAAGCTGGCGCGCCAGGCGATGGCTACGGTGCGGAACGGCGCGGGCGGCGTCAGCGGACGGACTTCGATCACGCCGGGGGCGTAGTGATGGCTGTCCACCGCCGACAGCGGCAGGATCGAAATACCCAGGCCAGAGGCAACCATGTGACGGATGGTCTCCAGGGAGCTGGATTCCACCGTGGTGTGCTTGGCGCCTTCGCTACCCTTGGTCAGGGTCGGACAGGCTTCGAGCACCTGGTCGCGGAAGCAATGGCCTTCGCCGAGCAGCAGCAGGCTCTTGTCGTTGAGCAGGGCGGCGTCGATGGTTTTTTTCTGGGTCCAGGAATGCTGGGCCGGCATCAAGACGTAGAACGGCTCGTCGTAGAGCGGCAGGGTCAGGACGTCGGCTTCGTTGAACGGCAGGGCGATGATGATCGCGTCCAACTCGCCGTTGCGCAGTTTGTCGCGCAGCACGTGGGTAAAGTTTTCTTCGATGTACAACGGCATCTGCGGGGCAACCCGGTGCAGTTGCGGAATCAGGTGCGGGAACAGGTACGGGCCGACGGTGTAGATCGCACCGACCTTCAGTGGGGCGGTCAGCTGGTTCTTGCCAGCCTGGGCCAGCTCACGGATGCCTTGGGCCTGTTCCAGGACTTTTTGCGCCTGGGCCACGATGCCTTCGCCGACCGGCGTCAGGCGCACGGCGCTTTTGCTGCGCTCGAAAATCAGCACACCGAGCTCGTCTTCAAGCTTTTTCACACCCACCGACAGCGTCGGCTGGCTGACATGGCAACGCTCGGCCGCATGGCCGAAATGCTGCTCTTGGGCGAGGGTGACGATGTAGCGTAATTCTGTGAGGGTCATAGCAAGCGTCCATGAAGTTGCGAGCCAAGCATACCGGCTGCAATCGATAGACGCACGTTATCAGAGTGGAGGCGCGGTGTGACACTGTCCAATGTCTGTTGGGTCGTTGCCGGATATGAAAAAGGCATCTTTCGATGCCGTTCTGTCGGGTGTACTCATTGTGGCGAGGGAGCTTGCTCCCGCTGGGCCGCGAAGCGGCCCCAAAACCAGCGAATGCGCTGCATCAGGCAGATCGTGTTGATCGGGCCAGGGCCTGCTGCGCAGTCCAGCGGGAGCAAGCTCCCTCGCCACAGGATTCACCTGCTACCGAGTTGCTAGGTTCGGTCAGCGCCGGCGCTTCTCGATGGAATACACAAACGGTGCCGTCAGTTCGATGGTGCCGTTGGTCAGCAGTTCGGCCGGTGGCTTGGGCAGCGGTTGGGCTTTGCGGATCATTTCCAGGGTGGCCCGGTCCAGCGACTCCGTGCCGGAGCTGCCCACCAGTTCGTATGACAGCACGTTACCTTCGGCATCCACCACGAAGCGCAGGCGATTCATGCCTTCCTTGTTCATCTGCTGGGCCCGGGTCGGGTACTTTTTGTACTTGCCCAGGTGCGCCAGCAGTGTGCCCTGCCAATTGGCCTTGGCCGCCGATTGAGCTGGCGAAGGGCCTGGGGCCGGTTGCGCGGATTTCTCGGTCGGTGCCGGGGTGGGCGGGGTATCGCTGGGCTTTTGCTCCGACGGTGTTTCCTTCGGCGGCTCCGGTTTTTTCTCCACGGGCTTGGGCTTGGGCGGTTGAGGCTTCGGCTTGGGCTTGACCGGTTTGGGTATGGAGATCTCCGGCTTCGCCGCTTCGGCGAGCTTAGGCAACGGCAGTTCTTCGACCGGTTCAGGAGGCTGCGGCGGTGTGACGACTTTCGGCGGTGCAGGCGGTGGTGGGGCCGGAACCGGCGCCAGCTCGACCATCATGGCCTGGGGGGGCAATTCGATGGGCGGGCGTGACGTCCAGTTCAGTGCCAGCGCGATGGCGAGCGCATGCACGCCCAGCACTACGGCCAGGCTACCGCTGTAACGCGTCAGCTTTTGGCGCGTCGTGATCATTTCTTGGGCGCCGTCTCGAGTCCGACCAGGCCGACCTTCAAGTAACCGGCGGCGCGCAGGGCGTCCATCACGTTCATCAAGTCGCCGTAGTCCACGCCTTTATCGGCCTGGAAGAAGATCGTCGTGTCCTTCTTGCCCTGGGTCTTGGCGTCGAGGGTCGCGCCGAGGCTTTCGGTCTTGACCTCGTCTTCGCCGAGGAACAGGCGCTGGTCGGCCTTGACGCTCAGGAACACCGGTTTCTCTGGCCGTGGCGATGGCTTGGCCGTCGAGGCCGGGAGATCGACCTTGATGTCCACGGTGGCGAGCGGGGCGGCCACCATGAAGATGATCAGCAGCACCAGCATCACGTCGATGAATGGCGTGACGTTGATTTCGTGGTTCTCGGCCAGATCGTCGTCTGCGCCTTCTTTCAAATGCAGGCCCATGGCCGATTACCCCACTTTCACCATGTGCGGTTGCGAGCCGCGCTCGGGCGGAAGGTGGTCGAGGTCGCGGCTGACCAACAGCAGGACTTCCGCCGAGGCGTCGGAGACCTGGGCCTTGTAGCCGGCGATGGAGCGGGCGAAGACGTTGTAGATGACCACGGCCGGGATCGCTGCGACCAGGCCGAGTGCGGTCGCCAGCAGGGCTTCGGCGATGCCGGGTGCCACGACGGCGAGGTTGGTGGTCTGGGTCTTGGCGATGCCGATGAAGCTGTTCATGATGCCCCATACGGTGCCGAACAGGCCGACGAACGGCGCGGTGGAACCAATGGTGGCAAGTACGCCGGTGCCGCTGCTCATGTTGCGACCACAGGCGGCGACCAGGCGTTCGAGGCGGAAGCTCACGCGTTCCTTGATGCCTTCTTTCTCACGGCTGTTGGCCGACAGGCGCATCTCTTCGAGCGCGTCGTGCACCAGTAGGTTGGCGAGGGTGCCTTCTTTCGCGGCGCTGGCGCTGGCCTCCTTGAGGGTGGTGGCCTTTTTCAGGGCGGCGATTTCACCCCGCAAGCGACGTTTGGCGCCCAGCAGCTCGAAGCCTTTGGCGATCCAGATGGTCCAGGTGATGATCGAAGCGATGGCCAGGCCGATCATCACGATTTTCACGATGATGTCGGCGTTCTGGTACATGCCCCAGGGCGACAGGTCGTGGGCCATGCCCAGGGAGTTGTCGGCTTCGAGCACTGGCGGCGCGTCTGCGGCGCTGGCTTCGACGGCCTGGGCCGGGTCGGTGGCCACCGGCGTGGCAACGGGAGCGCCAGCGTCGGCAGGCGCCGGGGCCGTTGTGGCAGGGGCGGTGGCCGGTGTCGTGGCGGGTGTCTGTGCATCGGCGAACGCGGCGGCAGGCGCCAGCAGCAGGCTGAGCAGCAAGGCTGCCACGGCGCTCCAGACGCGAGGTCGGTTGGTTGGCGAAGCGGAGGATAGAGAGCGTTTCATGCTGGCCGGACCTGAGAGGAAAAGAAGGTTGATGTTCTTCCAGGCCTCGTGGGCCGAGAACAAAAGTGGCGAGCATTATTGCAAGTAATTCTTGTTAACAAAAGTAATACAGTAACTTTTTTTCCTGCATTGCTAGCCGCTTGTCCCTTCCGAGGGCTAGTCTGCGCCTTTACCAGAGGAGATTTTGATGTCCGCGCCTTCTGTTTTAATCGCCGGCTGCGGTGATATCGGCAGCCGCCTGGCCAGCCAGTTATTGGCCGAACATTGGCAAGTCTATGGCTTGCGACGCACGGTTTCGCACCTGCCGGCCGGGGTTGTCGGGGTGACGGGCGATCTGTTCAGCGAGCAATGTCCGGCCGATTGGCCCACCGGCCCCCTGGATTATCTGGTGTACAGCGCGGCCGCCACCCAGCATGACGAAGCGGGTTATCGCGCGGCTTACATAGAAGGGTTGCAGCATGTGTTGGGCTGGTTGAAGCAGCATGGGCAGCAGCCAAAACGTTTGCTTTTTGTGTCCAGCAGCAGTGTCTATGGGCAACAGAAGGGTGAGTGGGTCGATGAAACGTCGCCCACCGAGGCCGGCGGTTATTCCGGACGGCTGATGCTCGAAGCCGAGCAAGTGGCGCTGGACAGTGGCATTCCGGCCAGCCGCGTGCGCTTGACCGGCATCTACGGCCCGGGTCGTGAATGGCTGTTGAGCCAGGTGCGCCAGGGCTATAGCGTGGTGGAAGACCCGCCCCTGTACGCCAACCGCATCCATGCCGACGATGCGGCGGGCCTGCTGGCGTTCCTGCTGGAAGCCGATCGCCAGGGCAAAACCCTGCAAGACTGCTACATCGGCGTCGACGATGCCCCCGCCGCGCTGGCCGACGTGGTGGGCTGGCTGCGCGACTACATGGGCGTCACCCAATGGGCCGAAAACGCCAGCGTACGTCGCGCCGGCAGCAAACGCTGCAGCAATGCCCGGGCAAAGGCGTTGGGCTGGACGCCGCAGTATCCGAGTTTTCGTGAGGGGTATGCGGCGATTCTGGAGGGGCGCTGCTGACTTTTTCAGGCACCCCATAACAAACGGTGGGAGCGGGTTTGCTCGCGAAGGGGGCCTGACATCCAACATCTTCGTTGACTGTCATGCCGCCTTCGCGAGCAAGCCCGCTCCCACAGGGGAACCGCGTCTGGGCTTCTACTGCTTTTCCAGCAGCCACTGCCGAGTACCCGGCGTGAACGAAGGCATTTCATCGGCCAATGCCGCATTGACGGTCTGGAAAATTTCCAGCTTCTTGCCGTCGCGGGCAAAGATCCAGGTGTTGCCCTGGCCGTTCTGTTGCAGCCAGATGTTGTCGTTGCCGCCGCTCATGGAGGCGCAGTCGCCCGCCAGGCATAAGGCGTAACGATCGGCGCCCGGTAGGCCGCTGACCTGGCCGTCGGGCTGGAATTGCACGCTGGCGCCTTGGCCGGGGCCGTTGACGATGCTCCAGGTGCCACCCAGGTAGGCGGCATACAGTGCTCGCTCGAAACTGGCGCCGATTGGCGCGCCTTCTGGTACCTGGACTGACGCGCGGTCGAACACCTGTTGCGGTTCGTTTTCGGTGGCGGCCTGGCTCAACTGGTTGCCGTCGCGCTTGAGTTCGCTGGCGGAGCTGCCGTAGAAATCGACTTTCCACGTGCCGTCTTCTTCGCCCAGCAACTTGCCTTCGACATTTTCAAAGCCGTTGGTATAGCGCGCCTGACCGGCCCGGGTGTTGACGTCCCATTCCAGGTTCGGGCCATAACCCTGCAAAGCCTCGCGAAGCGGGCCACCTTTGGCGGCAGCGTCGATGGCTGCCTGGTTGATCCAGGTGCCGCTGATGTCACGGTCGGCAGGGTCGCTGGCGCAGCCGCCCAGAAGCAGGGCGACCAGCGAGAGAGCAAGCGCGTTGCGCATGGTGGAATCCTTTCAGAACGAAAACGGCGCAGCGGGGGAGGGCTGCGCCGGGCTTATTACTCGATGACCAGGATGGCGTCCATCTCAACCTGCGCGCCCTTTGGCAGGGCCGCCACGCCAATGGCGGCGCGGGCAGGGTAAGGCTGGTCGAAGTACTTGCCCATGACCTCGTTGACCTTGGCGAAGTGGCTCAGGTCGGTGAGGAAGATGTTGAGCTTGACGATGTCCTTGAACGAACCACCGGCAGCCTCGGCCACGGCCTTGAGGTTTTCGAACACCTGCACGGTCTGGGCTTCGAAGCCTTCCACCAGCTCCATGGTTTTCGGGTCCAGCGGGATCTGGCCCGACATGTACACGGTGTTGCCCGCCTTGATGGCCTGGGAATAAGTACCGATGGCGGCAGGGGCTTTGTCGCTGGTGATAACGGTTTTGGTCATGAATGACTCCTTGTAATGGGTGGGCCTGATTGCGCCGTTATGCGCGCATCCGGGTGATGCGGATGACGCCGGTCAGGGCGCGCAGTTTCTTGATCACGCGGGCCAGGTGCACGCGGTCGTGCACGCTGACCACCAGTTGGACGACGCTGATGCGGCCATCGCGTTCGTCCATGCTGATTTTTTCGATATTGCCGTCGGCGGCGTTGACGCTGCTGGCCAGCAGCGCGATCAGGCCACGCTGGTGCTCCAGCTCGACCCGCAGCTCGACGTTGAATTCGCCGGTAACATCCTTGGCCCAGGAGAGCTGGATGCATTTTTCCGGGTTGTGGCGGATTTCGCTGATGTTGCGGCAGTTGTCCAGGTGCACCACCATCCCTTTGCCGGCGGACAGATGGCCGACAATCGGGTCGCCCGGGATCGGTGTGCAGCACTTGGCATAGCTGAGCACCAGGCCTTCGGTGCCGCGAATCGCCAGCGGGCCTTCGGGGCTTGGCAATTGCTCGCCTTCGCCGAGCAGGCGGCGGGCGACGACGTAGGCCATGCGATTGCCCAGGCCGATGTCTTCGAGCAGGTCTTCGATCAGTTCGAGGCGGTATTCGTGGAGCATGAGCTGCACGCGCTCGACCGGGATCTTGTCCAGGGAGCTGTCGAAACCGTTCAGCACTTTGTTCAGCAGGCGCTCGCCCAGGCTGATGGATTCGGAGCGGCGTTGCAGTTTCAAGGCGTGGCGGATATGGGTACGGGCCTTGCCGGTGACCACGAAGTTGAGCCACGCCGGGTTCGGTCGGGCGCCGGGCGCGCTGACGATTTCCACCGTGGAGCCGCTTTGCAGCGGTTCGGACAACGGCGCCAGGCGACGGTTGATCCGACAGGCGATGCAGCTGTTGCCGACGTCGGTGTGCACCGCGTAGGCAAAGTCCACGGCCGTGGAGCCTTTGGGCAGCTCCATGATCCGGCCCTTGGGCGTGAAGACATAGACCTCGTCCGGAAACAGGTCGATCTTGACGCTTTCGATGAATTCCAGGGAGTTGCCGGCCCGCTGCTGCATTTCCAGCACACCCTTGACCCACTGTCGGGCCCGGGCGTGGGTGTTCTTGGGTTGTTCGTCGCCGCTGGATTTGTAGAGCCAGTGGGCTGCGATGCCGTTGTTGGCCATCTCTTCCATTTCACGGGTGCGGATCTGGATTTCGATCGGTACACCGTGCATGCCGAACAACGTGGTGTGCAGCGATTGATAACCGTTGGCCTTGGGAATCGCGATGTAATCCTTGAAGCGCCCCGGCAACGGTTTGTACAAATTATGCACAGCACCCAATACGCGGTAGCAAGTATCGACCTTGTCGACGATGATCCGGAACGCGTAGACGTCCATGATCTCGTTGAAGGCCCGACGTTTGCCGCGCATTTTCTTGTAGATGCCGTAGAGGTGTTTCTGCCGGCCGCTGACTTCGCCTTCGATGCCGTCGATGGCCAGGCAGTGGCTCAGGGATTCTTCGATCTTGTTGACGATTTCCTTGCGATTGCCCCGGGCGCGCTTGACGGCCTGGTTGATCCGCGCCGAACGCATCGGGTGCATGGCCTTGAAGCCAAGGTCTTCGAACTCGATGCGAATCGCGTGCATGCCCAGGCGATTGGCGATGGGCGCGTAGATCTCCAGGGTTTCCTTGGCGATCCGTCGGCGTTTTTCGCCGGAGAGCACTTCCAGGGTGCGCATGTTGTGCAAGCGGTCGGCGAGCTTGACCAGGATCACGCGGATGTCGCGGGCCATGGCCATGGCCATTTTCTGGAAGTTTTCGGCCTGGGCCTCGGCCTTGGTCTCGAAGTTCATCTGGGTCAGTTTGCTGACCCCGTCGACCAGTTCGGCCACGGTTTCGCCGAACTGCGCTTGCAGCGCTTCCTTGGCAATGCCGGTGTCTTCGATCACGTCATGCAGCATTGCCGCCATCAGGCTCTGATGGTCCATGTGCATGTCGGCAAGAATGTTCGCCACCGCAAGCGGGTGCGTGACGTACGCCTCGCCGCTGCGGCGGCGTTGGCCGTCGTGGGCTTGTTCGGCGTAGAAATAGGCTCGGCGGACCAGGTTGACCTGGTCCTTGCCGAGGTAGGCCGATAAGCGATCGGCGAGGGCGTCTATGCTCGGCATGATGATGACTCCTGCCGTTTGCTGTGACCCCGCGCCGTGCTACGTCGACCAGGCATAGGCTTAGACCGCCTCGTTGGACTCGTCCTCGAACGCTGCGAACAGCGGTTCGTCTTCAACGATTTCAGCGTTGGCGATGAACTCGTAGCTCATCAGGCCTTCGGCGATTTCACGCAGCGCTACTACGGTAGGCTTGTCGTTTTCCCACTGGACCAACGGCTCTTTGCCACCGGTGGCCAGTTGACGGGCACGCTTGGTAGAGAGCATGACCAGCTCAAAGCGGTTTTCCACGTGTTCTAGGCAGTCTTCAACGGTTACGCGGGCCATGGTATTCCTCGGAGCGAATGCAATATGCGCGCTGCCCGGTTGGGCGAGCGGACTCAACAGTTTAAAAAAACACCAGCGTTTAGGGAAGCGCTGATTTTTTAACCAAACCCCTCGGCGCGCTGCGAGTACCAATGTAAAGCCGTCGCAGCGGTTTTGGGAAGGGCCATTCAGCCCAACAATTCGGCCAATAATTTACCGAAACGTTGCTGCTGGCGTTTCTGCTGCAGCTGGCTGGCGCGGAAAATCGCCTTCAAGTCGTCCAGTGCGTGGGCGAAATCGTCGTTGATGATCAGGTAATCGTAGTCGACGTAGTGGCTCATTTCGCTGACCGCTTCGCGCATCCGGCCTTCGATGATGTCGTCGCTGTCCTGGCCACGGTTGGTCAGGCGCTGGCGCAAGGCCTGTTGGCTCGGTGGCAGGATAAAGATCGAGCGGGCCTGGGGCATCAGCTTGCGCACCTGCTCGGCACCTTGCCAGTCGATTTCCAGGATCAGGTCATGGCCTTCGTCCAGGGTCTGCTGCAGGTAGCTTTGCGAGGTGCCATAAAGGTTGCCGAAGACTTCGGCGCGCTCCAGGAAGTCGCCGTGTTCGGCCATTTTCACGAACTCTTCGCGGTCGACGAAGTGATAGTTCACACCGTTCACTTCACCCGGACGCATGGCGCGGGTGGTGTGCGAGACCGAGACGCGGATCTGCGGTTCGGCGTCGATCAGTGCCTTGACTAGGCTGGTCTTGCCGGCGCCCGAGGGCGCGGAAATGATGTAGAGGGTGCCGGTGCTGTGGGTCATGTCGTTAGCCTTACTCAATGTTTTGCACTTGTTCGCGCATTTGCTCGATCAACACCTTGAGGTTGACCGCAGCCTGGGTGCTGCGCGGGTCGAAGGCTTTGGAGCCCAGTGTATTGGCTTCGCGGTTGAGCTCCTGCATCAGGAAGTCCAGGCGGCGACCGGCCGCACCGCCGGACTTGAGCACCCGGCGAACTTCGATGATGTGGGTGCTCAGGCGATCCAGTTCTTCGGCCACGTCGCTCTTTTGCGCGAGCATGACCATTTCCTGTTCCAGGCGCTGCGGGTCCAGTTCGGCCTTCATGTCAGTGAAGCGATCGAGCACTTTCTGGCGCTGGGTGGCGAGCATCTGCGGGACCAGCTCGCGCAGGGTGCTGACGTCTTCTTCAATGGACGTCAGGCGCTCGTTGATCAGTCGGGCCAACTCCGCGCCTTCACGCTCGCGGCCGGCCTTGAGTTCCTTGAGCCCTTCGTTGAACAACGCCATTGCCTCGGCGTTCAGCGCTTGCGGGTCGCTGGCATCGCCCACCAGCACACCCGGCCAGGCCAGGACTTCCAGTGGATTCAGGGCGGCGGGGTTTTTGATCAGGCTGGCGACGGTTTCGGCGGCGGCCACCAGTTGCGCGGCGCGCTCGCGGTCCACCTGGAGTGTCTTGCCGGCGCTTTCTTCGGTGAAGCGCAGGGTGCATTCCAGTTTGCCCCGGGACAGGCCCTGGCGCAGCGCTTCGCGCACGCCGCCTTCCAGGTCGCGGAAGGACTCGGGCAGGCGCAGGTGTGGCTCCAGGTAACGGCTGTTGACCGAGCGCAGTTCCCAGCTCAGCGTGCCTTGGGCCCCGGCTTTTTCAACGCGGGCGAAGGCGGTCATGCTGTGCACCATGGAGGTTCCTCGCAATGAAGCGGCCACAACCGGCGGTCGTGGAGCCTGATATCTGTGAATAAAAGCCCAAGGGCAGCAAAGGCGCAGGATTGTAGCGCAGTGCGGCGCAGGCCCCAAACCGCGCATGTGACAAAGCGCTGCAACCTGTCGGCCGGGGCTTTGAGGGACTTCGCTCGCGCCGGCTTTTTAGAACAGCGCTACGTTTAACTGCCCTATGACGATTCACGGCTCTATAATGCTCGGCAGTTTTCCGTCCTCTGTACAGGTGTTCCCTATGAAACGTCCAAGTGGTCGCGCTGCCGATCAGCTTCGCTCGATCCGCATTACCCGCAACTACACCAAACACGCCGAGGGATCTGTACTGGTCGAATTCGGTGATACCAAAGTCATCTGCACGGTCAGCGTCGAAAACGGTGTGCCACGCTTCCTCAAGGGCCAGGGCCAAGGCTGGTTGACGGCCGAATACGGCATGCTGCCGCGCGCCACCGGTGAGCGGAACCAGCGCGAAGCCAGTCGTGGCAAGCAGGGCGGCCGGACCCTGGAAATCCAGCGCCTGATTGGCCGTTCGCTGCGCGCCGCGCTGGACATGACCAAGCTGGGCGATGTGACGCTGTATGTCGACTGCGACGTGATCCAGGCCGATGGCGGTACGCGTACCGCGTCAATTACTGGCGCGATGGTCGCGCTGGTCGATGCCTTGAAAGTGATCAAGAAGCGTGGCGGCCTCAAGGGCGGCGATCCGCTCAAGCAGATGATTGCCGCGGTGTCCGTGGGCATGTACCAGGGCGAGCCGGTGCTGGACCTGGACTACCTGGAAGACTCCGCCGCCGAGACCGACCTGAACGTGGTCATGACCAGCGCTGGCGGCTTCATTGAAGTCCAGGGCACTGCTGAAGGCGCGCCGTTCCAGCCGGAAGAATTGAACGCTATGCTGGAGTTGGCGAAGAAAGGCATGAACGAGATTTTCGAACTGCAAAAGGCCGCATTGGCTGACTGATTGTTTCGCGCTTCAGACAAGGAGAATGTCATGAGTGATGAGCAAGTCCTACTGCCCCAGCCCAGCAAGGAGGCGCGTCAATGGGCGATGTTCTGTCACCTGTCCGCCTTGCTGGGGATCTGGATTCCGTTCGGTACGCTGATCGGGCCGCTGGTGCTCTGGCAGCTCAAGCGTGAATCCGACCCGTTCATCGATGCCCAGGGCAAGGAAGCGCTGAACTTCCAGATCACCGTGGCGATTGCCTCGGCGATCAGCTTGCTGCTGATGGTCGTGGTGATTGGCTTCTTCCTGTTCGGGCTGGTGGCCATTGGTGCGCTGGTGCTGACCATCATTGGTGGGGTGAAGGCCAATGAAGGGCAGCCGTATCGGTATCCGTTTACCTGGCGGTTGGTCAAATAACGATCAGCTAGCGCCTTTTACCTGTGGGAGCGAGCTTGCTCGCGATTGCGGCTGTTCATTCAATATTGATGTTGGCTGATCCACCGCCATCGCGAGCAAGCTCGCTCCCACAGTTGATTTTCAGTGGCCACAAAAAAACCGACATTTCTGTCGGTTTTTTTGTGGCTGCGCAAACGACACTCAGATCGTCAGCGTCCAGTCGTAATCCACGATCAACGGCGCATGCTGCGAGAACCGTGGCTGGCGCGGCAGGCGGGCGCTGCGTACGAAGCGGCGCAGGCCGGGGGTCAGCAATTGGTAGTCGAAGCGCCAGCCGAGGTTGAGCATCTCGGCCTGTTCATTGTCTGGCCACCAACTGTACTGATCGCCTTCACGGCTGACTTCGCGCAGGGCATCGACATAACCCATGTTGCCAATGATCTCGTCCATCCAGGCCCGTTCCGGCGCCAGGAAACCCGGGGATTGTTGGCTGTCGCGCCAGTTCTTGATATCCAGCTTCTGTTGCGCCACGTACAGCGAGCCACAATAAATGTACTCGCGACGTTTGCGTCGCTGTTTATCCAGATAACGGGCGAAGTCGTCCATTAGCTTGAATTTCTGATTCAAATCTTCATCGCCGTTCTGCCCCGAAGGGAGCAGTAAGGTCGCGATGCTGACCTTGTCAAAATCGGCTTGCAGGTAGCGCCCGTAGCGGTCCGCCGTCTCGAAACCGAGACCGTTGATGACAGCCTTCGGTTGCAGCCGCGAGTACAAAGCCACGCCACCCTGGGCGGGGACTTCGGCATCGCAGGCATAAAGGAAGTAACCATCCAGTTGGAAGGCTGCATCGTCCAGTTCAAAGGCGGAGGCGCGGGTGTCCTGCAGGCAGATGACGTCGGCATTCTGTGCTTGCAGCCAACTGAGCAAACCTCGCTCCACTGCAGCCTGAATACCATTGACGTTCACACTGATGATCCGCATAAATGGCCCCAAAAATCACGTGCGTGTATGATACACGGCGTGTACCTATTTAGCTAAATCCGTGGTATTTGGGGCTTTTTTCATGCAGGCGTATCAGCGCGATTTCATTCGTTTTGCCATCGATCGCGGCGTTTTGCGCTTCGGTGAGTTCACCCTCAAGTCCGGTCGCACCAGTCCGTACTTCTTCAATGCCGGCCTGTTCAACAGCGGTGCCGCCCTGGCGCAGCTGGGCCGTTTCTATGCGGCGGCCATCGTCGAGAGCGGCATCTCGTTCGACGTATTGTTCGGCCCGGCCTACAAAGGCATCCCGCTGGCCGCCACCACCGCCGTCGCCTTGGCCGAACATCATGGCCGCGATCTGCCTTGGTGCTTCAACCGCAAGGAAGCCAAGGCCCATGGCGAAGGCGGCAGCCTGGTGGGCGCCCCGCTGACCGGCGATGTGCTGATCATCGACGACGTGATCACCGCCGGCACCGCTATCCGCGAAGTGATGCAGATCATCGCTTCCCAGGAAGGCGCCAAGGCAGCCGGCGTGCTGATCGCCCTGAACCGCCAGGAGCGCGGCAACGGTGAGTTGTCGGCAATCCAGGAAGTGGAGCGCGACTTCGGCATTCCGGTGATCAGCATCGTGTCGCTGAACCAGGTGCTGGAGTTTTTGGCCGACGATCCGCAGCTCAAGCAGCATTTGCCGGCGGTTGAGGCTTATCGGGCGCAGTTTGGTGTCTAAAAGGCTTGCGCTAAACCCCTGTGGGAGCGGGCTTGCTCGCGAATGCGGCGGCACATCCGACATTATGTTTGTCTGACCCACCGCTTTCGCGAGCAAGCCCGCTCCCACATAAGTCTGCCTTCACTGGTAATCAGTGCCAAAAAAAGACCCCGCTCAACCAGGTTGAGCGGGGTCTTTTTTTACCGGTATCGCTTAAGGACGCTTGCGATTACTGATCAACGTACCCACACCCGTATCGGTGAAGATCTCCAGCAGAATCGCGTTCGGTACCCGGCCGTCGATGATCAGCGAGCTGCCGACGCCGCCCTGTACCGCTTCCAGCGCGCAGCGAATCTTCGGCAGCATGCCGCCGTAGATGGTGCCGTCGGCGATCAGGTCGTCGACCTGTTGCGTCGACAGCCCGGTCAGGACCTTGCCGGTCTTGTCCATCAGGCCGGCGATGTTGGTCAGCAGCATCAGCTTTTCAGCTTTCAGTGCTTCGGCCACTTTGCCGGCCACCAGGTCAGCGTTGATGTTGTACGACTCGCCGTTGGCGCCCACGCCGATAGGCGCGATCACCGGGATGAAGTCGCCCTTGACCAGCAGGTTCAGCAGGTCGGTGTTGATGCCAACCACTTCGCCCACGTGGCCGATGTCGATGATTTCCGGTTGGGTCATCTCCGGCGTCTGGCGGGTGACGGTGAGTTTCTTCGCCCGGATCAGCTCGGCGTCCTTGCCCGTCAGGCCGATGGCGCTGCCGCCATGGCGGTTGATCAGGTTGACGATGTCCTTGTTGACCTGGCCGCCGAGGACCATCTCCACCACATCCATGGTCTGCGCATCGGTGACGCGCATGCCGTCGATGAAATGGCTTTCGATCGACAGGCGCTTGAGCAGGTCACCGATTTGCGGGCCACCGCCATGCACCACCACCGGGTTGATGCCCACGGCCTTCATCAGCACGATGTCGCGGGCGAAGCCGGTTTTCAGCTCCTCGCTTTCCATCGCGTTGCCGCCGTATTTGATCACCAGGGTCTTGCCGACGTAGCGTCGGATATAAGGCAACGCTTCGGACAGGACCTTGGCGGTATTGGCGGCGGCTTCGCGTTCGAGGGTCATTCAGGGCTCCGGTGATTTAAACATCAAAACGGTAGTTGGAGATCGGGTGCAACACGCTTGAGTTGGGTGTGGAACACGTCCTTGATGCGCTGCAGCTCGGCTTCGTTGTCAGCCTCGAAACGCAGGACCAGCACCGGCGTGGTGTTGGACGCGCGAACCAGGCCCCAGCCTTGTGGGTAGTCGACCCGCACACCGTCGATGGTGGTCAGTTCGGCTCCTTCGCCCCATTGGGCGTCGTGCAGTGCATCAATGATGCTGAATTTGCTCTCTTCGGTCACATGGATATTGATTTCTGGCGTAGAAATATCGTTCGGGAAGGTCGCGAACAGCTCTTCAGCGCTGGATTTCTCCTTGCTGAGGATTTCCAGCAGGCGTGCGGCGCTGTAGATGCCGTCGTCGAAACCGAACCAACGCTCCTTGAAGAAGATGTGGCCGCTCATCTCGCCGGCCAGCAGGGCGCCGCTTTGTTTCATTTTTTTCTTGATCAGCGAATGACCGGTTTTCCACATCAGCGGACGACCGCCGTATTCCTTGATCAACGGCACCAGGCGACGGGTGCACTTAACGTCGAAGATGATTTCGGCGTTCGGATTGCGCGCTACCACGTCACGCGCGAACAGCATCAGCAGGCGGTCCGGGAATACCACGCTGCCGGTATTGGTCACCACGCCCACACGGTCGCCGTCACCGTCGAAGGCCAGGCCCAGGTCGGCGTTGGTTTCCTTGACCTTGGCGATCAGGTCTTCGAGGTTTTCCAGCTTGCCCGGGTCCGGGTGATGGTTGGGGAAGTTGCCGTCCACATCGCAGAACAGTGGAATGACTTCGCAGTTCAGGGCTTCGATCAGTTGTGGGGCGATCACGCCGGCGGCGCCGTTACCGCAGTCGACCACCACTTTAAGGCGACGGGCGAGCTTCACGTCTTTGACGATTTCGTCGTTGTAGCGCTCGAGGATGTCGACCTTGGTCACGCTGCCCTGGCCGCTGCTCAGGTCGTTGGTCTTGAGGCGGGTGTGCAGGGCCTGGATCTGCTCGTTGGCGAGGGTGTCGCCGGCGATGACGATCTTGAAGCCGTTGTAGTTCGACGGGTTGTGGCTGCCGGTGAGCATCACGCCGGATTTACCAGCCAGCACGTTGGCGGCGTAGTACAGCGCCGGTGTCGGCACCAGGCCCACGTCGCTGACGTGGCAGCCGCTGTCGGCAACGCCTTTGATCAACTGCTCGACCAATTCCGGGCCCGACAAGCGGCCATCGCGGCCGACGGACACGTTCGGTTCGCCCTGGGCCAGGCTCTGGGAGCCAATCGCGCGGCCGATCCAATAGGCGGTTTCGGCGGTGAGGGTTTCCGGTACCACGCCACGGATGTCGTAGGCGCGGAAGATGCTGTCAGGGAAGATCGGGGCGATTGCAGCTGGGGTGTTCATGGGCGGGGCGCTCTATCAGGAAAGTGACTGGACAGGCCGACGGTTAGCGTCGGCAGGCTCAAACTGAAGCGTATGACGGCGTTTTTGACAGAGAGTTCGCGGTGGGAAAGTGCCATGAGACAGCGTTACCTTGAACACAGCGGTCTAATACGTTGATTCCGGATGGGAAAACCTTGCTCAGAGCCCTTGCGCATTTTTCGTCCTGAAACAGAAGCTTAACAAACGAGCCGGGCATAACGCCCGGCTTGAAACAGCCGGATCAGTGGCTGCCCGAATGCCCGAAACCACCGGCGCCGCGCTGGCTTTCGTCGAATTCTTCCACCAGTTCGAAGTGAGCCTGGACCACCGGCACCAGCACCAGCTGGGCGATGCGCTCGCCCACGGCGATGTTGAACGCCGTTTGACCACGGTTCCAGCACGAAACCATCAGTTCGCCCTGGTAATCGGAGTCGATCAGGCCGACCAGGTTGCCCAGCACGATGCCGTGCTTATGGCCCAGCCCAGAGCGCGGCAGGATCAGCGCGGCCAGGCCCGGGTCACCGATGTACACCGACAGTCCGGTAGGGATCAGCAAGGTCTGGCCCGGCTCCAGGATCGTGTCCTGCTTGAGCATTGCCCGCAGGTCGAGGCCGGCGGAGCCCGGTGTGGCGTATTGCGGCAGCGGGAATTCATTGCCGATGCGTGGATCGAGAATCTTGGCTTGTAAGGCGTGCATGAAAATTAAACCTGGTTCAGACGTTCGGCGATAAAAGTGACCAGTTGGCGGGCAATCTTGCTCTTGCTGGTCTGGGCGAAAAGTGTGGCGTGCAACTGGCGGTCGATCACGCTGCAGGCGTTTTCTTCGCTGTTGAAGCCGATGCTCGGGTTGGCAACGTCGTTGGCGACGATCAAGTCCAGATTCTTGTCCTTGAGTTTGCGCGCGGCGTAGTCGAGCAGGTGTTCGGTCTCGGCGGCGAAGCCGACGCTGAAAGGCCGGTCCGGGCGAGTGGCGATGGTGGCAAGGATATCCGGGTTGCGCACCATTTGTAGTAGCAGGCCGTCGCCGCTCGTAGGGTCTTTCTTCAATTTTTGTGGGGCGACGACTTCAGGGCGGTAATCCGCTACCGCCGCCGAGGCGATGAACAGGTCGCACGGGATGGCGGCTTCGCAGGCCGCGAGCATGTCCCGGGCGCTGACCACGTCGATGCGGGTGACCCGGTCCGGGGTCGGCAGGTGCACGGGGCCGGTGATCAGCGTCACCCGGGCGCCAGCCTCCACCGCCGCTTCGGCCAGGGCGAAACCCATTTTCCCGGAGCTGTGGTTGGTGATGTAGCGCACCGGGTCGATGTTTTCCTGGGTCGGCCCGGCGGTGATCAGCACGTGTTTGCCGGTCAGGGCCTGGCGCTGGAAGCAGTCGGCGGCGCACTGGGCAAGGTCAGTGGCTTCAAGCATGCGCCCCATGCCGACATCGCCGCAGGCCTGGCTGCCGGAGGCCGGGCCGAAGACTTTCAGGTCGCGGCTTTCGAGCAGTTGCAGGTTGGCCTGGGTGGCCGGGTCGCGCCACATGGCCTGGTTCATGGCCGGGGCGACGGCGACCACCGCGTCGGTGGCGAGCACCAGCGTGGTCAGCAAATCATCGGCAATGCCCTGGGCCAGACGGGCGATCAGGTCGGCCGTGGCCGGGGCGATCAATACCAGGTCGGCCCACTTGGCCAGTTCGATATGGCCCATGGCGGCTTCGGCCGCGGGGTCGAGCAAATCCAGGTGAACCGGGTGCCCGGACAGTGCCTGCATGGTCAGCGGGGTGATGAACTCACTGCCGCCGCGGGTCATGACGACCCGTACTTCCGCGCCCTGGTCGATGAGTCGGCGAACCAGCTCGGCGCTCTTGTAGGCGGCAATGCCGCCGCCGACGCCCAGAACGATGCGTTTCCGATACAGCCGCTGCATAGGCCTGCCTTTCGATTTCAGTGGTCAGTGCAAGGCGAACCCCATGGCAGCAGCTGCCAGGGTGCAAATCGCCTGCAAAAAAGATGGGCTACGATATCACAGCGACCGCTACGGAACAGCGGCGCCCAATTCACACGGAGGTGCTATGAGCATTCGCGATTGGCCTGCGGCGGAACGCCCGCGGGAGAAACTGCTGGACCAGGGCCCTGCAAGCCTGTCTGACGCCGAGTTGCTGGCGATTTTCCTGCGCACGGGCGTATCCGGCAAAAGCGCGGTGGACCTGGCGCGACACCTGCTGCATCAATTCGGCAGCCTGCGGGTTTTGCTGGAAGCCGACCTGCCTACCTTCAGTGCGCAACTGGGCCTGGGCCCGGCGAAGTTTGCGCAGTTGCAGGCGGTGCTGGAAATGGGCCGACGGCATTTGGCCGAAGACCTGCGCCGAGACTCGGTGCTGGAGAGCCCGTTGGCGGTGCGCGACTACCTCAAGGCCATGTTGCGCCACGAACCGCATGAGGTATTCGGTTGCCTGTTCCTGGATTCACGTCACCGGGTATTGGCGTACGAGGCGCTGTTTCGCGGCTCTATCGACAGCGCCAGTGTCTACCCGCGGCAGGTGGTCAAGCGTGCCCTGGCCCACAACGCCGCTGCGCTGATCCTGTGCCACAACCACCCCTCCGGCAATACCGAGCCCAGCCAGGCCGACCGGTTGCTCACTGATCGACTGCAAGAGGCGCTGGAGTTGATCGATGTGCGGGTGCTCGACCATTTCATCGTGGGCGACGGGCAGCCGCTGTCGATGGCTGAGTATGGGTGGATGTAGGCGCGATCCGGCAAGTGCAATCCCTGTGGGAGCGGGCTTGCTCGCGAAGAGGTCGTGTCAGGCGACATCAATGCTGGCTGACCCACCGCTTTCGCGAGCAAGCCCGCTCCCACAGGTTTTAATGCATACAGAGGGCTACTTGAGGCTGACCTTCGAATAATCCTGCCGCCCAAACGGGCTCACCGCGTAACCCTGCACTTCCTTGCGGGTCAGGGCGAAGGCAGTCGGGTGCGCCAACGGCAACCAGAGGGCCTGTTGCTGGATCTGCGCCTGGGCCTGTTCGTAGAGCTTGGTGCGCACGCCTTGTTCGCTGGTGGTCTTGCCGGCGCTGATCAGTTTGTCCAGGTCCGGGTTGCAGTAGCGGGCGAAGTTGGTGCCCGCCTTGACCGCCGCGCAGGAAAACTGCGGCGTGAGGAAGTTGTCTGGATCGCCGTTGTCGCCGGCCCAGCCCATGAACAGCAAGTCATGTTCGCCGGCCTTGGCGCGACGGATCAGTTCGCCCCATTCGATCACCCGGATTTCCGCCTGAATGCCGATTTCCGCCAGGTCGGACTGCAGTAATTGCGCGCCAAGGCTGGGGTTTGGGTTCAGCAGGCTGCCGGAAGGGCGGGTCCAGATAGTGGTCTGGAAGCCTTTTTTCAAACCAGCCTTGGCCAGCAAGTCACGGGCCTTGGCCGGGTCATGGGCGTAGCCGGGCAAGCTCCTGGCGTAGCTCCAGGTGTTCGGTGGATAGGGGCCGTTGGCCGCTTCGGCTGTGCCTTCGAAGACCGTCTTGAGGTAGCTGGCCTTGTCGAAGGCGAGGTTGATGGCCTGGCGCACCTCGGGTTTGTCCAGCGGCGGATGCTGGCTGTTGATCGCCACGAACGCGGTCATGAAGGCGTCGGTGTTAGCCACATTCAGCGTAGGCTCTTGCTTGGCGGCTTGTACGTCCAGCGGCTTGGGCGACAGGGCGATCTGGCATTCGTTGCGGCGCAGTTTCTGCAGGCGAACGTTGGCGTCCGGTGTGATGGCGAAGATCAGGGGATCTACTTGGGGCTTGCCACGGAAATAATCACCGTTGGCCTTGTAGCGAATCGAAGCGTCTTTCTGAAAACGGTTGAAGACGAACGGGCCGGTGCCGATCGGCTGGCTGTTGAGTTTTTCCGGCGTGCCGGCCTTCATCAACTGATCGGCGTATTCGGCCGAATAAATGGAGGCAAACCCCATGCTCAACGTCGCCAGGAAGGTCGAGTCGGCGTGATCGAGGGTGAAGCGCACGGTCAACGGGTCCAGTGCATCGATTTTCTTGATCAGCGCCGGCAACTGCATGGACTGGGCGTGGGGGAAGCCGCTTTGCGCCACCTTGTGCCAAGGGTTCGCCGGGTCGAGCATGCGCTCGAAGCTGAATTTCACATCCTCGGCGGTCAGGTCGCGGCGCGGCGTGAAGTATTCGGTGTGGTGGAGCTTGACCTGTGGGTGCAGCTTGAACACATAGGTCAGGCCATCGGTCGAGACTTCCCAGTGGTCGGCCAGGCTGGGGACCACTTTGCCGCTGGCGGTGTCGAAATCCACCAGGCGGTTCATCAGCACATCGGCGGAGGCGTTGGTGGTGGTCAATGAGTTGTATTGGACGACATCGAACCCTTCCGGGCTGGCTTCGGTGCAGACGCTCAGGGCGGCGGCCAAGGCCTGCGGGGTGATCAGCAGAGGGGCGAGCAACAATGGTAGGGCAGCGAGGCGCATGGTCGGTTTCCTGTGCAAGTCGAAGGCCCATCTGCGAGTGCAGTCTGGAAAAGGCCTACCCTAGTGGGCTCGCTGGCAAATGACTATCCCCTTTTTGCATTTTCCGGCACTCTGCGTCGTCGCGTGGACGACTCAAACTCACCTTCAGTTGAAAAAACCTGAAGGTAGCGACGAGTGGTCGCCGGCCGCGCCAGCCTTTGCGGCAGCCGTCCGGGGCGGTTGATCGAGGGTTTCCAACGAAGACAAATCACATCGGCTGTTGTTGCACTGTGGTCTTTCTGGTATAAAGCAGCGCTCTTTTCTAGGGGCCCGGTTCCTTCACTGTAGGTGTAGCCGGTAAGACCCTTAAAGAAACGCGGCGCCTGGCGCCAAATGACTGAGAGATTAAGCGGCCAACCCATGCCGGGTTGGGCATGTGGTTTTAGAGGGCTGAGGCATGTCGAGAGTCTGTCAAGTTACCGGTAAGGGTCCGGTGACTGGGAATAACATTTCCCACGCAAACAACAAAACCCGTCGTCGTTTCCTGCCGAACCTGCAGCATCACCGCTTCTGGGTTGAAGAAGAGAAACGTTTTGTGCGTCTGCGCGTATCTGCCAAGGGCATGCGTATCATCGACAAGCGTGGCATCAGTGTCGTGCTGGCCGAACTTCGTCGCGATGGCAAGGTTTAAGGGAGCTAATCATGCGTGAATTGATTCGTTTGATCTCGAGCGCCGGTACTGGTCACTTCTACACTACCGACAAGAACAAGCGTACTACCCCGGACAAAATCGAGATCAAGAAATTTGATCCGGTTGTTCGCAAGCACGTGATCTACAAGGAAGGCAAAATCAAGTAATTGATTTTTCCTTCTTACGAAAAAGGCCCGTATCGCGAGATACGGGCCTTTTTTGTTGTTTGACCGACCAGGCACTCATGTGAGCAGGCCTGAGGGGCAGCAAAGTCTCAGGCTTTCTGCTCGAACACCACATAAATCTTGCGGCACGGCTCCAGCACTTCCCACGTGCCCTGGAAGCCCGCAGGGATTACAAAGCGGTCGCCGGCCCGCAGGGTCTTGGCATTGCCATCGTCGTCGCGCAGTACGGAAACGCCTTGGACGATTTCGCAGTATTCATGCTCGGTGTAGTTGACCGTCCACTGGCCGACGGCGCCTTCCCAAACGCCCGCGTTCATTTGCCCGCAAGGGCTGCTGTAGTGGTTGAACAGCGTTTGTTCGGGATCGCCCTTGAACACCTTGGCCGGGTCCGGGCGATAGCGTTCGGCGGCGGTATTGGCCTGGCTGAAATCGACGATGTCCTGAATGCTCATGCGGTAAACCCCGGTAATGACGGTTCGAATGGCTGGAAGAGCCAAAGTCTATGTTTATTAAAACGAACATCGCAAGGCTGTTTGCCGCTGTTGTGTCAAATATATTGAAACATGACCGGCCGCT
Organism: Pseudomonas brassicacearum; assembly: GCF_000585995.1. Lineage (NCBI taxonomy): Bacteria > Pseudomonadati > Pseudomonadota > Gammaproteobacteria > Pseudomonadales > Pseudomonadaceae > Pseudomonas > Pseudomonas brassicacearum. The sequence goes on along the minus strand of NZ_CP007410.1, from coordinate 6,429,255 downwards.
GGTTTAGGGTGGCGGGTGCCCCATGCCAAAAAAAGCGCCCAACCAGGCTGGCCGGGAATTCTTGAAACGCTGCGCATTGCGTGGCGTTCGTACTCAATAAGAGGAGGACACACGCATGACCACCCTGACTCGTGCCGACTGGGAACAACGCGCCCGCGACCTGAAGATCGAAGGCCGCGCCTTCATCAACGGTGAATACACCGATGCGGTGTCCGGCGAAACCTTTGATTGCCTCAGCCCGGTCGATGGCCGCCTGCTGGGCAAGATCGCCAGCTGCGACGTCGCGGACGCCCAGCGTGCTGTCGAAAACGCCCGTGCGACGTTCAATTCCGGCGTCTGGTCGCGCCTGGCGCCGAGCAAACGCAAGGCCACCATGATCCGTTTCGCCGGCCTGCTCAAGCAGAACGCCGAAGAATTGGCCCTCCTCGAAACCCTGGACATGGGCAAACCGATCAGCGACTCCCTGAACATCGACGTTCCCGGTGCTGCGCAAGCATTGAGCTGGAGCGGTGAAGCCATCGACAAGATCTACGATGAAGTGGCCGCGACCCCGCACGACCAATTGGGCCTGGTGACACGCGAGCCGGTGGGCGTCGTGGGCGCTGTCGTGCCGTGGAACTTCCCGTTGATGATGGCCTGCTGGAAGCTTGGCCCGGCGCTGTCCACCGGTAACTCGGTGGTGCTCAAGCCGTCGGAAAAATCCCCGCTGACTGCCATCCGTATCGCTGCCCTGGCGATCGAGGCTGGCATTCCGAAAGGCGTGCTGAACGTGCTGCCTGGCTACGGTCATACCGTCGGCAAGGCCCTGGCCCTGCACATGGACGTCGATACGCTGGTGTTCACCGGCTCCACCAAGATCGCCAAGCAACTGATGATTTACTCCGGCGAATCCAACATGAAGCGCATCTGGCTGGAGGCCGGCGGCAAGAGCCCGAACATCGTGTTCGCCGATGCCCCGGACTTGCAAGCCGCCGCTGAATCCGCCGCCAGCGCCATCGCGTTCAACCAGGGCGAAGTCTGCACCGCCGGCTCGCGGCTGTTGGTCGAGCGCTCCATCAAGGACACGTTCCTGCCCCTGGTGATTGAAGCCCTCAAGGGCTGGAAACCGGGTAATCCGCTGGACCCGGCGACCAACGTCGGCGCCCTGGTCGATACCCAGCAGATGAACACCGTGCTGTCCTACATCGAGGCCGGTCACAATGACGGCGCCAAACTGGTGGCCGGTGGCAAGCGGATTCTCGAGGAAACCGGTGGCACCTACGTCGAGCCGACGATTTTCGACGGTGTGAGCAACGCGATGAAAATCGCCCAGGAAGAGATTTTCGGCCCGGTGTTGTCCGTCATCGCCTTCGACACCGCTGAAGAAGCCATCCAGATTGCCAACGACACGCCGTACGGCCTGGCCGCGGCGGTATGGACCAAGGACATCTCCAAGGCTCACCTGACCGCCAAGGCCCTGCGTGCCGGCAGCGTTTGGGTCAACCAGTATGATGGCGGCGACATGACCGCGCCGTTCGGTGGTTTCAAGCAATCGGGCAACGGTCGCGACAAGTCGCTGCATGCGTTCGACAAGTACACCGAGCTGAAGTCGACCTGGATCAAGCTCTGACAGTGGCGGCCCCGGATCCTGTCCGGGGCTACATGTCACGCAGGTCATTGTGGGAGCGGGCTTGCTCGCGAAAGCGGAGTGTCAGTCAACTTAGCTGTTGAATGTGAAACCGCCTTCGCGAGCAAGCCCGCTCCCACATTTGCTTTGCGCAGGACTGAAAGATAACCCTCCACAGGAGCGTGGAAATGCGTTGGGCGACCTATTTCGCCGTGTTGGCGTCTGTCCTGAGTGTCGGTCTGGCCCTGGGCGTGAGCATGCCGCTGGTATCGCTGCGTCTGGAGAGTTGGGGCTATGGCTCGTTTGCCATTGGGGTGATGGCCGCCATGCCGGCGGTTGGGGTGTTGGTCGGGGCGAAGGTGTCGAGCCGGCTGGCGGCGCGGTTCGGCACGGCGGCGTTGATGCGCCTGTGCCTGTGGGGCGGCGCGGTGTCCATCGGGTTGCTGGCGTTGTTGCCCAGTTATCCGATCTGGCTGGTGCTGCGGCTGGTGATTGGCGTGGTCCTGACCCTGGTTTTCATCCTCGGTGAAAGCTGGATCAATCAACTGGTCATCGAACGCTGGCGTGGGCGACTGGTAGCGCTGTATGGCAGCAGCTATGCCCTGAGCCAGCTGTCGGGTCCGCTGCTGCTCGGCGCGCTGGGGACCGGTCATGATTACGGTTTCTGGGTGGGTGTCGGTTTGCTGCTGGTCTCGCCATTGCTGTTGCTGGGGCGTGGCGGGGCGCCGGCCAGTGAGGCCAGCAGCGTTACTTTCGGCGATTTATGGACGTTTTGCCGAGGCTTGCCGGCCATTGCCTGGGCCGTGTCGTTGTTCGCGGCATTCGAGGCGATGATCCTGACACTGTTGCCGATTTATTGCCTGCGCCAAGGCTTCAGCGCCGACATCGCATTGGCGATGGTCAGTACGGTGGTGGTCGGTGATGCCTTGCTGCAGTTGCCCATCGGCGCCCTGGCTGATCGCCTGTCTCGCCGGTCGTTGTTCACTGGCTGTGCAGTGGCGCTGACGTTATCGAGCCTGGCGGTGCCATTGCTGATCGATACGGTGCTGATCTGGCCGCTGTGGGTGCTGTTTGGCGCCAGCGCAGGCGGTTTGTTTACCTTGTCGCTGATCCTGATCGGCGAGCGTTACCGCGACGATGCGCTGGTGCGGGCCAATGCCCATGTGGCGCAGCTGTGGGGGATCGGCTGCCTGATTGGCCCGTTGGCGGCGGGGGCGGGCAGTCAGTGGGTCAGTGGGCATGCGCTGCCGTTGTTCATGGCGGCGGGGGCGTTCGGGCTGGTGATCCTGTTGTTGCGCCAAGGGGCTTTTGGGGCGCCCCAAACAGCCTGAACATACCCAAATCCCGTGGCGAGGGAGCTTGCTCCCGCTCGGTTGCGCAGCAACCGCAAAAGCCGGGACTGCTGCGCAGTCCAGCGGGAGCAAGCTCCCTCGCCACCAAAAGCGGGCTGCCTCTAAAGCATCTGTTCCAGTCCGATGGTCGTGCTGAACCAGGCATTGAACCGGCGCCACCAGCTGCCCGGCTCGCGGTCCAGGTCATGCAATTTGCCGTTGTCTTCGGTCGTCCACACCAGCCTTCCATCTTCCAGGCGGGCCTGATAACTCAAGGCCGGCGCCATGCCTTGCAAGGCCAATTCACGCACTTGGCCGGCAAGTTCCGGGCTGTCCACCAGTACGCCGACTTCGGTGTTCCACAGCACTGAGCGCGGGTCGAAATTGAACGAGCCGATGAAGGATTTCCGCCGATCAAAAATGATCGCCTTGCTGTGCAGGCTCGAGTCCGATTCGCCGTATGACTTGCTGTAGAACAGATGAGGGCTGCTGCCTTTGTCGCCCGGTTGCCGGCGAAGCTCAAACAGTCGTACGCCGTGTTCCAGCAGTGCTTTGCGATAGGGTGCGTAACCGCCGTGCACCGCCGGCACGTCGGTGGCTTCCAGGGCGTTGGTCAGAAGGCTCACCGAGACCCCGGCATCGGCGCGACTGGTCAGGTACACCAGGCCGGTCTGGCCGGGCACGAAATAGGCCGAAATCATGATCAGCTCGTTGCTGACGCCCGTCAGTTCCGGGGCCAGTTGTGTGGTCAGCAACAATTGTGGATCTGGTTCATCCTTGGCCAGTACCTTGCTGGGCGCGTCCCACAGGGCCTGGTTCCAGGCCCAGACCAACTCCTTGCGCCAGGTATCCAGGCGCGGTTGGGTCTTGTAGCGGGTCAACTGCTGATAGAGCGCGTGATTCTCTTTGTGCGTCTGCTCCATGGACTCTTGCAGGCGCAAGCGGCTGTTGGCCAAGTCCTTGGGGGTTGGGCGGTGGGACAGGAATTGCTCGATGGGTTTGCTCAGGGCGCTGTTCCAGTACTGGTCGAAGCCGTGCCCCAGTTGTTCGGCCACCGGCCCGACACTGAGCAGATCGATGTCGGTGAAGTTCAGGTTGGGTTCGGCGTCGAAATATTCGTCCCCCAGATTGCGACCGCCGACGATGGCCATGCTGTTGTCCGCCAGCCATAGCTTGTTGTGCATCCGGCGATGTTGCTGCGACAGATTGAGCAGGCGCCCGAGACCACGCGTCACGCCGGTGGCGCGTCCCAGGTGCAGCGGGTTGAACAGGCGAATCTGGATTCGCGGATGAGCGGCGAGGGTGGCGATGATCTGGTCCTGGCCATCGCTGGTGGTGTCGTCCAGCAGAATCCGCACGCGCACGCCCCGGTCGGCGGCCTTGAGCAGTTCATCCACCAGCATCCGCGTGCTGATGCCGTCGTGAACAATGTAGTACTGCAAGTCCAGGCTGCTTTGGGCGTTGCGAATCAGCTCCGCCCGGGCAGTAAAGGCATCGGTGCTGTCTGAGAGCAGACGAAAACCCGACTGTCCTTCATGGGGCGCGGCCTGGGCCTGGACCGAGCGGCCGAATGAGGATTCGGAGGCCGGTAACGCCTGGGAGGGCTCGCGGGTGACATCAAAGCTGGCGCAGCCGCTCAGTAGCGCGGCGACAAACAGAAGCACATGCAGGATCGGTCTGGATCTCACGTAGGATCGTTCCGCTTGTTTGCGTTGATCGGCTATTGGGTGCTGCTTCTCTGCGTACAGTTCAGACGGTGTCGCATCGGGTTTCGTTCAACAGTGCGATGGCGGCGGCACCGACTTTGCGAACAGCCTCTTCGATCTGTGCCGTTGGCTTGGCAGCGTAGTTCATGCGCAGGCAATTGCGGTACTTGCCTGAAGCCGAAAAAATGCTGCCGACGGCCACCTGCACGCCTTGGTCGAGGAGGACTCGATTGAGCTTCAGCGTGTCGAAGCCGTCCGGCAATTCGACCCACAGCATGAAGCTGCCTCGCGGGCGGCTGGCGCGGGTACCCGGCGGAAAATAGCGGCTGACCCAGTCGATCATCACATCGCGATTGCGCTGGTATTGTGTGCGCATCCGCCGTAAATGAGGTTCGAAATGCCCGCCTTTCAGGAATTCGGCGATGGCGATCTGCGGTTGTGGCGCGGTGGAGCCCGTGCTGATGTATTTCATGTGCAGTACCCGCTCCAGGTATCGGCCCGGTGCGACCCAGCCAATTCGCAGGCCCGGTGCCAGGGTCTTGGAGAAAGAACTGCAGAGTAGGACGCGGCCGTCTTCGTCGAAAGACTTGATGGTGCGTGGTCGCGGGTAGGTGTAGGCCAATTCCCCATACACATCGTCTTCGATAATCGCCACGTCGAAGCGCTGCGCCAGGGTCAGCAGGGCGCGCTTGTTGGCCTCGGGCATGATGTAGCCCAGCGGATTATTGCAACTGGGGGTCAACTGTATGGCTTTGATTGGCCATTGTTCCAGCGCCAGTTCCAATGCGTCCAGGCTGATGCCGGTCAGCGGATCGGTGGGGATTTCCAGGGCCTTCATGCCCAGGCCCTTGAGGGTTTGCATGGCCCCGTGAAAGCTGGGTGAATCCACCGCGACGATGTCGCCTTGTTCGCAGGTGGCGCGGATGCTGACGGACAACGCTTCGTGACAGCCTGTGGTGACGATCAGGTCGCCGGGGTCCAGTTGGCAGCCGGAGTCCAGTGATAGGCGGGCGATCTGCTCCCGCAGCGCGAGGTTGCCGTAGATGTTGTCGTAATACAGGCCGGGCATGTCTTGCCGGCGGCTGATCTGCGCCAGGCTGCGCAGCAGCGGTTTCATGGTTGGCGAATGAATGTCCGGCATGCCGCGCCCCAGTTGCACTACATCCGCACGCGGCACGGCGCGTATCAGTTCCAGCACTTGATCCCATTGGGAAATATCCACCGGCCGCTGGGCCGGCCGGCCTACCGCTGGCAGGTCTGGCAGTTCGCGGCTGGCCGGCACGAAATAGCCGGATTTGGGTTTCGGCATCGCCAGCCCGCTGTCCTCCAGTACGCGATAGGCCTGCTGCACCGTACTCAGGCTGACCCCATGTTCCGTGCTCAAGGCGCGCACAGATGGCAGCCGGTCGCCGGGGCGGTAGAAGCCCTGTTCGATGCGGGTACCGAGCAATTCGGCAAGGTTCACGTACAGGGTCATTGTGTGCTCCCAAGGAGATGGAAAACGGTAACCAATACAGTTTGGCCAGAAAAAGACGATTCAGTCGCGAAAAAGCTAAATCTGTATGTTCATAAAATATACCGGTTGAATCTGTATCGTTTTAGGCCGTCCGCGCATCATGAAACCTCTGGCTACCCAAGTAAACAGGAGCGATCAAAATGAACGGCTTGAGCGATGTGCGGCTGACGTTACACAGTCAGGAACTGGCGGCAGGGCGGGAGAAGGCGCTGCGCGATGCGATGGTGCGCAACGCGCCATCCTGCCTGGGTCGCTGGGGTCTGTTCTGGCACCGCCTGCATACACGCAAAGCCTTGCTGGAGCTGACACCCGAACAGTTACGTGACATCGGGCTGAGCCCGGAGCTGGCGCGGGAGGAGGGGCTCAAGCCGTTCTGGCGGCTGTGAAGCAACAGGAAGCTCTGTGGCGAGGGAGCTTGCTCCCGCTCGGTTGCGCAGCAACCGCAAAAAAAGAAGGGCCGCTGCGCAGCCCAGCGGGAGCAAGCTCCCTCGCCACAGGGGATTAAACCAACTCTTTGAACCTATGCCACAACATCCCCAGCGCCAACAGCGGCGAACGCAGATGCCTGCCGCCAGGGAAGGTCATGTGTGGCACCCGATCGAACAGATCGAACCCACCGCTTTGCTGTCCGCTGATGGCCTCGGCCAACAGCTTGCCCGCCAAATGCGTGGCATTCACGCCATGGCCGGAGTAGGCCTGGGCGTAATACACATTGGGTTGGTCTTTGAGCCGACCAATCTGCGGCAAGCGGTTGGCACCGATGCCGATCATCCCGCCCCATTGATAATCGATCTTCACATCCGCCAGTTGAGGGAAAACCTTGAGCATCTTCGGACGCATGTAGGCGCCGATGTCCTGCGGGTCGCGGCCCGAATAGTGACAGGCCCCGCCGAACAGCAAGCGTCGATCCGCCGAAAGCCGGTAATAGTCCAGCGCCACCCGTTGATCACAGACGGCCATGTTTTGCGGCAACAAGGCCTGTGCCTGGGCCTGGCTCAAGGGTTCGGTGGCGATGATGTAGCTGCCGGCGGGTAGCACTTTGCCGCTGAGTTGCGCATTGAGCCCATTGAGGTAGGCGTTGCAGCCCAGCACCAGGGTCTTGGCGCGGACGGAACCCTGTTGGGTATGCACTTTCACTTCGGGGCCGTGATCGATGCGTGTGACCGCCGATTGCTCGAACAGCCTGACGCCCAGTTGCTGCGCGGCGGCGGCTTCCCCCAGGGCCAGGTTCAGTGGATGCAGATGGCCCGAACCCATGTCGACCAGGCCGCCAACGTAGCGATCCGAACCCACGACGCTGTGCATTTCATGGGCTTGCAGCAGCCGGGTCTGATGGCGATAACCCAGGCTGCGCAGCTCTTCGGCCTCTTGCGCGAAGCCTTCCAGGTCGCCGGGCTTGTTGGCGAGGTCGCAGTAACCCCAGGTGAGGTCGCAGGGGATCTGAAAGCGCTCGACGCGTTGTCGGACGATTTCCACGGCTTCCAGCCCCATGAGTTTCATCTGGCGTACGCCGTCGACACCGATGACCGGGGTGAACTGATCGAGGCCATGGCCGACGCCGCGAATCAACTGGCCGCCGTTACGCCCGCTGGCGCCCCAGCCGATCTTGTGCGCTTCGAGCAGCACCACGCTCATGCCGCGCTCGGCCAGTTCAATCGCCGTGTTCAGCCCGGAAAACCCGCCGCCGACCACGCAGACATCCGCTACCAGATCACCTTGCAGCGCCGGATGGTCCGGTTGCGGCAGGCTGCTGGCAGCGTAATAAGAGGCGGCGTGCGCGTGGTTCGGGACAGGTTGCTGAACACGGGCGTTCATGTGCGTAATCCTGATTATTGTGTTTGAGAAATTTTACGGAGCATAAGCCGTGGCCTCATGGGCGGGCAACACCGGTCGGCTGGCGCTGTCTGGGCTAAGGCTTTTAGGGCAGAATCGTGAACTGTCCCACCTCGGTAACCGCCTCGATGAGCTGCAACAGTCAAAAAATTCGTACGCTGCGCCAACAGATTCCCTCGTTCGAGTGCGTACCGGGTTGCCATGACTGCTGTGGTCCGGTGACCACTTCGCCCGAAGAAATGGCCCGCTTGCCGCGAAAAAGTCGCGCCGAACAGGACGCGGCCATGGAGGCGCTCGATTGCGTGCACCTGGGGCCGAACGGCTGCACGGTGTATGACGAGCGGCCGCTGATCTGCCGGCTATTCGGCACCACTGCGACGCTGCCGTGCCCCAACGGACGGCGGCCGGTAGAGCTGATCCATCCGCGGGTCGAGCAGCAAATCCATGAATACATGGCTGCCAATCGCCAGGTCCTGGTTTAGGGACCGTTCCCACGCAAAGGGGGAAACGATCGATGCCGGGCTCAATCGGGAATCGGCAGGTTCAAGCTCTCCTTCACTTCTTCCATCACGATGTAGCTCTTGGATTCGCGCACATGGGGCAGCTTGAGCAGGATGTCGCCCAGCAGCTTGCGGTACGAAGCCATCTCGGAAATCCGCGCTTTCACCAAGTAGTCAAAATCCCCCGAGACCAAGTGACATTCCAGGACGTGGGGCAATTTCAGCACTGCGCGTCGGAATTCTTCGAAAGTGTCGCCGGACTTGTAGTCGAGGCTGATCTCGACGAACACCAGCAGGCTGCCCTTCAAGTGTTGCGGGTTGAGCCGGGCGTTGTAGCCCATGATGATCCCTTCACGCTCCAGGCGCCGTACCCGCTCTGTGCAGGGCGTTGTAGAGAGGCCGACCTTTTCCCCTAGCTCGGTAAAGGAAATCCGCCCGTCCGCCTGGAGGATGCGCAGGATATTGCGGTCGATCTTATCCAGCTCGCGTTTGGTCTGGGTATTGGTACGCACAGGTGATGCGCCTCCGTGAAAAGGGTTTTTGCCGAGAATTCTCGCCAAATATAGGCAGTTATATAGTGAAAAGCACTGGCTAATCTTTTTTACACTGCGCCCATCAAAGCTTTGTATAACAAACGTCAGCGGTTATCCGCGATGAGGGCATCAACATGCGCGTTCTGGTCTTGGGTAGCGGCGTCATCGGTACCGTCAGTGCTTATTACCTGGCCCGGGCCGGGTTTGAAGTCGTCGTGGTCGACCGTCAACCGGCGCCTGCCATGGAAACCAGCTTCGCCAACGCTGGCCAGGTGTCGCCGGGTTATGCCTCGCCGTGGGCCGCGCCGGGTGTGCCGCTCAAGGCCATCAAGTGGCTGCTGCAGCGCCACGCACCGCTGGCAATCAAGGCCACCGCCGACATCGACCAGTACCTGTGGATGGCGCAGATGCTGCGCAACTGCACCGCCAGCCGCTATGCCATCAACAAGGAGCGCATGGTGCGCTTGTCCGAGTACAGCCGCGACTGCCTCGACGAGCTGCGCGCTGAAACCGGCATCGCCTACGAAGGCCGCAGCCTGGGGACGACCCAACTGTTCCGCACCCAGGCACAGCTCGACGGCGCCGCAAAGGACATCGCGGTGCTGAAAGAGTCCGGTGTGCCGTTCGAAGTGCTCGACCGCGCGGGCATTGCCCGGGTCGAACCGGCCTTGGCCAATGTCACCGACATTCTGGCCGGTGCCTTGCGCCTGCCTAACGACCAGACCGGTGACTGTCAGATGTTTACCACGCGCCTGGCGGAAATGGCCGTGAAGCTCGGTGTGCAGTTCCGCTTTAACCAGGATATCCAACGCCTGGACTTCGCCGGTGACCGCATCAACGGCGTCTGGATCGACGGCAAGCTGGAAACCGCCGACCGTTACGTCCTGGCCCTGGGCAGCTATTCGCCGCAGTTGCTCAAGCCCCTTGGAATCCGCGCACCGGTCTATCCACTCAAGGGCTATTCCCTGACTGTGCCGATCACCAACCCGGCGATGGCGCCGACCTCGACCATTCTCGACGAAACCTACAAGGTTGCGATCACCCGGTTCGACAACCGTATTCGCGTGGGCGGCATGGCGGAAATCGCCGGTTTTGACCTGTCCCTCAATCCGCGGCGACGCGAAACCCTGGAGATGATCGTCAACGACCTTTATCCTCAGGGCGGCGATCTGGCCGAGGCCAGTTTTTGGACCGGCTTGCGCCCGACCACCCCGGACGGCACGCCAATCGTGGGTGCCACACCTTTCAAGAACCTGTTCCTGAACACCGGCCACGGCACCCTCGGATGGACCATGGCCTGTGGTTCCGGTCGCTTGTTGGCGGACCTGATGGCGAAGAAAAAGCCGCAGATCAGCGCCGAAGGCCTCGATATTTCCCGTTATGGCAGTAAACCCCAGGAGTCTGCAAAACATGTCAATCCAGCGCCAGCTCACCAATGACCGCATGAGCCAGGTTGTCGTGCACAACGGCACCGTTTACCTGGCGGGGCAGGTCGGCGACGACATGAGCGCCGGTATCGAGCAGCAGACCCGCGAAAGCCTGGCCAATATCGAGCGTTTGCTGGACCTGGCTGGGACTGACAAGCACCGTCTGCTGTCGGTGACGATTTACCTGAAGGACATCGAGGCCCATTTCGAAGGCATGAATTCGGTCTGGGACCAATGGCTGCCCAAAGGCGTTGCCCCGGCCCGTGCCACAGTGGAAGCCAAGCTATGCGAACCGGAGATTCTGGTAGAGCTGTCCGTTGTGGCCGCGCTGCCTTAATACCCGGCAAAAAGATCCCTCTCCCGGCGCTGTTGGTGGTCAAGACCATCAGCCAGCGCCGGTTTTTTATCCCATGACCGTCTAGAAGCCTGCCGCCATGCGTCCTGCCCGTGCTCTGATCGACCTTCAAGCCTTGCGTCACAACTACCAATTGGCCCGCGATGTCACAGGGGCCAAGGCCCTTGCGGTGATTAAGGCCGATGCTTATGGACACGGTGCGGTGCGCTGCGCCGAGGCTTTGCAGGACGCGGCCGATGGATTCGCCGTGGCCTGTATCGAAGAGGCCCTGGAACTGCGGGCCGGCGGGATTCGTGGGCCGGTCCTGCTGCTGGAAGGTTTCTTCGAGGCCGATGAGCTGCCGTTGATCGTCGAGCATGATTTCTGGTGCGTGGTGCATTCGTTGTGGCAGCTCGAAGCGATTGAAAACGCGCCGCTGAGCAAGCCGATCACGGTCTGGCTCAAGCTCGATTCGGGGATGCACCGAGTCGGGTTGCACCCGGCGGACTATCAGGCCGCCTATCGTCGACTGCTGGCCAGCGGCAAAGTGGCGAAGATTGTGCTGATGAGCCACTTCGCCCGCGCCGATGAACTGCACGACCCTTGCAGCACCGAGCAACTGGCCGTGTTCGAGGCGGCCCGCCAGGGGCTGGCGGCAGAGATCAGCCTGCGCAACTCCCCGGCCGTGCTGGGCTGGCCGCAGATGCCAAGCGACTGGGTGCGACCGGGCATCATGCTCTACGGTGCAACCCCGTTCGACGAACCCAACACCGTCGCCTCGCGCCTGCAACCGGTGATGACCCTGGAATCGAAGATCATCTGCGTGCGTGAATTGCCCGCCGGCGAGCCGGTGGGCTACGGTGCCCGCTTTGTGACCACGCAACCGACCCGGGTCGGGGTGGTTGCCATGGGTTATGCCGACGGCTACCCGCGCCAAGCCCCCAGCGGTACGCCGGTGCTGGTGGACGGGCAGCGCAGTCAACTGGTCGGGCGGGTGTCGATGGACATGCTGTGTGTCGACTTGACCCCTATTCCCCAGGCCGGGCTCGGTTCGACCGTGGAGTTATGGGGCAAGAACATCCTCGCCAGCGATGTCGCGAAGGCTGCCGACACGATTCCTTACCAGATTTTCTGCAACCTGCGCCGGGTGCCACGGCTCTATTCCGGGCGTTGAGGCAACGCGCAAGCTACCGAAAGTCGCTTCACCGCACAGGATTCGGGCCAAAGTGTTGTAAATACTGAACGCTGTCGCCATGATAACGCTCACTTTCCACACAACCTGATTCCCTGGAGGCTCCAGCATTGGACGTCGGTGAACGACTGCAATCCATCCGTAAACTCAAAGGCCTTTCCCAGCGTGAACTCGCCAAGCGCGCGGGCGTCACCAACAGCACTATTTCGATGATCGAGAAGAACAGCGTCAGCCCCTCGATCAGCTCGCTGCGTAAGGTCCTTGGCGGGATTCCCATGTCCATGGTCGAGTTTTTCTCCGAGGAAATCCTTCAGGAGAAACCGACTCAGATCGTCTACAAAGCCAACGAACTGATCGACATCTCCGACGGCGCCGTGACCATGAAACTGGTGGGCAGGGCACACCCGAGCCGGGCGATCGCCTTCCTGAACGAAATCTATCCGCCTGGCGCCGACACCGGTGAAGAGATGCTCACCCATGAGGGCGAGGAAACTGGGATTCTGGTGGAGGGGCGGCTGGAACTGGTGGTCGGCGTCGAAACTTTCGTGCTCGAGGCGGGCGACAGCTACTATTTCGAGAGCACCAAGCCACACCGTTTCCGTAATCCGTTCGATGTGCCGGCGCGACTGATCAGCGCAGCTACACCGGCCAATTTCTAGAAAAAGAGGCGCCGAGCCGTGCGGCAAAGGCGCCCAAGGAATGAGCCGTCATTGCAAACAAGACCCTTGCGACTTTGGGGTTGTTTCAGTGTGACGGGCTTACCGCTATACTTGCGCCCGCCTGCAAACCGTGGCCGCAGGCGTGACTAGCCACCATTGAGGGTGTACGCGTGAACCTAATTATGAAAATGCTGGCTGCACCAGCAACCGTATTGGCCCTATGGGCTGCGAGCGCTCAAGCGGCGCCCAACGACGAAATCGCCAAGCGCCTAGAACCCGTCGGCCAGGTTTGCGTTCAGGGGAAGGAATGCAAGGGCATGGAAGTCGTGGCCTCGGCTGGCGGCGGTGCGGCCAAGACGCCGAAAGATGTCATTGCCAAACATTGCAATGCTTGCCACGGCACCGGCCTGCTGGGCGCACCGAAAATCGGTGACAAGGCTGCCTGGAAAGAACGCGCCGACCACCAGGGCGGCCTTGACGGCATCCTGGCCAAGGCCATTACAGGCATCAACGCCATGCCGCCTAAAGGCACCTGCGCTGATTGCTCGGATGACGACCTCAAGGGCGCCATCAAGGAAATGTCTGGCCTGTAATACGCCAGCCTCTTCCACAAAACAGCCGCTTACGAGCGGCTTTTTTGCGCCTGGGGTTTTTCAAGGCTGTTCATCGCAACCAAGACCCGGCAAGCTCGGTCCAACCCACATTCATGGAATTCCTGGAGGGTCGGATGGTGCAGTTGTGTTCAATCGAACAGGCGGTGGACGACGTACTCGAGCGCCTGCCCGCGCATATTCACCTCGGCATGCCCCTGGGATTGGGCAAACCCAACTTGTTTGCCAACGCGCTGTACCGGCGTATCGCACAATTGCCTGAACGCCAACTGACCATTTATACGGCCTTGAGCCTGGGCCGGCCGAAGCTGGGCGATGGGTTGCAGAAGCGCTTTCTCGAGCCCTTCGTCGAGCGCGTCTTCGGTGACTACCCCGAACTGGATTACCTTGCCGACCTGCATCAGGACAGCCTGCCGACCAACATCCGGGTCGAGCAATTCTTCATGCAGCCCGGCAGCCTGCTGCACAGTACATCGGCCCAGCAGAGCTATGTCAGCAGCAACTACAGCCACGCTGCCCGGGACATCAACGCGGCCGGCTTGAACCTGGTGGCGCAACTGGTGGCCAGTGACCCCGAGCATCCGGATCGCCTGAGCCTGAGCTGCAACCCGGACATTACCCTCGACCTGTTGCCGATGATCGCCAAGCGTCGCGCGGCCGGGGAGACCATCCTGATGGTGGGCCAGGTTCACAGCGATTTGCCTTATATGCCGGGGGACGCGGAGATCGGCATCGACGGTTTCGACCTGTTGATCGATGAGAAGGACAACCACACGTTGTTTTCCACACCGAACATGCCGGTGGGGTTCCAGGATCATCTGATCGGCCTGCACGCCAGTACCCTGGTGCGCGACGGTGGGACGCTGCAGATCGGCATCGGCGCCATGGGCGACGCGTTGACGGCGGCGCTGCTGGCGCGCCAGGCCGATAACGCCGGCTACCAGGCCTTGCTGGCCGACCTGAATCTCAGTCAGTGGGCACAATTGATCGAGCGCGAAGGCGGGGTCGAACCGTTTGCCAAGGGGCTGTACGGTTGCAGTGAGATGTTCGTCAACGGCCTGTTGGTACTGGCGGACGCGGGGATCATCCGACGCAAGGTCTACCCCGATGTTCCGACCCAGGAGCAGGCCAACGCCGGAACCCTCGACGAGGCGGCGCAACCCGACGGCATCTGCGTACATGGCGGCTTTTTCCTCGGCCCGTGCAGTTTTTACGAGCGTCTGCGCGAACTGCCGCAGAACCGGCGCCTCGAATTCAACATGACCCGCATCAGTTACATCAACGAACTGTACGGCCAGGAACAACTCAAACGGTTGCAGCGACTCGATGCCCGTTTCATCAACACGGTCTTCACCATGACCCTGATGGGGGCCGGGGTGGCTGATCAGTTGGAAGATGGGCGGGTACTCAGCGGCGTAGGCGGGCAGTACAACTTCGTTGCCCAGGGCCATGCGCTGGAAGGCGGGCGTTCGATCCTGCTCTTGCGCAGCTGGCGTGAGGCGGGCGGCGAGATCAGCTCGAACATCGTCTGGCAGTACGGCCATTGCACGATTCCCCGGCACCTGCGGGACATCGTGGTAACCGAGTACGGCATCGCCGACCTGCGGGGCAAGAACGATGCCGCGGTGATCGAGGCGTTGCTCAACATCAGCGATTCACGCTTCCAGCCGGGGCTGATCGAGCAGGCGCAAAAAGCCGGTAAGTTGCCGAAGGATTTTCGTCTCGATCCGCGGTTCGCCGACAACACCTCGGAGCGTTTGCAGGCGATCCAGGCGCGGCACCCGAACCTGTTTCCGGAGTACCCGCTGGGCTGCGATTTTGACGACGTAGAGCGAGACCTGTTGCGGGCGCTGAACTGGCTCAAGAGCAAGTTCAAGCTCACCGAGATCCTGGAACTGGGCAAAGCCGCCCTCGACGCCCCGGAGCCATGGGAGTTCGCCGGGCATCTGGAGCGGATGCAGCTGACCAGCCCTGAGGGGCTGAAGGACGAGTTGTTTCAGCGCTTGTTGCTGGCCGGTCTCAAGGCCACGACTATTTAGCGACCGACATAGATCCATTGTGGGAGCGGGCTTGCTCGCGAATGCGGTGGATCAGCCAGAAATCTATCGACTGACACACCGCATTCGCGAGCAAGCCCGCTCCCACAGGGAAGATTGGCGGTGGTCAGTCAATCGATAAAGGTCACGACCCCACCGGCCAGGGACTTCACCCGGGCCAACGATTCAACACGATAGCCCTGGGCATCCAGTTCGGCGCGACCACCCTGGAACGACTTCTCGATCACGATCCCCAAGCCTGCCACCGTGGCGCCAGCCTGCTTGATGATGGAGATCAGCGCCTGGGACGCTTTACCGTTGGCCAGGAAGTCATCGATGATCAGTACCCGGTCGCTGCTGGTCAGGTGGCGCGGGCTGATGGCCACGGTGCTTTCGGTCTTTTTGGTGAACGAATACACGGTCGCCGACAGCAGGTTTTCCGTCAGGGTCAGGGACTGTTGCTTGCGGGCGAAAATCACCGGTACGCCAAGGATCAGGCCGGTCATGATCGCGGGGGCAATGCCCGAAGCCTCGATGGTGACGATCTTGGTGATGCCTGAGTCCTTGAACAGCGCGGCGAATTCGTCACCGATCAGCTTCATCAACTGCGGGTCGATCTGGTGGTTGAGAAACGCGTCGACTTTCAGAACCTGGTCGGAAAGCACGATGCCTTGCTCGCGGATTTTCTGGTGCAGGGCTTCCATGAAGCCTCCTCTAATGACGCCTTCAGCGCCTGAAGTCGGTGAAAAAAGTAGTCGATTCTAGCGCTTTAACATCGCGCGTATGTCAGCCAAGGCGCTGTTTCCCCGGACGACTTTGACTTCGGTCGGTGTGTCGTCGTTGCCTTCCCAGGCCAGGTCGTCCGGCGGCAGCTCATCGAGAAAGCGACTCGGCGCGCAGTCGATCACTTCGCCGTATTGCTTGCGCTTGGCGGCGAAGGTGAAGGCCAGTGTCTGGCGTGCCCGGGTAATACCGACGTAGGCCAGGCGCCGCTCTTCTTCGATGGTGTCGGCCTCGATGCTGGAGCGATGCGGCAGGATTTCTTCTTCCATGCCCATGATGAACACGTAAGGGAATTCCAGGCCCTTTGAGGCGTGAAGCGTCATCATCTGCACGCCTTCGGCGCCGTCTTCCTCTTCCTGCTGGCGTTCGAGCATGTCCCGCAGCACGAGTTTGCCGATGGCGTCCTCGACGGTCATGTCGCCGTCTTCGTCCTTTTCCAGGGTGTTTTTCAACGCCTCGATCAGGAACCAGACGTTACCCATGCGGTAATCGGCGGCCTTGTCGCTGGAACTGTTGGTGCGCAGCCAGTTCTCGTAGTCGATGTCCATGACCATGCTGCGCAACGCCGAAATCGGATCTTCGCCGGCGCACTGCTCGCGGACCTTGTCCATGAAACGCTTGAAGCGCGCCAGGCGATCGGTGAAGCGGCTGTCCAGGTGCTCGCCCAGGCCGATTTCGTCCGTGGCGGCGTACATCGAGATTTTGCGCTCGGTGGCGTAGTTACCGAGTTTTTCCAAGGTCGTCGAACCGATTTCCCGGCGCGGGACGTTGATCACCCGCAGGAAGGCGTTGTCGTCGTCCGGGTTCACGATCAGGCGGAAGTAGGCCATCAGGTCCTTCACTTCCTGGCGGCCGAAAAAGCTGTTGCCCCCCGACAGACGATAGGGGATCTGGTGATGCTGCAATTTCAGCTCGATCAGCTTGGCCTGATAGTTACCGCGATACAGGATCGCAAAGTCGCTGTACGGCCGGTCGGTGCGCAGGTGCAGGCTGAGGATTTCCATGGCCACGCGCTCGGCTTCGGCGTCTTCGTTGCGGCAACGGATCACGCGGATCTCGTCGCCGTGGCCCATCTCGCTCCACAGCTGCTTTTCGAACTCGTGGGGGTTGTTGGAAATCAGCACGTTGGCGCAGCGCAGAATGCGGCTGGTGGAGCGGTAGTTCTGCTCCAGCATCACCACCTTGAGCGACGGATAGTCGTCCTTGAGCAGCATCAGGTTTTCCGGCCGCGCGCCGCGCCAGGCGTAGATCGACTGGTCGTCGTCGCCCACCACGGTGAACTGGTTGCGTTTGCCGATCAGCAGCTTCACCAGCAGATACTGGCTGGCGTTGGTGTCCTGGTATTCGTCCACCAGCAGGTAGCGGACCTTGTTCTGCCATTTTTCGAGAATGTCGGCGTGGTCCTGGAACAGCTTGACCGGCAGCAGGATCAGGTCGTCGAAGTCCACCGCATTGAACGCCTTGAGGGTGCGCTGGTAGTGGGTGTAGACGATGGCGGCGGTCTGCTCCTTGGGATTGCGGGCGTTTTCCAGGGCTTCGGCGGGCAGGATCAGGTCGTTTTTCCACGAGCCGATCATGTTCTTGATCTCGTCCACGCCGTCGTCGCCCGAGTACTCCTTCTGCATGATGTCGGTCATCAAGGCCTTGACGTCGGTCTCGTCGAAAATCGAGAAGCCCGGCTTGTAGCCCAGCCGCGCGTGTTCCTTGCGGATGATGTTCAGGCCCAGGTTGTGGAAGGTGCAGACCGTCAGGCCGCGACCTTCACCGGCGCGCAGCAGACCGCCGACCCGCTCCTTCATTTCCCGGGCGGCTTTGTTGGTAAAGGTCATGGCGACGATGTACTGGGCGCGGATGCCACAGTTCTGGATCAGGTGCGCGATCTTGCGGGTGATCACGCTGGTCTTGCCGGAGCCTGCACCGGCGAGCACCAAAAGAGGGCCGCCGACATAGTTCACGGCTTCTTGCTGCCGGGGATTGAGTCGGGACATGACAGGATCAGGGAGTCGTTTGCGAAATGGGCCGGCATTTTAACAGGCTCTGAGAATTGTGCTGCCCTGTCCGACTTGTGACGCAACACATCATTGTCATTTGCCGCTTTTGCTACTTTCACGCAGGATGTCGGGCGGACTGGCGTCTAACGTCGACTTCGCGTGGGGAAAAAACCACCGAAAGCAGGTGTTTGAGAACCGTTTCCATTGGTCATTGCTGATCGGCAGGTCATAATGCCCAGCGCCTACCACCTTGCAGAGTCTAGGGAGTCAGCTTGTCTACGCCTGTCGAACCCTTGCGTTTGCTGTTACTGGCCGAAACGCCTGAGTGGTCAGTGATATTACGCGAGTGCCTGGTGCCCATGGGACCGTCGGTCGTGCTGATCAGCGCCCCAAACTGGGACTCGGTCAGCAGCCTGTTCGAAGACAACCGTAACGCGGTATTGCTGACCATAGCGGCGTTGCAACCGACGCCGGGCCGTTGCCGCTTGCCGACGGTTCTGCTGCTTGAGCATGAACCCGCGACTGCACCCGATGGCGTCAGTGACTGGCTGGTGCGCGATGTACTCGATAGGGCGACCCTGCGCCGTTGCCTGCGCCATGTGCGTGAGCGCGGCGTGCTGGAAAACACTCTGCAGCGCCTCGCCGAACAGGACCCGCTGACCGGCATCGCCAATCGCCAGGGGTTCCAGACTTTGCTGACGGCGCGCCTGGCTGAAAACGAAGGTCGCGGCCTGGCGCTTGGTCACCTCGACCTGGACAACTTCCGCCACGCCAACGATGCCCTGGGTCACCAGGCCGGTGACCGCTTGATTTTGCAAGTGGTGTCGCGGCTCAAGGGGGCACTCGAGGCCGGCGACCAACTGGCGCGGCTGGGCAGCGACGAATTTGCCTTGCTGATCGACACCCGCCGTGCGCCGGAGCGGGCCGAGTGGATGGCCGAGCGCATCACCGAAGCCATGGCTGAACCCTACTGGGTGGACGGCGAAAGCCTGCTGATCGGTTGCAGCCTGGGCATCGCTCACGCCCGCGCCCAGGCCGGCGCGGATCCGCTGATGTGGCACGCCCACATCGCCATGCAGCAGGCCAAGAGCACTCAAGGCTGCACTTTTCATATCTTCAATGAGCGCATCAACCGCAACGCCCGCAGCCTCGCCGACCTGGAAAGCGAACTGCGCCGGGCGCTGCGTCGCGACGAGTTGGAGCTGCATTATCAACCCCGGCTGAACCTTGAGGACGGCAACATCGTTGGCCTCGAAGCCCTGGTGCGCTGGCGTCACGGCGAGCGCGGGCTGCTGCCGCCGAGTGAATTCGTGCCGCTGGCCGAACAGAGTGGCCTGATCGTGCCGCTGGGCTACTGGGTAATTTCCCGAGCACTGCGCGACATGCAGGCCCTGCGCGAACGCGGGCTGGCGCCCTTGCACATGGCGGTCAACCTGTCTTTCCGGCAGTTCCAGGACAGCCAGTTGCTGCCGACCCTGAGCCGGCTGATTACCGAGCGGGGCGTCGAGGCCCAGTGGCTGGAGTTCGAACTCACCGAAACCGCGGTCATGCGCCGCAGTGAACTGGTCAAGCAGACCATGGATGCCTTGGGCCGCCTGGGGGTGCGTTTCTCCCTGGACGACTTCGGCACCGGCTTCTCCTCGTTCGTGCACCTCAACAGCCTGCCCATCGCCCTGCTCAAGATCGACAAGAGCTTCGTCGGCGGCATGGAGCAGCGCGAAGAAAACCGCAAACTGGTGCATGCGATGATCAACCTCGCGCACAACCTCAATCTGGAGGTGGTGGCCGAAGGTGTGGAGACCCGGGAGCAGTTGGACCTGCTGCGTGGCTTTGGTTGCGATCAGGTGCAGGGCTTCTTGATCAGCAAACCGTTGCCGCTGCCTGAATTGGTTGAATACCTGACGTTTGATGGCAACCAATCGACGCAGGAAGTCGTGGTCTGACACAAACCTTGTGGGAGCGAGCTTGCTCGCGATGACGGCGTGTCAGCCAACCTATCTGTAACGGATACACCGCTATCGCGAGCAAGCTCGCTCCCACAGGGGCCTCACTTGGCTTGGATGCTCTCGAAACGCCGCAACCCGGGCTCACTGCGAATCATCCGTTTCATCTTCCACTCAAACGCCGCCGTCAGGCTCACCGCCGCGCAGGCCAGCCCCAGGGCCAGGCCCCACCAGACGCCGGTCGGCCCCAGTTTAAGTGGAAGGCCATCCACCATGCTGCCGGTGCGCCGATCAGCCAATAGCAGCCCAGGCCGACCAGGAAGGTGGTCTTGGCATCCTTGAGCCCGCGAATGCAGCCCATCGCGATGGTTTGCGCGCCGTCGAAGAGTTCGAACCACGCGGCCACGGCCAGCAGGCTCACGGCCAAGTCGATTACCGGGCGGAAGGCCGGGTCGTTGTGGTCCAGGAACAAGCCGATCAGTTGGTTCGGCAATAGCCAGAAGACCATGGCGAACGCCAGCATCACTGCCGCGCCAAAACCAATACCGACCCGCCCGGCCAGTCGCGCCATCAGCAGTTGCCCGGCGCCGTAGTGCTGGCCGATGCGCATGGTGATTGCATACGACATCCCCGCTGGGACCATGAACGCCACCGAGACGATTTGCAGGGCGATCTGGTGTGCCGCCAGTGGAGTGCTGCCCATGGTGCCTATGCACAGCGCGGCGAACGCGAACAACCCGACCTCCACCGCATAAGTGCCGCCAATCGGCAGGCCCAGGCGCCACAGTTCCTTGAGGTATTGGCGATTCGGCCGCGACAACCCTTCAAGCAGCGGATAGGCACGGTAGGCCGGATGCCGATGGATATGCCAGGCCAGCGCCAGGGCCATACAGTTGGCGACGATGGCGGTGACCAGGCCAATCCCCATCAAGCCGAGTTTCGGTAGGCCGAACAGGCCGGTGATGAGCGCGTAGTTGAGCAGAAAGTTGGCCACCGTGCCGCCGAGGCTGATCACCATGACTGGCGTAGCCCGGCCGATGGCGCTGGTGAAGCCGCGCAGGGCCATGAAGCTCAGGTAGCCGGGGAGGGCGAACGGCAATGCCAGCAGGAACTGGCCGGCGGACAGCACGTTGGTTTCGGTCTGGCCAAACAGCAGCAACACAGGCTTGAGGTTCCACAACAGCAGCCCGGCCATCAACGCCATCAGCCACGCCAGCCACAATCCGGCCTGGGTCAGTCGAGTGGCCCCTTCGACGTCGCCGGCGCCCTGACGGATCGCCACCAGCGTGCCCACCGCTGCGATCACGCCGATGCAGAAAATCGACACGAACGAGTAGGTGGCCGCCCCGAGCCCACCGCCGGCCAGGGCTTCGGGGCTCAGGCGCGCCATCATCACGGTGTCAGTGAGCACCATCAGCATGTGTGCCAACTGCGAGGCAATCAACGGCCCCGCCAGCCGCAGGATGGCCCAGAGTTCGGTACGCACCGGATGCCGCATGATCATCACACTCCATGTCCAGACAAGGCAGTAAAGCGATGATTCTCGGCGCTTGTGGCGGTTTGCACAAAAGGATAAAAAAGATCGCTGGCATGATTAAAACTCATACTAAGGAACTTTCTGGTAGGGTCGTCAAAGGCTATAGGAGCTTTGCCAATGTCTCGTCGTCTCCCTCCTCTTTATGCGTTGCGAGCCTTTGAAGCGGCGGCGCGATACAGCTCATTCACCCGGGCCGCTGAAGAGCTGTCGATTACGCAAAGTGCGGTCAGCCGGCATATTCGTACGCTTGAAGAGCACTTTGCCTGTCGGTTGTTTCAGCGCAGTGGTCGCAATCTGCAGCTGACCGAGGCGGCGCGGTTGCTGCTGCCGGGCGTGCGTGAAGGGTTCATGGCCCTGGAGCGGGCCTGTCATACCTTGCATGGTGAAGACGACATCCTGCGCATGAAAGCGCCCTCGACCCTGACCATGCGCTGGCTGCTGGCGCGCCTGAGTCGGTTCCGGCATCTGCAACCCGGCAACGAGGTGCAACTGACCAGCGCCTGGATGGACATCGACGCAGTGGACTTCAACACCGAGCCCTTCGATTGCGCTGTACTGCTGGGCAACGGGCATTTTCCCGCGGACTGGGAGGCCAGTTTGCTATTCCCCGAGGAACTGATCCCGGTGGGCGCGCCCAATCTGTTGAACGATCAACCCTGGGATGTGGCGCGGTTGGCCAGCGCTGAATTGCTGCACCCCACGCCGGATCGCCGAGACTGGCGCAACTGGCTGCAACGCATGGGGTTGTCGGACAAGGTCTCGCTCAAGGGCGGGCAGGTGTTCGATACGCTGGAGCTGGGCATGATCGCCGCGGCACGGGGTTACGGCGTCTCCATGGGTGACCTGCTGATGGTGGCCGAGGATGTCGCCCAGGGGCGCTTGAGCTTGCCGTGGCCGACCGCCGTAGCCAGCGGTGAGCACTATTACCTCGTCTGGCCGAAGACCCGGCCCGGCGGTGAACGTTTGCGTCGGCTCAGCGATTTTCTCCAGGGCGAAGTGAAGGCCATGCAATTACCCGCCGTGGAACGTCTCGGCTGAAACGTTGCAGTGTCCGTGCTAGCCACTTGGCATTATTCCTCCCAAACCGCTCAAGTATTCGGCGTTGCTGCCGAATCCGTGAACATGGAACCCTCGTTCAGAAAGGGCTAAACACACCTTATCCTTGAATAAAATGCCGAGCGTGCGACGTGATCAGGATGATCCGGTCTCTCGGCCAGGAGCCGTCATGTCTCAACCCCGTGCCCGAATCGCCTCACAGCTAGGCCTTGCCCTTGCCGTGATACTGGCGGTCGTGATCTCCGGCAGTACCGTCTTTGCTTTGCGTTCGCTGGATTCCGCCAACCTTGCCACCCGTGAAGAACACCTGGCCAGCGAAGCACGCCTGATGGCCGACCAGCTCAATACGTTCCACAGCACCTTGCGCGAGAGCACTCAACGATTGGCAGGCTTGTTCGAAAAGCGCTTCAGCGCGGGCCTGAGCGTGCATCCGGACCAGCCAGTAACCGTGGCGGGTGTACAGACCCCTGGCTTGAGCCTGGGTGGTGAAGTGTTGAACAACAACTTCAAGGAAGTCGATGACTTCAAAGCGATGACCGCCGGGGTTGCCACAGTATTCGTGCGAAGCGGCGATGATTTCATTCGTGTCAGTACCTCAGTCAGCAAACAGGACGGTACCCGGGCCATCGGTACCATGCTCGACCGTGCCGGGCCAGCCTACGGCCCGGTGATCAGCGGGCAGAGCTACATCGGTCGGGCTCTGCTTTTCGGGCGTTTCTACATGTCGCAGTACACGCCCGTACGCGACAGCAGCGGCAAGATCATTGCCGTGTTGTATGTGGGATTCGATTACACCGACGCGCAGAACGCGCAGTTCGAGAACCTCAAGCGCTTCCGCATCGGCCAGACCGGTTCGCTGGCCTTGCTGGACGAACAAAACAAATGGCTGGTGCCGCCGGCGGGCGTGCAAGCGCTGGAGCAGGCGGTCACGACCATCAATGGCTTGGTCAAAAAGCCGGGTAAGGGTGCGTTCTGGAGCGACACCGCCGAGGACTTCTACAGCGTTGCCGTGCCATTTGCAGATGGGCCGTGGGCTGTCGTGGCAAGCATGCCGAAAACTGAAATTCGCGCCGTGACCTGGAGCGTCGGTACGCAACTGGCCATTGGCAGCCTGTTGGCGATGTTGCTGGCGGTCGGCGCGGCCATGTGGCTGCTGCGCAGCAAGCTGGCGCCGTTGGGGGACCTGGTGCGTCAGGCCGAAGCGTTGGGCGCCGGCGACCTGAGCGTGCGCCTGAACGTGTCGAGCCACGATGAGATCGGCCAACTAGCCCGTGCTTTCAACCAGATGAGCCAGGCTCTGTCGACCATGGTCGAGCACATCCGCAAAGCCTCGCAAGAGGTCAACAGCCGGGCGCAGGCCCTGTCCGGGTTGTCCAACGGCGCATACGAAGGGATGGAGCAGCAGTCTGGGGAAATCACCAGCATGGCTGGCGCGGTGGAAGAGTTCAGCGCTACCTCGCTGGATATCGCCGATAACATGGGCAACACCCAGCGCCTGGCCCAGGAAAACGCACAGCAAACTCAGATCGGTCGTACCTCGATGGGTGAAGCGTCGTCGTCCCTGGAGCAAATTTCCAGCGCGTTGAACAGCACCGCTACGGTCATCAACACCTTGGGCCAGCGTTCCCAGGAAATCGGTGGCATCGTCGGGGTCATCACCTCGATCGCCGAACAGACCAACCTGCTGGCCTTGAACGCCGCCATCGAAGCCGCGCGTGCGGGTGAGCAGGGTCGCGGTTTCGCCGTGGTGGCTGACGAAGTTCGCAGCCTGGCGTCCCGTACCCGTCAGGCCACTGACGAAATTTCCGGCATGATCAGCAGCATCCAGCAGGAAACTGGTAACGCCATCAGCACGATGGAGCAAGGCAAGGTGTTGATGCAGGAAGGCTTGTCGCGCAACGCCAATGTGGCCTCGGCCTTGGAGCGTATCGACGAACAGAGCCGCTCCGCCGGCCAGCAATTCGCGGCAATCACCACCGCGACCCAAGAGCAAAGCAGCACCGCGACCTTGCTCAGCAGCAACCTGCAAAGCATCGCCATGGCCAACAGCGAACAGCGCCAGGTGGTCTCGAACTTGGCGGTCACCGCCAAGGAACTGGAAAAATTGGCCCAGGACCTGCGCCAAGAGGTTGATCGGTTCCGCTGAGGCACTGCACCCAGTTTGGCGGTGAACATCAAGCTCGCAACCACCGGATAACCCTGTGGGAGCGGGCTTGCCCGCGAAGGCAATCTTACTGCCAACCTCATCGCAACTGATCCGGTGCTTTCGCGAGCAAGCCCGCTCCCACAGTGCTTGCCCCCGGGTATTCGCGCATTCGGCGGTCACTCAAAATCCCTGTGGGAGCGAGCTTGCTCGCGAAGGCGCCGGCACGGCCAACTTCTTCACCCACTGACCCATCGCTTTCACGAGCCCGCTCTCGCAAAGTCCCTGCCTACGATTCTTCCTTTTTTACGGAAATTGCTGTTTTTAGGCTTGCTGAAACGTTTCTTCAAGTCTATAAAAACCGCACAACTCCAATAAAAGGCCATGTCCATGACTTCGCTCAAACTCCTCGTTGCCCTTAGCGCCCTGGGCGCTGCCTCCCATGCCATGGCTTGGGATTATGTCCTGCTCGATACCGATAAAGCGGCTCAGCCGTGGCAAATCACCAGTCAGCAGCTCGGCGTGAAAACCGACAAACCCTTTTCCGTGACGTTGCGCACCCTGCACGGTGGCCGGCAAGAAGGCGTCAGCATCGTTGATATCGACAACGGCGCCATGAAGCTTTCGGTCGTCCCGACCCGTGGCATGAATGTGCTGCAGGCGTCGGTCGGGAATGTGCGCATGGGCTGGGATTCGCCGGTCAAGGAAGTGGTCAATCCGGCGTTCATCGAACTCAATGGCCGCGGTGGGTTGGGTTGGCTTGAAGGTTTCAATGAATTGGTGACCCGCTGTGGTTACGAATGGGTCGGCCATCCCGGCATGGACAACGGTGAACTGCTGACCCTGCATGGTCGTGCGGCCAACATCCCGGCCAACAAGGTCACCGTGCACATCGATGAAAAGCCTCCATACGCCATCACCCTGAAAGGCGAGTTGAAGGAACAGGCCTTCAAGAAGGTCGACTTCTCGGTGCAGACCGAACTGGTTACCGAGCCGGGTAGCGTGACGTTCGCCCTCAGCGACACGTTGACCAACAACGGCGATTATCCGAAGGAATACCAGGCGCTCTATCACAGCAACTTCAGCACACCTTTCCTGGAGCAGGGCGCGCGTTTCGTGGCGCCGGTCAAGCAGGTCTCGCCGTTCAACGACAAGGCCAAGGGCGATTTGCCGGATTGGCAAACTTACCGGGCCCCGACCAAGGATTACGACGAAACCGTTTATAACGTCGTGCCCTACGCTGACGCCAAGGGCGATACGCTCACGGTCCTGCACAACAAGGCCGGTAGCCTTGGTGTGTCGGTAGGTTTCAACACCGGTACGCTTCCAGTGTTCTCCCTGTGGAAAAACACCGATACGCAAGGCCAGGGCTACGTGACCGGGTTGGAACCAGGCACCAGTTTTTCCTATAACCGCCGGTATCAGCGGCCACTGGGCTTGGTGCCCACGATCGGACCGAAAGAGCACAAGCAATTCCAGATTCACTACAGCCTGTTGGCGGACAAAGGCGCTGTGGATAAAGCGCTCAAGCGCATCGACGCCATCCAGAACGGTCAAAAAACCGAGGTGCGGGAAACGCCGCTGGTTGACCTGAGCAAGCCATGACGCAGTTCAAGACGTGGCGGGCCGATACTGCAGCGCTTCGGCCAGGTGGTCCCGACTGATTCGATCTGCCCGCTCAAGGTCCGCCAGCGTACGGGCAACCTTGAGCAGGCGGTGGGCCGCTCGCAGTGACAAGGTGAGCCGTTCGCAAGCAGTTTCCAGCCACGTTTCATCGGTTGTGGATAACTTGCAGTACCGACGCAAACCCGGCAGCTCCAGGAAAGCGTTGGCACAGCCCTGGCGTTTTTGCTGGCGTTCCCGGGCTTCGGCCACCTGCTCGGCGACGGTGGCCGTGTTGTCACCGGGTTCGCTCCTGGGATTCAACGCCGTGGCCTCCCGGGCGACGGTCAGGTGCAGGTCGATGCGGTCTAGCAGGGGGCCGGAGAGTTTATTGCGGTAGCGCTGCACCATGTCGGGTGTACACGAGCAACGGCCGCTGGGCTCGCCAAGATATCCACAGGGACAGGGATTCATCGCCGCCACCAATTGGAAGCGTGCCGGAAAGCGTACACGGTCACGGGCGCGAGAAACCACGATGTGACCCGACTCCAACGGCTCCCTCAGGACCTCCAGTACCTTGCGGTCAAACTCCGGCAGTTCATCCAGAAACAGCACGCCATGGTGGGCGAGGGTGATTTCCCCGGGTTGCGGTTTTGATCCACCACCCACCAGTGCCGGGCCGGAAGCCGAGTGGTGTGGCTGGCGAAACGGACGTTGCGGCCAATGGCTCAACGGTACACAACTGGCGACTGACTGAATGGCCGCCACCTCCAGCGCCTCATTTTCCGCCAACGGCGGCAGCAGTCCTGGCAAACGGCTCGCCAGCAATGTCTTGCCGGTGCCCGGTGGTCCGCTGAATAACAGGTTATGCGCCCCCGCAGCGGCGATCAGCAGTGCGCGCTTGGCCCCAGTCTGGCCCTGTACTTCACTCAGGTCGGGGTAGGGCTTGCTGGCCGAAAGCAGCCCATTGGAAACAAAAGCGTCGATCGGGGTGTGGCCATTCAAATGAGCCACTGCTTCGAGCAGATGATTCACGGCAATCACCTTCAGTCCCGACGCCAGGCAGGCTTCCTCGGCATTTGCCCAGGGCACCACCAGCGTGCGCCCGGCCTTGCGCGCCGCCAGCGCGGCGGGTAATACCCCGCGTACCGGTCGCACGGCGCCGGATAGCGCCAACTCGCCGAGGCACTCCACATCGTCCAGGGTCAAGGTGGGCACCTGGACGCTGGCGGCCAGGATCCCCAACGCAATGGCCAGGTCAAACCGCCCGCCGTCCTTCGGCAGATCCGCCGGCGCCAGGTTCAAGGTGATGCGCCTGGCCGGGAAATTCAGCCCCGAATTGATGATCGCGCTGCGCACCCGATCCTTGCTTTCCTTCACTGCCGCCTCCGGCAAGCCGACCATCGTCAGCGACGGCAAGCCATTGGCCAGGTGGACTTCAACAGTAACGGCAGGAGCCTCCACCCCCACCTGGGCGCGGCTATGGATAATGGCAAGCGACATGCATCGTTCCTTGAGTGAATAGGGAGCCGCATCCTGCGGTTCTTGAAGGTTAGTCGTGGGAAAAGGGTTAAGGCGCGAAGATTGAGAAGGGAATTTTGGCAGGATGTTTCGGATAGTTTGCACAACATAATTGTTCACTTGGCGTGTCACATCCTCCTTTTTAATCTGTTGGCTATCGGGGTGGCGTTTTTTGTTAGTGATCGTCGATGCATCACATCGGCCACGTTACTACTCGCTGAGAGCGGGGCGCACTCAGGGAAATAAAATCAGCCACCCTATAATTTGGTGGCTGAGGGGTTCTTACTGTCAGGACTGCTTAAAGCCCGTTCTGCCGTTGGCAGCTCGCCATTCCTTGACGACCTTCAAAATGCCTTCCGGACTATCCTCGACGCCGGCTTCTGGATAGAAAATCAATCCATTACCCTGAGGATGCTCCGTGATTTTTGAAAAGTGCTCAATAAGCTTGTCGTGCTCTTCCTCTGTAGACACGTCTCCAGCCCAAATTTTATTGAGAATCTCAAGGAATTCGGTTTCGGTGTATTCTTCAAACTTGTTCTTCAAATTAATTTTATTCTCCAGGATTTATTTGTGCAGAGCAGTATGTTGTTTTGGCGTAACTACGCGAATACTGTCAATGTCGTAAAGGGCACCATTGTTTTTTAGGAAAGTAACATGGTGGAGTTCAAACTTCACTTTGCCGCCGACGTGTTCTGATGGTAGGCCAGATAAGATTGCTCAACGCTTCGGTGGGCCGAAACTATGGTAACCACTGTCATTGTGTAACGGTCACTCCTGATGTTTTTTTGGCTGAAAAAATTGTCCAGGCTGGTGAGCGCGATAATTTTCCCATTCCACGGTAGCGGTTTTCCAGTATAGGTAGGAGGCAACACAGGTGGCTTGGGTAAGAGGTAATCAGGGGTGATAATAATAGGCGGTAAAGTTATTCCGTTGCTCATTTAAAGCTCCATTTGTTTATGATAATCCATGATATTAATAGTCTGCTATTACATCTGGTCTTACATGCTATGTATAAACAACGACTCGTCATCGATACTGGGCTGGACACTGTTTCGAATGAACATGTTCCGTGAGGGGATATGATTGCTTTGGTGTTTCCCGTCCTCTCGCTCGTCATGAAGAGGTCATCGTTTGTTCGTAAGTCGATTAGGCCTGTTCGACGAGGACACTGTACAAGAAACAGTTATGCACTCAAGCATAAATGCATAATATCGATTGGTCGGGCTAACGGTTTGTCGCCTTTTCATGAGGGTGTGAAGGCAGGGGATCAAATGTTGCTGCTGTGGCATAGGGATTGGCCTTCATGTACCGCCCGCAAATGAGCACGACGGCCTCTGCTAGACTGCGATTTGCCCCATCGGCACTTGGCGGCATCAATGGCGCAGGGAGGACGTGGCCATGAGCGATCTGCTGGCTCTGTTAACCGATAACCGATTCATGCCCCACGGGCATTGCTACATGTGGCGCCCTGATCTGCTGTGGACTAATGTCATTGCCGATGGCTTGATCACCCTCTCCTACGTCACCATTCCCTTTACCCTTATCTACTTTATCCACAAGCGCAAGGACGTGCCTTTTGACTGGATGCTGGCAGCCTTTGGCGTGTTTATCCTGGCCTGCGGAACCAGTCATGTGATGGAGATCCTGACCATCTGGCAGCCCTATTACTGGCTGTCGGCGCTGGTCAAGGTGATCACGGCGATAGCGTCGGTGATTACCGCCATCCTGCTGGTCCGGCTGGTGCCGGCGGCCCTGAAAATCCCCAGCCCGCAGCAACTGGCCAAGGTCAACGACGAGCTGCGAGAGGCGCAGGCCGAGCTGGTCACCACCGCGCGCCGGGCGGGCATGGCGGAAATTGCCACCAACGTGCTGCATAACGTGGGCAATGTGCTCAATAGCGTCAATGTCTCAGCCCAGGTTCTGTACGAGAAGGTGCACACATCCAAAAGGCCGGGGGTCGCCAAGGTCGTCCAGCTGATGAAGGAGCACCCCGATGACCTCGGTGATTTCATCAGCAGCGACCCGAAAGGCCGCGTCCTGCCGGACTATCTGGACAAGCTGGCCGAGGCGCTGGCAGCCGAGCAGCAGAGCATGATCAGCGAGTTGGCGAAGTTGACCAGGAGCATCGACCATATCAAGGAAATCGTCGCCACCCAGCAGTCCTATGCCGGCAACTCCAGCGTGCTGGAGCCGGGCTCGCTGCGAGAGTTGCTCGAGGATGTGGTGCGCATCTGCGACGTGTCCCTGGCGCGCCACCAGGTCACGCTGGTCAAGGAGTTCAGCGATATTGCGACGATGCCGCTGGATAAGCACAAAGTGCTGCAGATCCTGGTCAATCTGATCAACAACGCCAAGCAGGCGTTGGGTTCGGTCGCGGATCGACCGTCGCGAATTACCCTGCGCCTGAAAGCCATTGACGATAAGCGTGTGCGGATTGAGGTCGAGGATAACGGCGAGGGGATTTCGACGGACAATCTTGCGCGGGTGTTCGAGCACGGCTTCACCACGCGCGCCAACGGCCACGGTTTCGGCCTGCACAGCTGCATTTTGGCCGCGCACGAGATGGGCGGCGATCTGACGGCGCAGAGCGCGGGGCCGGGTAAGGGGGCGCTCTTTACCCTGGAGCTGCCGCTCGCGTCGGCACCGAGCCAACCCCTGGGGGCAGCGAGTGGTTGAGTCGCCGGGTGGGCGGCTTATTCCTGTGCTGGAGCCAGTCGCGCTTCCAGCTCCGCGACCTTGGTTTCCAAACTCTCGAGCCGTGCCCGGGTTCGGGCCAGCACGACCATCTGGCTATCGAATTCTTCCCGACTCACCAGGTCCAGCTTGCTGAATCCGCTTTGCAGCAGGGCCTTGAACTGGCTTTCGATTTCGCTTTTGGGCAGTGGGGTGTCGCCGCTCAAGAGGCGGGAAGCATGGCCGCTCAGGGCGTCGAGGAGGTCTTTGGGCGCAAGCATGGCAGGTGTCCTGAAAACAATGACGGGCAGTGTATCACGCAGTGTCTATAGTCAATTCGCAAGCAAGGGATGCACGCTTTTCGCGCACAAGGTCGGGCGTCGTCGCACTGTTGTTGTGCGTAACGCTGCGGTTCGTGGCGTGGCGCAAGCCGGCAGAGTCTTGAAAGGATTGAAATCAGGGGGTTTGGGCACAGATGGCAAGCTTTCTGCTTAGAGGCTGATGACCCATGCACTGATGCAGTCGTTGTGACGAATGCAGTGCAGCAGGCGGAGCGGGGAGTTTCGTCAGGAGCGGTTAGCTGGCATCGGTCGGGCAACTTGGGCCGACGACGCGTTACAAAGCCAGGCACTGCGCTTAGACTTGAGTCGGGTTTGTTTTCCTGGGGCAAGTCCACCAATTCGGGAGAAAGTTTCATGAAGCTAGTCACTGCCATCATCAAGCCGTTCAAGTTGGACGACGTGCGCGAGTCGTTGTCCGAGATCGGCGTGCAGGGCATTACCGTTACTGAGGTCAAAGGCTTCGGTCGGCAAAAAGGTCATACCGAGCTGTATCGCGGCGCGGAATACGTGGTCGATTTCCTGCCGAAGGTGAAGATCGATGTCGCCATTGACGACAAGGATCTTGACCGGGTGATCGAGGCAATCACCAAGGCCGCCAACACCGGCAAGATTGGTGACGGAAAGATCTTTGTGGTCAATCTGGAACAGGCTATTCGCATCCGTACCGGCGAAACCGATACCGACGCTATCTAAGCCGCCAAACCCAACGCCCCAGGAGAAAACAATATGACTCTGCGTAAATTCGCAGGGCTAGGAGCCCTGTTGTCCTTCGCAATGCCTGGCCTGGCCATGGCAGAAGAAGCGGCGGCCCCAGTCCTGAACTCCGGCGACACCGCCTGGATGCTGACTGCCACGATTCTTGTACTGTTCATGACCATTCCCGGCCTGGCGCTGTTCTACGGCGGCATGGTTCGGTCGAAAAACCTTCTTTCCGTGATGATGCAGTGCTTCGCCATTACCGGTCTTATCAGCGTCCTGTGGGTCATTTATGGCTACAGCATCGCGTTCGATACCACGGGCATGGAGCAGGGCGTCGTCAATTTCAATTCCTTCGTGGGTGGCCTGGGCAAAGCGTTCCTGGCGGGCGTTACCCCGTCCAGCCTGACCGGTCCGGCGGCGCTGTTCCCTGAAGCGGTGTTCATCACCTTCCAAATGACATTCGCCATCATTACCCCGGCGCTGATTGTCGGTGCGTTTGCCGAGCGGATGAAGTTCTCCGCCATGCTGGTCTTCATGGGCGTGTGGTTCACCCTGGTGTATGCACCGATTGCACACATGGTCTGGTCCGGTAACGGCGGCCTGCTGTGGGACTGGGGCGTGCTGGACTTTGCTGGCGGCACCGTGGTGCACATCAACGCCGGTATCGCCGGCCTGGTGGCGTGCCTGGTGCTGGGCAAGCGCAAAGGCTTCCCGACCACGCCAATGGCACCGCATAACCTGGGTTACACCCTGATGGGTGCCGCCATGCTGTGGGTCGGCTGGTTCGGCTTCAACGCCGGTTCCGCCGTTGCCGCCAACGGCACCGCCGGCATGGCGATGCTGGTCACCCAGATTGCCACCGCCGCTGCCGCGCTGGGCTGGATGTTTGCCGAGTGGATCACCCATGGCAAGCCAAGCGCACTGGGCATTGCCTCGGGCGTAGTGGCGGGTCTGGTCGCGATTACCCCGGCTGCCGGCACCGTGGGCCCGATGGGCGCCCTGGTCATCGGCCTGGCAGCAGGCGTGGTGTGCTTCTTCTGCGCCACCACCCTCAAGCGCAAACTCGGCTATGACGATTCCCTGGACGCCTTCGGCGTGCATGGCATTGGCGGTATCCTCGGCGCGATCCTGACCGGTGTGTTCGCAGCACCGGCCCTGGGTGGCTTCGGCACCGTGACCGATATCGGTGCGCAAGTGTGGATTCAATTCAAGGGTGTGGCTTTCACGGTGGTCTACACCGCGATCGTCACCTTCATCATCCTCAAGGTGCTGGACGCCGTCATGGGTCTGCGTGTCTCCGAGGAAGAAGAAGCCGTGGGCCTGGACCTGGCCCAGCACAACGAGCGTGGTTACAACCTGTAAACACGCGCGATAAAAAATGCCCGGTTCGCCGGGCATTTTTTTGTCTGGGATTTGTCAGTGCTCACAGAGAGTGCCCGTTTTCCCGACGCCTTTTGTTGTGTAGGCGACATCGGTTTTTCTCCGGCCAAAGGCTTACATGGAGGCAGGCGCATTAGGCCCTTTGTTTTTTCCCAGAGCGCGCTAGAATGCGCGCCGAACGTGCGGAGATCTGTATGTGGCAACAGACGCTGATAACCCTGCGGGCAAGGCCTCGGGGGTTTCATCTGGTAACGGACGAGTTGCTCGCCGGCCTGCCTGAACTCCAGGCGTGTCGTGTCGGTCTGTTGCATCTGTGGCTGCAGCATACCTCGGCCTCGTTGACCATCAACGAGAACGCCGATCCGGCGGTACGTCGAGACTTCGAACGATTTTTCAATCGGCTGATCCCACAAGGAACCGCCGATTATGAGCACAACGACGAAGGCCTGGACGACCTCCCGGCGCACTTCAAGGCCAGCGTGCTGGGTTGCCAGCTCAGTCTGCCGGTCACGGCAGGACGGTTGGCGCTGGGTACCTGGCAAGGTGTCTATCTGGGCGAGCACCGTGATCATGGTGGTGCTCGTAAAGTCCTCGCCACCTTGTACGGTGACGGGGCATAACCGCTGTTTGCTGGCGGATGTTGAATTTTTTCTGGCAGCCTTCGACAGATGGCGAAGCTGGGCTATAACTAATCTGCTTTTCGCAAGTCATGAGGTAGAACATGAGCGACGATGATCTGGAAAACGACGACCTCGAAGTAGGTGACGAAGACGAGGCTGAAGAAGGCCTGGAAGCAGCGGCTGAAGACGTTGCCGACGATGAGGGGGCCGATGTACCGGCACCGACCGCCAAAGGCAAGGCCAAGGCGGCAGTATCGGTCGACGAGTTGCCGAGCGTCGAGGCCAAGAACAAGGAGCGTGATGCGCTCGCCAAGGCCATGGAGGAATTCCTGGCCAGGGGTGGAAAGGTGCAGGAAGTGGAGGCCAACGTGGTCGCTGATCCGCCCAAAAAGCCTGACAACAAGTACGGCAGCCGCCCTATCTGAGCTTCTGCTTCTTGCTTGCTTGCTGAAAAAGCCCGCCGTCGCTGCGGGCTTTTTCATGGGCTGGATAAAGTTCTCAGGCTAAGCACCGTCCCTGTGGGAGCGAGCTTGCTCGCGATAGCGGTTTACCTGTCACATCAATGCTGGATGTGCCGCCGTCATCGCGAGCAAGCTCGCTCCCACAAAGGGGCTTTGGCGGCTACAGAGCAGGAGTTCAGGGCTGGCTATGCCACCCCGCCAGCAGCCCCGGCAATTCAGTCAGGCTGCGAATCTCCGCATCTGGCGCATGATCGGCGTCCCAGGCCTTGCCCGCCGGGTTGAACCACACCGCGCGCAGGCCGGCCTGTTGGGCGCCGGCGATGTCATCGCCCGGATGATCGCCAATGTGCACGGCGGTCTGCGCCGTGGCGCCGCCGCGTTGCAAGGCCTCGTGGAACAGCCGCGCGTCTGGCTTGGCGATGCCGATGTCTTCGGCGCACAGGGCGAATTTGAAATAATCCGCCAACCCCAGGCGACGCACATCGGCGTTGCCATTGGTGACCACGCCGAGGGCGAAATGATTGGCCAGGATTTCCAGGGTGGGCTGCACCTCGGGGAAAATCTCCAGTTGATGACGGGCGTGCAGGAACGTCTCGAACGCCTGGTCCGCCAGCTCGGACGCTTGCCACTGGTCATAGCCGGCCTCCTGCAAGGCCCGAAACAGCACCCGCCGGCGCAACGCACTGATGCGATGCTTCAGGCCTGGCTCTTCGCGCAATACTTGCTCGCGAATCGTCCAAAGGTGCTCCACCGGCAAGCCACCCAGATTCGGTGCGTTGTCGGTCAGCCACTGGCGTAATACGGCTTCGGCGCTGGCGATCACCGGGGCGGTGTCCCACAGGGTGTCGTCGAGGTCGAAAGTGATGAGCTCGATGGTCATGATTCGTCGCCCTTGATGCGTTTGGCCCTGGGGTGGGCACTGTCATAGACCGTCGCCAGGTGCTGGAAGTCCAGGTGGGTATAGATCTGTGTGGTCTTGATGTCCGAGTGGCCGAGTAGCTCCTGGACGGCGCGCAGGTCCTGGGAGGACTCCAGCAAATGGCTGGCGAAGGAATGCCTGAGCATGTGCGGGTGCAGGTTCTGTCCCAACTCACGTTCGCCGGCCGCCTTGACCCGCACCTGGATCGCTCGCGGGCCGAGGCGTCGGCCCTGTTGGCTGACGAACACCGCGTCGTCGGCGGGGTTGGTCAGCGCCCGCAGCGGCAGCCACAGAGCCAGGGCTTCGCGGGCCTTGCGGCCGATGGGTAGCAAGCGTGTCTTGCTGCCTTTGCCGAGCACTTGGACCATGCCGTCGGCCAGGTCCAATTGATCCAGGTTCAGCCCTGTCAGCTCCGAAAGCCGCAGGCCGGAAGAATAGAACAGCTCGAGAATCGCCTGGTCCCGTCGCGCCAGGAAGTCATCCTCAACGGCGCCTTCAAGCAGTTGCAGGGCGCGATCGGTGTCGAGGGTTTTCGGCAGCCGGCGTTCGCCCTTGGGCGGCGCCAGGCCGGTGGCCGGGTCGTGATCGCACAGGCCTTCGCGATTGAGGTAGTGGTACAAGCCGCGCACAGCCGACAACAGGCGCGCCAGGCTGCGGGAGGATTGCCCCTGTTGGTGCAAGCGCGCGATCAGGCTGCGCAAACGCTGGATGTCCAGGGCTGTCCAACTGCCGATGTTCTGTTTCTGGCACCAGCCCAGCACTTTTTCCAGGTCGCGGCGATAAGCCGACAACGTATGGGGCGACACCTGGCGCTCACTGCGCAGGTGTTCGCAGTAGGCGTCCAGTTGCCGTTCCATCATCAGCGTACCGAGCGCAGCGAACCGGCAACCCGTGGCAGTACCCGGCCGGTAACTTCGGCAATGTAGCTCAGGAACAGCGTGCCCACCGAGCTCTTGTAGTGCTGCGGATCGCGGCTGGCGATGGCCAGCACGCCGTGCACGCCTTGATGGGCGATGGCGACGACGGCAGTGGAGCCGATTTGCTTGCGCTGTTCTTCGCCGAACAGGAAGTCCAGCTCATGCTCGCGCAGGCTGCCACTGACGCTTTTGTTTTCCGTCAGCAGGCCGCCGATGGCGGTTTGTGCATCGGCGTGGGTCACCCAGCGGCCCACCGGCATGGCGCTGTCGCCGAACAGGATCAGGCTGACAAAGGGCACCTGGAAATCCTGGCGCAGGCTGTCTTCGACGCTCATCACCAGGTCTTCGAGGGTGCTGGCGTCCATCAGGGCCAGGATCAAGCGACGGGTCTTGTCGAAAAGCCGGTCGTTGTCACGGGCGACATCCATCAGGTGCGAAAGACGATGGCGCATCTCGATGTTGCGCTCGCGCAGGATCTTCATCTGATGCTCCACCAGCGAGACGGTGTCGCCGCGTCGGTGGGGGATGCGCAAGGTCGAAAGCAATTCTTCATGCTCGACGAAGAAGTCCGGATGAGCCTCAAGGTACGCGGCCACGGCTGCGGTTTCCGGAAGCAGGCTCGGGGATTCGTCGGGCTGTGGGGCTGGAACCTGTGGCTGGTCGGTCATGGGTTTGGCTCACTCAAAGACGAACTTGTCCTTCGTATACGCGTACCGCCGGACCGGTCATCATCACCGGTTGGCCAGGGCCTGCCCACTCGATGGACAGGCGCCCGCCCGGCAGGTCGATCAACAATGGCGAATCCATCCACCCCTGGCTGATCGCCGCGACTGCCGCCGCACAAGCGCCGGTGCCGCAGGCTTGGGTTTCCCCGGCGCCGCGTTCCCAGACGCGCAATTGCGCGCGGTGACGGTCGATGACTTGCAGGAAACCGACGTTCACCCGTGCCGGGAAGCGCGGATGGTGCTCGATCTTCGGCCCCAGCTCATGCACCGCGGCGCTGTTGATATCGGCCACTCGCAGCACGGCATGGGGGTTGCCCATGGACACCGCCGCCAGTTCTACCGTAGTGCCGTCGACGTCCACCTGATAGCTCAAGGCCTGGGCCGGCGCTTCGAACGGAATGTCCGCCGGTACCAGGCGCGGGGGGCCCATGTTGACGCCGATCTGGCCATCACTGCGCACATCCAGTTCGATGATGCCGCTTTTGGTCTCGACACGGATCTGCCGCTTGGCGGTCAGGCGTTTGTCCAGCACGAAGCGGGCGAAGCAGCGCGCGCCGTTGCCGCACTGCTCCACTTCCGAACCGTCGGCATTGAAGATACGGTAGCGGAAATCCACGTCGGGGTTGTTGGGCGCCTCGACGATCAGCAATTGGTCGAAACCGATACCGGTGTGCCGATCCCCCCATTGCTTGGCGTGCTTGGGCAGGATGTGCGCGTGCTGGCTGACCAGGTCGAGGACCATGAAGTCATTGCCCAGGCCGTGCATCTTGGTAAAACGCAGCAGCATGGTTTTACTCCGGCAGCAGGCTTTCGCCGGCATACAACTCGGCTACCGTCTCGCGGCGACGCACTTCGAATGCCTGATCACCGTCCACCAGCACCTCGGCGCAACGGCCGCGGGTGTTGTAGTTGGAACTCATGACAAACCCGTAGGCCCCAGCCGAATGCACGGCCAGCAAATCGCCTTCTTCCAGCGCCAGTTCCCGGCCCTTGGCCAGGAAGTCGCCGGTTTCGCAGATCGGTCCGACGATGTCGTAGGGGCGGGCGGCTGTATCGCGAGGGCGCACCGCGGTCACGTCCATCCACGCCTGGTACAGCGCCGGGCGGATCAGGTCGTTCATGGCCGCGTCAACGATGGCGAAATCCTTGTGCTCGGTGTGCTTGAGGTATTCGACCTGGGTCAGCAGTACGCCAGCGTTGGCCACGATGTAGCGGCCCGGCTCGAACATCAGCGCCAGGTCACGCCCTTCGAGGCGTTCACGCACAGCCTTGATGTAGTCGGCCACCAGCGGCGGCTCTTCATCGCGATAGCGCACGCCAACACCGCCCCCCAGGTCGATGTGACGCAGGTAGATGCCGCAGTCGCCGAGGCGGTCGACCAGCGCCAGCAGGCGGTCGAGGGCGTCGATGAAGGGTTCGAGGGTGGTCAGCTGCGAGCCGATGTGGCAATCGACGCCCAGCACTTCCAGGTTCGGCAGTTGGGCTGCCCGCACGTACACGTCTTCGGCGTCGGCAATGGCGATGCCGAACTTGTTTTCCTTGAGGCCGGTGGAAATGTACGGGTGGGTGCCGGCGTCGACGTCCGGGTTCACGCGCAGGGAGATCGGGGCGCGGACGCCCAGCTCGGCGGCGACGATTTGCAGGCGTTCGAGCTCATCGGTGGATTCGATGTTGAAGCAGTGCACGCCGACTTCCAGCGCGCGGCGCATGTCTTCACGGGTCTTGCCGACACCGGAGAACACGATTTTGTCGGCGCTGCCGCCGGCCGCCAGGACGCGTTCGAGCTCACCGCCGGAGACGATGTCGAAACCGGCGCCCAGGCGCGCCAGGACATTGAGCACACCCAGGTTGGAGTTGGCTTTTACGGCGAAACACACCAGGTGCGGCATGCCGGCGAGGGCATCGGCAAAGGCCAGGTATTGGGCTTCGATGTGGGCGCGGGAATAGACGTAGGTCGGCGTGCCGAAACGTTCGGCGATGGCGGACAGGGCAACCCCTTCCGCGAACAGCTCCCCGCCACGGTAGTTAAAAGCGTCCATGGCGTTCCCTTAGTAAGTGGTGTGGGTGTCGTGCGCGTGGGGTTTGGCTTGCGACGACTTGGCCTGCTCTTCAGGGGACTTGCTGTCGTCAGGCAGGTACAGCGGACCTTTTTGACCACAGGCCGTCACAAGGCAGGCAACCGCGACGAGCGCAGCAAGGGAAGAGATCAGGCGCTTCATGGCGAAATCCTTGAAAATGCGTTAATTGCGCCGGAGTATACCGGCCACCCGGCGGCTTGCCTATGCAACGGGGCTCCCGTCCGACAGGCCACCGGGCATTTCCCGGCGCGGGCTGTCGCCGGTCGGTATATCCTTTGCAATCGCCGGGAAGCGTCCGTATCTTTGCGGCGCTTGAGCATGAGCAGACATTTTCGAGGTTGCCGCAATGAGTTTGACTGAAGCCCGTTTCCACGATCTGGTCGATACCACCCAGCATACGCTGGAGGATGTGTTTGACGACAGTGGCCTGGATGTCGACCTGGAAAGCTCCGCCGGTGTGCTGACCGTCAAGTTCGAGAACGGCACCCAGTTGATCTTCAGTCGCCAGGAGCCGTTGCGGCAGTTATGGCTGGCGGCGGTGTCCGGCGGGTTCCACTTCGACTACGACGAGGAAAGCGATCGCTGGATGTGCGACAAGAGCGAAGAGCAGTTGGGCGAGATGCTCGAGCGCATCGTCGAAGAGCAGGCGGATGCAAAACTTGATTTCGAAGGTCTGTGACCGCGTGAGCCAGACCGCCCCGGCGCGGCCGCCCAAGCCGCTCTACAGCAACGTCAGTTCCGTCGTGCCGTCACCGTGTACCAGCGTGTGCAAACTGGATGAACAGAAGGTCTGCCTCGGCTGTTTCCGTCATGTGGAACACATCCGCGAATGGCGCTCGGCCGACGATGAGCGCCGCCGGGTTATCTGTGCCGAGGCGCTTGAGCGCAAGTTTCTAAGGTAACCGTTGGTCTTGGAAGCTTCTGTGGCGAAGGAGCTTGCTCCCGCTGGGGTGCGAAGCGACCCCAAAGTCTTGCGACTGCTGCGCAGCCGAGCGGGAGCAAGCTCCCTCGCCACAAGGGTTCGGCGTCGCCCATTCGGTTGTCTGTGAGCTACCCATGGGTACCGCTGTACCCCGCCCGGGTTGTTTATTTATTGAGCTGTGATAGTGTCCGGCTACGCCTCAACTCATCGAGGCCCGTGAAAACCCCGCCTTCTTGTGGCGGGGTTTTGCTTTTTTTGTGCAGAAGAAAGGAGTCTGCCAGGATCATGACCGCACCTTCCATCACCCTTACCCGTCTGGACGTACAGCGTCTGGAACGCCTGATCGACAGCCTTGATGAAACGCTGCCGGGCGTGATTGCGTTGCAAACCGAACTGGATCGCGCCGATAACCTGGTGGGCCACGATGAAGTGCCCGCCGATGTCGTGACCATGAACTCACGCGTGCACTGCCGCGAAGAAAGCAGTGGCAAGGACTATCACCTGACCCTGGTTTACCCCCAGGACGCGAATGCCGATGAAGGCAAGATTTCGATCCTCGCCCCGGTGGGCAGCGCATTGCTGGGGCTGAAGGTTGGCCAGCACATCGACTGGCCGGCCCCGGGCGGCAAGACGCTGAAGCTGACGTTGCTGGATGTGGAATATCAGCCTGAAGCGGGCGGCGATTTCCACCTCTGAGCGCCTCAGACCGAGGCCAGCGCCTCGTTCAGCGCGCGTTCCAGGTCGGCCTTGTAGCGCAGGTACAAATTACTTGAGCAGGCACCATCGCCCACCAGGCCCGAGAGGTCCAGGTCGGTGATGTAGCAACGGTAGCGTTTGGCCTCGCGGCGCTGCTCGACGATCTCCCTGGCGACCACACTGAACAACTGGTCGCCATGCTCCAACTCCGAAAACTCCTGCTGATCACAGTACAGGGTGACGTGCACCTGTCCGTGCGCGGCTTTGCCGATGATGGCTTGCACGTCGTAGAACGGCTTGTTTTCTGGCGTCTGCGGCGTCTGTCGCGCCTCGATCCGCCGTGCTCGCCCGGGGCCTGAGGGCAGGAGTTGGTAATACAGGGTTTCCAGGGTCAACGGCTGGGCGGCATCCATCGGCAGCAGGGCGTCGCGGCGGTACAGCACCGATTGCAAGAAGCGTTGCAGTGGCACCAGCAGGCTGTGCTCGTCGTGATACGGCAGGCGCTGTTGCCACAAGGCGTTGAACTCATCGAGCACGTACAGCTCGGCGTCGTCCTCGTTGACCCGGTAGAACACCTGAATGCACTCGGGCTGACCCATGGGCAGGACCAGCGCCAGGTCGTGGTCTTCCAGGGCCATCGAGTCCAGATGCAGCGGGCTGTAGGCCGTCAGTTCCTCGCCCAGGTAGTCCATCAGTGCCGAGAGGCTGCCCAGGGCCACATGGTTGACATGGCCGGGCACCAGCTCCAGTACGTGATAGTGCTGCTGGACCTGAAGCAGATAGCGGTGATTGAGCCGGCTCAACAGCAGGGTCTGGGCGGTTTCGATGACGTCCTCGACCCGTCGTGCAATGAACTGTGCGCGGTTGTGGCAGAAGCACCGTACCTGCAAACGCGGCTGGCGCTGCGTGACGGGCAGGTCGTTGAGGTAGTCGCGCAGGCAGTCGAGCAGGGCGTGCTCGCCGTCGAAGCGGTTGACCAGCACTTCGTTCCAGCTGTTGAGCGTGACCTGGTCGAGGGTCAACACCAGGTTCTCCCGCACCCCAGCGTAGCTCAGGGAGTCGGTGCGCTCGGTGGTCATCAGGATATTCAGGTCGCGGTGATGCTTGAGCGGGTCGACGCCGACGTTCACCAGAATCAGCACTTCGCTGGGCACGCTGGCGCGCAGCAATTGCTCTTCATCCACGGTGGTCAGGGGCAGGGCGATGGACTGTTGCAGGCTGCCCAGCAGGTTGAACAGTTCGAACTCGCTCAGGTCGCTGTCCCCAGGGTGCAGCGCCAGGCGCGTGCTGCTGTCGATCACGCCGTTGCGATGACACCAGGTCAGCAGTTCCAGCAACTCGCGACTGCGTTTGATCGGCGCGAAGTTCTCCCACTCCAGGGCATTGAGGCTGCCGTTGTACAGGCCCCACTGATTCTGTCCTGGTTCTTTCTTGTTGGGTGACTGGACCAGCGTCAGGGTGTCTTCGGCCAAGTCCGGGGCAATGCCAGGGTTGATGAACTCGACCTTGTCGGCCTTGCGTTCGAAGGCTGCGTACAGCCGCCTGCCAAGGACGTTGAGGTCGCGCCTATTGATCAGGCTGACGGTTTTCTCGGTGCGGGCGAACTGGGTCAGGAAACGGTAGCTGTGGGTGAGCTCGTTGACCAGCGCTCGCCGCTCGTTGCTGACCTGGCGCACCTTCCATTGGCTGCGGCTGTCCAGCAGCGCCAGTTGACGTGGGTCCCAGCCCCATTCCCGGGCCAGTCGTTCGAGCAGCACCCGTTGCCAGCCGCTGCTGCGCCCCTGGCCGGTGAGCTTGCGATTGACCTTCAGGTACAGCGCCCGTCGGATCAATTCCAGGCGTTCGGGTTCGCCACGGGCATTGAGGTATTCCTCCAGGCGGCGGTAGACCACCATGTAAGGATCCAGCTCTTCCAGGTCCAGGCGATTGGCAAACACGGCCTGTTTGAAGCGCAGGCTCAGGCAGCGCACGTTCGGGTGCTCGCTGGCATAAACCTCGGTCAGCAGCAGCTTGAGCACGGACTTGTACGGCGATTCGATGCCTTTGAACAATTGCCAGAGCCCGGCGCCGATGAATTCTCCCGCGGGTATGTAGGCCAGATGCCCGAGGTCCAGCGTTTCATCCGCGCGGATGAAGCGCTTGGAAATCAGCGTATGGGTGTACTGCTCATAATTGTCTTCTTCATAGACCGGCACCAGCCACCAGATCGGTGTGCGCCCGGCCAGCCAGATCGCGGTGCGGTAGAACTCGTCCAGCAGCAGGTAGTGCTGGGTCGTGCCGCAATCGTCGGAACTGAGCTGATTGTCCCGGTCGCCTCGCACGAAACGCGCTGGGTCGATCAGGAAAAAGTGGGCTTCGGCGCCCTGGGTCGCGGCCCATGCCTCGAGCAGCTGGCATTTCTTGCGCAGCTCGGCCAGTTCGTCGTCGCTCAGGTCCGGCCCGTGGCAGACCCACACATCCATGTCGCTCTGATCGGCCTGGGCCAACGTGCCCAGGCTGCCCATTAAAAACAGGCCAAGAATCGGGCGCGGTGGATTGCTGCCGTGGCGCGGCTTGTAGGAAAACGAACGCGTCAGCCGCTGGGCCTCGGTCAGGACGCTGGCGTCGGGCTCATAGTTCGACAGCCCGGCCGGCGTGCTGCCCGAGACGTAGCCGGGCAGCAGTGGATGGTTGACGTGGAAAAACAGCGGCAGCAGCGTCAACACACCTTGCTGGCGGGTCGACAGACCTTCCAGGGCGCGCTCCATCCGGACGCTGTTGAGCTTGAGAAAACGTGCGCGCAACTGGCTCAGGACCTTGCGGTCGATTCCCTCGTCCAGATCGGGGCGTATTTCGTGATTGCGGGTCATGTCGGCTCAAACCGGCTCGCGGCGTCGAACGTGGGAGATCACAGCTAATGGCAGTTTAGCGCCCGACCTTGGGAATTCTTAAGCTGAAAGTGGGCTTTTGACGTCAGATTTTTTACACGGAGCGCCAGTGCGCCTGCGGAAATCTCGCTGAAGGAGATTCCCGTGGGCGGCAGGGGGAGTCAGGCGGCTTCTTGAACAACGTTAAGGATGGTCAACAGGCTTTGCACATGCTCGGCGGCATCTCGGCCCAGGCTGGTCAGATAACCGCCATCGGACAGGGTGATCAGGTCTTTTTCGTACAGGCGTTTGGCAGCAGCGATGGCAGAGGGGGCAGCGGTCTGATGGATTTTCAGG
This sequence comes from Pseudomonas brassicacearum, assembly GCF_000585995.1. Classification (NCBI taxonomy): domain Bacteria; kingdom Pseudomonadati; phylum Pseudomonadota; class Gammaproteobacteria; order Pseudomonadales; family Pseudomonadaceae; genus Pseudomonas; species Pseudomonas brassicacearum. The sequence goes on along the minus strand of NZ_CP007410.1, from coordinate 6,385,761 downwards.
CCTTCCTGGGAACTGTCCAGGTTGAAGAGTGCAAGGATTTCCAGTTCGGCAACCAGCTCAGGGGTAAGCGACATAAGGACTCCAGACTTTCTAGGAATTTGGACGACAGCGTCACTAAGGTGAGCGTAGTCGGCCGGGCTGTCCAGTGTCAGCGTCATGCTTTTTTTGTTTCGGGTAAGCAGACGAGCCATTTGTTGCGGCAAGGGAGCTTGCTCCCGCTGGATCGCGAAGCGGTCCCAAAAGCTGTACGGCTGCTGCGCAGCCGAGCGGGAGCAAGCTCCCTCGCCACGGAGTTTATTTCTTTTCCGGCGGCAACTCGGGAAGGGCGCGCAGCGCCGTTTCGTACCATTGGGTGTCGAACGGGCGGTCTTCTTCGAGAATGGCGTCGATCTCATAGGCCAGTACATGAGCCATGAGGTTGAGGATTTCTTCGCGCTCGTAACCGACCAGGGTCAGCTTGTTGAAGGTGGCCTTGGCCGCTGGCGGGTTGTCGCTTTCGATCTGGTTTTCGATGGCTTCGATCAGCGTGTTCTCGACGAATTCTTCTTCGTCGTTGTCGATGTCGGTTGGCTCGCTCATGGCAGGCTCCTTGGAGAAAGGTCGCCAGTTTACCTGCATTCAGCGCGGTGATGCGCCTGGCGGAATGCGCCTTGGCAGTCTATAACGCAAGGCTGCCAACCCCACACGGCCTGGAGGCTTTGTAATGCTCAAGCTTTATGGTTTCTCTGTCAGTAATTATTACAACATGGTCAAGCTGGCGCTGCTGGAGAAGGGCCTGCCTTTCGAAGAAGTGCCGTTCTACCCCAGCCAGACCGCCGAAGCGCTGGCCGTCAGCCCGCGCGGCAAGGTCCCGGTGCTGAAGACCGAACAAGGGTTTATCAACGAAACCAGCGTGATCCTCGAATACATCGAGCAAACCCAGCCAGGGAAGGCCCTGCTGCCCAGTGACCCGTTCGAGCGTGCCCAGGTATTGGCCTTGTGCAGGGAGATCGAGTTGTACATCGAGCTGCCGGGGCGAGCCTGCTACGGCGAGGCGTTTTTCGGCGCGTCGGTGCCCGATGCCATCAAGGAAAAAACCAAGGCCGAATTGCTGCTGGGGTTCGCCTCGCTCGGCAGGCACGGCAAATTCTCGCCCTATGTGGCGGGCGATAGCATGAGCCTGGCCGATCTGTATTTCTTCTACAGCTTATCCCTGGCCTTGCAGGTGGGCAGGAAGTTGTTCGATCTCGACTTGCTGGCAGAGATGCCAGCGGCCAAGGCGCTGATGGAGCGCTTGGAGCAGAACCCGCATGTGCAACGGATCGCGGCGGATAGAGAAGCTGCGATGCCGGCATTTTTGGCGATGATTGCTGCCAAGAAGTGAGTTTTTCGGTGATTTAAAGTCAGCTATCGCGAGCAAGCTCGCTCCCACATTTGAATCTCTGAATGTTCACAACAGGTGTGTTCACGGGAGATTGACTGTGGGAGCGAGCTTGCTCGCGATGCTTTTGGCTTTTAGCGGCTGGCGAGCAACGCCTGGCCGCGCACCACGGCCGCCTTGACCTGCGCCGGTGCGGTACCGCCGATGTGATCACGGGCATTGACCGAGCCTTCCAAGGTCAACACCGCGAACACGTCCTGCTCGATCTGGTCGCTGAATTTGCGCAGTTCATCCAGGCTCATCTCCGCCAGGTCTTTGCCGCTGTCCACGCCATACTTCACGGCGTGCCCGACGATTTCGTGGCAGTCACGGAACGGCAGGCCACGGCGTACCAGGTAGTCGGCCAGGTCAGTGGCGGTGGAGAAACCGCGCAGGGCGGCCTCGCGCATCACGGCATGCTTGGGCTTGATGGCCGGGATCATGTCGGCAAAGGCCCGCAGTGAATCGCGCAGGGTGTCGGCGGCGTCGAACAGCGGCTCCTTGTCTTCCTGGTTGTCCTTGTTGTAGGCCAGCGGCTGGCCTTTCATCAGGGTCAACAGGCCCATCAGCGCACCGAACACGCGGCCACTCTTGCCCCGCACCAGTTCCGGCACGTCGGGGTTTTTCTTTTGCGGCATGATCGAGCTGCCGGTGCAGAAGCGGTCGGGCAGGTCAATGAATTGGAATTGCGCGCTGGTCCACAACACCAGCTCTTCGGAGAAACGCGACAGGTGCATCATCGCAATGCTCGCGGCGGCGCAGAATTCGATGGCGAAATCGCGGTCAGAAACGTTATCCAGCGAGTTGCCGCCCACGGCGTCGAAACCCAGCAGTTGCGCGGTATATTCGCGATCGATCGGGTAGGTGGTACCGGCCAGCGCCGCGCTGCCCAGGGGCATGCGGTTGGTGCGTTTGCGGCAATCGACCAGGCGCTCGTAGTCGCGGCTGAGCATTTCGAACCAGGCCAGCATGTGATGCCCGAACGTTACAGGTTGGGCGGTTTGCAGGTGGGTGAAGCCCGGCATGATGCTCTCGGCCTCACGCTCGGCCTGTTCCAGCAGGCCTTTTTGCAGGCGGGTGATCTCGGCCAGGATCAGGTCGATTTCATCGCGCAGCCACAAGCGGATGTCCGTGGCCACCTGGTCGTTGCGGCTGCGACCGGTGTGCAGCTTCTTGCCGGTCACGCCGATGCGATCGGTCAGGCGCGCTTCGATGTTCATGTGCACGTCTTCAAGATCGACGCGCCAGTCGAACTGGCCGGCCTCGATTTCACCCTGGATGGTCTTCAGGCCATCGATGATGCTGTCGCGCTCGGCATCGGTCAGCACGCCGACCTTGGCCAGCATGGTGGCGTGGGCGATCGAACCCATGATGTCGTGGCGATACAGGCGCTGGTCGAAGTTGACGGAGGCGGTGAAGCGGGCGACGAAGGCGTCGACGGGTTCACTGAAGCGGCCGCCCCAGGACTGATTGGTCTTGTCAGTGCTCATGAATTCGCTCGTGATCGGCTGAAGAAAAAATAGCGGTTAAAGGCTGCGGCCGATGATAGCAGGGTTGCCGGGGCTGGCGCTGGCACTGGTCGGCAGGTTTTTTGCGCACAACCTAAGCATTTAATGAGGCTTTTTGCGCAACGATATTTTCCGATTGAGCAATATCGTCGTGGCAACCGTCTACAGTGGACGGTAGGACTTTTGCTTTTTCCATCCATGGCGCAACGGACGAATAGAAAAAGGGGGAGCTCATATTGATCAGATCGAGTGTTAACAATCCCTATGGCGACGCCGTGCGACAACAGGCCTCGAGCATCTATCGGCAAGCGTTGGTAAAGATAGGCAACTGCCTCGCGGCACTTTTTGGCCCTCGAGCGAGTCTTAGCGTGGATCGCGGTGACGGATGTCACTTCCCCTGTCTACGCTATCCTTGTGCGAGACTCACGCAGGAATCCAGCGCAATATGAATGTCCTGATCGTTGATGACGAACCACTGGCCCGTGAGCGCCTGAGCCGAATGGTTGGCGAACTCGAGGGTTACAGTGTCCTGGAGCCGAGCGCCACCAATGGCGAAGAGGCGTTGGCCCTTATTGAAAGCCACAAGCCGGATATCGTGCTGCTCGACATTCGCATGCCTGGCCTGGATGGCTTGCAGGTCGCGGCGAAGCTGTGCGAGCGAGAGTCTCCGCCCGCGGTGGTGTTTTGCACCACGCGGGACGACTTCCCGCCGGAGGTGTTGCAGGCCGGCGCCGTGGGCTATCTGATCAAGCCGATCTCCGCCGAGGCGCTGGTTGAGGCCTTGCGCAAGGCTGAACGGCCCAACCGGGTGCAACTGGCGGCGCTGACCCGGCCGGCCGCCGAAAGTGGCAGCGGCCCACGCAGCCACATCAGTGCCCGCACCCGCAAGGGGATCGAGCTGATCCCGTTGAACCAGGTGGTCTACTTCATTGCCGACCATAAATACGTGACCTTGCGCCATGAGAGTGGCGAGGTGCTGCTGGACGAGCCGCTCAAGGCCCTTGAAGACGAGTTCGGCGAACGGTTTGTGCGCATCCACCGCAATGCCCTCGTGGCCCGTGAACGAATCGAGCGTTTGCAACGCACCCCGCTGGGACACTTCCAGCTGTTTCTCAAAGGCCTCAATGGTGATGCGTTGATTGTCAGTCGGCGACATGTGGCCGGTGTCCGCAAGATGATGCAACAGCTCTAGGGCCGCGCGGCAAGACATTCCATTTCCAGGACATTGACGGCCAGGGAGGCTTTGGGGTCGTGATTCAAATCAAAGCGGTTTTGGCTGAGCTGTTATTATCCGCCGTATCTTTTCAGTACGGATTGATCCATGTCCCCTCGCGAGATTCGCATCGCCACCCGTAAAAGTGCCCTGGCTCTCTGGCAGGCCGAATACGTTAAAGCCCGTCTGGAAGCCGCCCACCCCGGCCTTAACGTGACGCTGGTGCCCATGGTCAGCCGCGGCGACAAGCTGCTGGACTCGCCGCTGTCGAAAATCGGCGGCAAGGGCCTGTTCGTCAAGGAGCTGGAAACCGCGCTGCTGGACAACGAAGCCGACATCGCCGTGCATTCGATGAAAGACGTGCCCATGGACTTCCCCGAAGGCCTGGGCCTGTTTTGCATCTGCGAGCGGGAAGATCCGCGCGATGCCTTTGTCTCCAACACCTTCTCCAGCCTTGATGCGCTGCCTGCCGGGAGCGTGGTGGGCACCTCCAGCCTGCGTCGCCAGGCGCAGTTGCTGACTCGCCGCCCTGATCTGCAAATCCGTTTCCTTCGAGGTAACGTCAACACTCGCCTGGCCAAGCTCGACGCCGGTGAGTACGACGCGATCATCCTCGCCGCCGCGGGCCTGATCCGCCTGGGTTTTGAAGATCGCATCACCTCGGCCATCAGCGTCGACGACAGCCTGCCGGCCGGTGGGCAGGGGGCGGTGGGCATCGAATGCCGCAGCGCCGACAGTGACATTCACGCCCTGCTGGCATCGCTGCACCATGAAGACACGGCCACACGGGTTTTCGCCGAGCGAGCCCTCAACAAACACCTCAATGGCGGTTGCCAAGTGCCCATCGCCTGTTACGCCGTGTTGGAAGGCGAACAGGTCTGGTTGCGTGGCCTGGTGGGGGATCCGAACGGTGGTCGGCTGATCAGCGCCGAGGCTCGGGCGCCGCGCCACGATGCCGAGGCGTTGGGTGTGCGAGTGGCTGAAGACCTGCTCAGTCAGGGCGCCGATGACATCCTCAAGGCAGTCTACGGCGAGGCAGGCCACGCGTGACAGGCTGGCGCCTGCTGCTCACCCGGCCGGCAGACGAGTCGTCGGCGCTGGCGGCTGCCCTGGCCGAAGCGGGTGTATTCAGCAGCAGCCTGCCGTTGCTGGATATCGAGCCGATCGCCGTGTCCGATGCCGGGCAGGCGATCCTTCAAAGGCTGGACCAGTACTGTGCCGTGATTGTGGTCAGCAAACCTGCCGCTCGTTTGTGCATGGAGCTGCTGCGTCAATACTGGCCCCAGCCGCCAGACCAGCCATGGTTCAGCGTGGGGGCGGCCACCGGGCAGATTCTTGCCGACGCTGGCCTCACCGTGTTTTATCCCGATAACGGCGACGACAGCGAAGCCTTGCTGGAGCATCTGGTGTTACGCCAGGCTATCACCCGTCCCGATCCCAAGGTTCTGATCGTGCGTGGCGAGGGCGGGCGCGGTTTGCTGGCAGAGCGTTTGCGCGAGCAAGGTGCTAGGGTCGATTATCTTGAATTGTACCGGCGCGGCCTGCCGCACTACCGCGAAGGTGAGTTGCCAGCGAAGGTTGAAGCGGAACGCTTGAACGCACTGGTGGTCAGCAGTGGGCAGAGCTTCGAGCATCTGCAGCGGCTCGCTGGCGACGCGTGGCCCGCCCTGGCGCGGTTACCGCTGTTTGTTCCAAGCCCGAGGGTTGCCGAGATGGCGCGTGCCGCCGGGGCCCGAACAGTTGTGGATTGCCGTGGCGCCAGCGCCGCGGCTTTGCTGGCGGCGTTACGGGAACAGTCCGTGCCGTTTTCTATTGCAAAGGATGGATACGTGAACGAAACAGCCTTGCCAAAAGATCAAGTTCAGCCAGCGATCGATGCGCCGGTTGAAACCCCGGCCCCGATGGCGCCGCGTCGCGGCAACGGACTGGCCATTGTCGCGTTGTTATTGGGGGCTGCCGGTGTGGCCGTTGGCGGCTGGGGCGTGTGGCAGGTGCGTCATCTGCAAGCCAATAACCAGCAGCAGTCTACCCAGGTCCAGGCGCTGAATGACCAGGCCCAGTCCCTCAAGCTCAATGAGCAGCGCCTCAGTGAGCGTCTGGCGCAGTTGCCACCGGCTGAAGAGCTGGAGGAGCGACGGCGTCAGGTTGCCCAACTGCAAGGCGATCAGCAGCGCCTGAACCAGCGCCTGGAAACCGTGCTCGGTGCCAGCCGCAAGGACTGGCGCCTGGCTGAAGCCGAGCATCTGTTGCGCCTGGCCAGCCTGCGTCTTTCCGCCTTGCAAGACATCAGCAGTGCCCAGGCATTGGTCCAGGGGGCTGACGAGATCCTGCGCGAGCAGAACGACCCTGGCTCGTTCGCCGCTCGCGAGCAACTGGCCAAGACGCTTGCGGCGTTGCGCAGCACCGAACAACCGGATCGCACCGGGCTCTTCCTGCAACTGGGGCCCTGCGTGACCAGGTGTTGCAACTCACCGAGCTGGCGCCCGAATACAAGGACCGTGGTGAATCCCTGCTGGGCCTGACCGCCGATGGCGATGGCGCCAGCCGCTGGGCACAGTGGTGGGACCAGATCTCGCGCTACATCCGCATCGATTTCAACGCGGATGAGAACGTTCGTCCACTCCTGGCCGGGCAGAGCCTGGTGCAGGTGCGCCTGGCCTTGAGCCTGGCGCTGGAGCAGGCGCAATGGGCTGCCCTCAACGGTCAGGCGCCGGTGTATACCCAGGCGCTGACCGAAGCGCGGGACGTGCTGAAGAGCAACTTCAACCAGGACAATCCGCAAAGCAAAGTCATGCTTGAGCGCGTAGTCGAGCTGTCCAAAGAGCCGGTGACGGTGGTCACGCCGGACCTGACGGGCACCCTGAGCAGCGTCCAGGCTTACCTCGAACGTCGCAACCTGAACGCCGAGGATTCGGTCAAGCCGCTGCCCAAGCCTGGCGAGCAGGAGACTGCGCCATGAAGCGCCTCTACGTGATTCTGTTCGTGGTCATCGCTGCCGCTGCGTTGCTGGGTGTGGCGATCGCCGAGCATTCAGGTTACGTGCTGGTGGCGTACAAGAACTTTCGTTACGAAGCCGGCCTGTGGGTCACCCTGGCGCTGGTGGCGGTGCTCTGGCTGTTGTGGCGGGGCGTGTGGGCCTTGATCGGGCTGGTGACCACGTCTAGTGGCGTGGTCAACCCATGGTCGCGGCGTAACCGCAGTCGCCGTGTGCAGGTGGCAATCGAGCACGGCCAACTGGATCTGGCCGAAGGTCGTTGGGCCAGCGCCCAACGTCACCTGCACCGTGCCGCCGAAGCCGAGCGCCAACCGTTGCTCTATTACCTCGGAGCCGCCCGCGCGGCCAATGAGCAGGGGCTCTACGAGCAGAGCGACAGTTTGCTGGAGCGTGCCCTGGAACGTCAGCCCCAGGCGGAATTGGCCATCGCCCTGACTCATGCGCAATTGCAGACCGACCGAGGTGACACCGACGGTGCGTTGAGCACGCTGCAAGCCATGCATGAACGTCATCCTCATAACGCCCAGACCTTGCGCCAGTTGCAGCGACTGCATCAGCAACGGGGTGACTGGTCGGCGGTGATTCGGCTGTTGCCGGAGCTGCGCAAGGACAAAGTCCTGCCGCCCAGTGAACTGGCTGAGCTTGAGCGCCGGGCGTGGGGCGAGAATCTCACCCTGGCGGCCCATCGCGAAGAGGACGGTAGCGTCGGTTTGCAATCGCTCAACCGCGCCTGGCAGCAACTGACCTCCGCGCAGCGTCAGGAGTCGGCGCTGGTGCTGGCCTATGCCGAGCAGCTGCGGCAACTGGGGGCCCAGGTCGAGGCCGAAGAAGTGTTGCGAGTTGCGCTCAAGCGTCACTATGACAGTCACTTGGCGCGCCTGTACGGGTTGGTTCGGGGCAATGATCCGATTCGCCAGCTGCAAACGGCCGAAGGCTGGCTCAAGGATCATCCGGCCGATCCAAGCCTGCTGCTGACACTCGGGCGCCTATGTCTGCAGGGCAGCTTGTGGGGCAAGGCGCGGGACTATCTGGAAAGCAGTTTGCGGGTTCAGCGCAATCCCGAAGCCTGCGCTGAACTGGCACGGTTGTTGGCGCAGCTGGGGGATGCCGAGCGCAGCAATCAGTTGTTCCAGGAAGGGTTGGGGCTGTTGGATGAGCGTCTGCTGGCCGCGCCTTTGCCGGTCCCGGCTCAGGTCCTGTCCACTTGATCTCTGTTTGAGTCGTTTTGGCGAGGGAGCGTGCTCCCTCGCCGCGAATACAGGGGCTTTAGTCATGACCTCGGGAAAGTCCTACAAAGGATTGCGCTGAATCCACTCGTGCTTGTCGGGAATTCCCTACACCCCTGGTGAAGTGTCTGCACGGACCTGCCTTGAAAGGCCCGAGGGCTTTCCTCTACCGTAACTGCTTGTCTCTTTTGTTACGGAACCGCCATGTCTTTGGCCAGCTCACGCTTCTTGTTTCTCATGGCTTCCATTGCCGCTGCCCTGGCTTTGGGCATCGCCAGTTATCTGGAATATGCGGTCGGCCTGACGCCTTGCAGCCTATGTGTTTTGCAGCGGTTGTGCCTGATGCTGTTTCTGGTGAATGGCCTCGTGGCCTGCGTACACGGTCCGGGTGAAAAGGGCAGCATTTTCTATGGGGCGATGGGGTTGGTTTTTGCGTCGGCGGGAATGATCCTCGCGTGGCGTCAAGTCCTGATGCAAAGCGTTTCGTTCGAGCAGTTGCCCGATTGTATTGTGCAGATGCATAGGTCGGATTCCTGGTGGTGTGCCTTGCATCGCGTCCTCGACGGTGCGGTCGACTGCGCGAACATCACTTGGACGCTGTTCGACCTGAGCATCCCCGAGTGGAGCCTGTTGTTTTTTCTCGCGGTGTCCAGCGCGATGAGCTATTTGCTGTTGCGCCTTGTCTGGAGTGCTCTGGTACGACCGCTCAGCGGCGATACGTCGCACCTGGTCCGGGTGTTGGATTAAACACTTGTATGAACTTTATCTCCTGCGTACCTTGAAGCGGTTGTCGTGCGGGCATAATCTGGCCCGCACGTGTTATTGGAATTGTGCCGCTCGATCATGTTTGTCTGGCTTGTCCCTGATCATTCAGGCGTGTGCAGACTGCGAGGGGGCATGACTCACAAGGGAAGAAATCACCATGCTCGAAAGTTGTCAGAATGCTCAGGAACGCTGGGGTGGGGTGCATCTGCTGATCGACCGCTGGTTGCAGGAGCGTCACGAACTGGTTCGGGCCTATGATGCTCTCGGCGACAAGCCTGAAGCGCTGAGCGAAAGCCGCAAACCGTTGCAGGAGTTCTGCGGTGTGCTGGTCGACTATGTGTCTGCCGGTCATTTCGAGATCTACGAACAACTGACGGGCGAGGCCAAGGCCTTCAACGACAAGCGTGGCCTGGAGCTCGCCGAGCAGATCTATCCGCGCATCGACGTCATCACCGAAAAACTGCTGGCGTTCAACGACCTTTGTGATGAAGGCAAGTGCGTAGCGGAAAAATTCAAAGAGCTGGGCGGCTTGCTGCACGAGCGCTTCGAACTGGAAGACTGCCTGATCGAAGTGCTGCACAACGCCCACAAGGAAGAGGCTCCGGTCCAGGCCTGAAGGGCTCGCGGTAATAAAAAAACGGTGCGCATTGCGCACCGTTTTTCGTTTGGGGCAGTGTCAGGTTGTCGCGCCCAGCAACTCGATTTCAAACACCAGAGGCGTGAATGGCGGGATCACATCCCCGGCACCTTCGGCGCCATAGGCCTGGGTCGAAGGAATCACCAGCCGCCACTTCGCGCCAACCGGCATCTGCGGCAATGCACTGCGCCAACCGTCAATCACGCTGTCGAGGCTGAACCACTGGGCTTGCCGGTTGGAGTCGAATACGGTGCCGTCCGGCAACCGGCCGATGTACAACACTTGGACCTTGCCGTGGGGGCCGGCTTTCGCGCCGTGGCCTGGCTTGAGTTCGGTCAGCAGGATGCCGTCTGCCAGCTGTTGGACCCCGGGGCGGTTTTTTTCTTCATCGAGAAATTTCTGTTCGGTCTTCAGTGCGACTTCGATCTGCGGTGTCGTGGATTGCGCCGTCAGTTGCGCCTGATGCGCGGCCAGGATCTGTTCGATGCGTTCATCCTTGAGAGCCAGAGGCTTGCCCAGATAGGCCTGTTGCAGACCTTCCACCAGGGCCTGGATCTGCAGGTCGGGTACGTCCTGACGCAGGCGTTCACCCAGGCTCGCACCCAAGCTGTACGCCAGATCGCGAGCCTCGTTTGCGTTGGTTTTTTCAACGGCCTGAGTCATGGAGCAAACCATGCACAGGCTTAAAAACAGGTGACGCGACATGTGTGCTCTCCGGCCTCGAATCGAGGAATTATGCCAGTGTCGATATCTGTAGCGGTGGATTGCCCAGGCACGGATGTAGAAGATTTTTCGTCTCTTGCAACGCAACGTCTTGTGTACTGTCAACATGCCCTAGCGGCGGTTGCAGCAGAGGTCTAGTATGAGCCGCACTCACGTCAGTCAGGAGGTAAACCATGTCGGCCACCAAGAAGCCAGTAAACACTCCGTTGCACCTGCTCCAACAACTTTCGGGCAGCTTGCTCGAGCATCTGGAAAATGCCTGCTCCCAAGCCCTGGCTGATGCTGAAAAACTGCTCGCCAAACTGGAAAAACAACGTGGCAAAGCCCAGGAGAAACTGCACAAGTCGCGCACCAAGTTGCAAGACGCAGCCACCGCTGGCAAGGCCAAGGCACAAGCCAAGGCCAAGGACGTTGTGAAAGAACTCGAAGACCTGCTCGATGCCTTGAAGGATCGTCAGTCCGAAACCCGCACCTACATTCTGCAACTCAAGCGTGATGCCCAGGAAAGCCTGAAACTGGCCCAGGGCGTTGGTCGCGTGCAAGAGGCTGCGGGCAAGGCGCTGTCGCTTCGTGCTGCCAAGCCTGCTGCTGTATCGGCCAAGAAGCCGGCAGCTAAACCCGTCGCGGCAAAAGCACCCGCTAAAGTGGCTGCCAAGCCAGCTGCGAAAGCACCGGCCAAAGCAGCAAGCAAGCCGGCTGCCAAATCGGTCGCTGCCAGCGCTGCAAAACCAGCGGCAAAAAAACCAGCTGCGAAAGCTGCCGCCAAACCCGCTGCAAAGACGGCCGCCGCTAAGCCTGTTGCCGCTAAGCCTGCTGCAAAAGCTGTCGCTAAACCTGCGGCCAAGCCTGCCGCTAAAACCGCCGCCGCCAAACCGGTTGCAAAAGCTGCTGCCAAACCTGCCGCTGCGAAACCCGCTGCCAAGCCTGCGGCAACAAAAACTGCTGCGGCCAAGCCTGCTGTGAAACCGGCTGCCAAGCCAGCTGTTGCCAAAGCACCTGCCAAAGCGACGGCTAAACCCGCTGCCAAACCCGCTGCGGCAAAACCTGCGGCCAAGCCAGCCGCCGCGAAACCGGCCGCTGCAAAGCCTGCAGCCAAGCCAGCTGCCGCGAAACCGGCCGCTGCAAAGCCTGCAGCCAAGCCAGCTGCCGCGAAACCGGTCGCTGCAAAACCTGCCGCCAAGCCAGCGGCGAAACCCGCCGTGAAAAAGCCAGCCACCGCAAAAGCCTCGACTGCGCCAGCAGCCAAGCCTGCGACATCGGCACCGGCTGCTTCGACCACGACACCTGCTCCAACCGCCAGCACTCCGGCCCCGGCGATCAGCCCATCCGCCGCCGTAGCGCCGAGCTCCAGCAACCCAACCAGCGCTTCCTAAGTGCCGGACACCGCGACGCGCAGCTGATGCAGCGCGTCGCGGTTCGCTGGGTCGGCACTCGCCGCCAGCCCTTGCAGCCATTGCGCTGAATCGTTCTGTTGTCCCTCAGGCCAATCCTCGGTCGTTGCCTGCAATCGCTCCAGCAATCGCCGTTCGGCTTCCAACTCCAGTCCCTTGAGCTGTTCGCGCAGGCTATTGAGTGCTGTGTCTTGCAGGGCACTGGTTTTCCATTGGCTGCGCAGCAAGCGCAAGGGCCTTACCACTTCTGCATCCCAAGGCTCGGTCAATTGCCGAAGCTGTTGCAGCCGTTGTTCATTGCAGGTTACGCCGCGCCGTTCCAGCCAAAGTCCGCAAAGCAGCAGGCACACATTCGCGCCAGCGTTCTGTAGCGCCAGGCAGGCCGGCTCTACGCCAGGCTTGGCATAGAGGTCGAGGGAAAAGCTCCACAGGTCAGGGGACATCGTGCTACTCGCGCCAGTTGTGAGCGAAGCTGGTAGACTCCGCCGCCATTATGATCCGACTTCAGAACCTGACTTTACAGCGTGGCCCGCAACGTCTGCTAGAAGACGCCGAGCTGACCCTGCACGCCGGCCACAAAGCCGGCCTCATCGGTGCCAACGGTGCCGGCAAATCGAGCCTGTTCGCCTTGCTGAGGGGTGAGCTGCACCCGGACTCGGGCGACTGCTTGCTGCCGGCCGATTGGCGTATCGCCCACATGCGCCAGGAGGTCGACACCCTCGAGCGCCTGGCAGTGGACTACGTGCTCGACGGGGACCTGCGCCTGCGCCAGGTTCAACGCGACCTGGCGGCGGCAGAGGCGGCCCACGACGGCGCTGCCCAGGCCCGTTTGCATTCGGAGCTCGACAGCGCCGACGGCTACACCGCCGATGCCCGCGCGCGCAAATTGCTGGCAGGCCTGGGTTTTACCAATGAGCAGATGGACCGTCAGGTCGGGGATTTCTCCGGCGGCTGGCGGATGCGCCTGAACCTGGCGCAGGCCTTGATGTGCCCCTCGGACTTGCTGTTGCTCGATGAGCCCACCAACCACTTGGATCTCGACGCCATCATCTGGCTCGAAGATTGGCTCAAGAACTACCCCGGCACGCTGTTGCTGATTTCCCACGACCGGGACTTCCTCGACGCCGTGGTCGATCACGTAGCCCATGTCGATCAACGCAAGCTCACCTTGTACCGCGGCGGCTACAGTGCTTTCGAGCGAGCCCGTGCCGAACGCCTGGCCCAGCAACAGCAGGCCTACGAGAAGCAGCAGGCACAGCGTGCGCACATGGAAAGCTACATCGCCCGCTTCAAGGCCCAGGCCACCAAGGCCCGCCAGGCCCAGAGCCGGATCAAGGCGCTGGAGCGGATGGAGGAGCTGTCCGCGGCCCACGTCGATTCACCGTTTGATTTCGTCTTTCGCGAGTCGACCAAGATTTCCAGCCCGCTGATCGACCTGTCCGACGCGCGCCTGGGCTATGGCGACAAGACCGTGCTGGAGAAGGTCAAGCTGCAACTGACCCCGGGTGCGCGGATCGGTCTGCTGGGGCCCAACGGTGCCGGTAAGTCGACCCTGATCAAAAACCTTTCCGGTGAACTCGAACCTCTTGCCGGGCGCCTGACCCGGGGCGAGAACACCGTGGTTGGCTACTTCGCCCAGCATCAGCTCGACTCCCTGGATTCCAAGGCCAGCCCGCTGTTGCATTTGCAACGCCTGGCGCCGACCGAGCGCGAGCAGGTCCTGCGCGACTTCCTCGGTGGTTTCGATTTCCGCGGCGCGCGTATCGACGAACCGGTGCTGAATTTCTCCGGTGGCGAAAAGGCTCGCCTGGCGCTGGCGTTGATCGCCTGGGGTAGGCCGAACCTATTGCTGCTCGACGAACCGACCAACCACCTCGACCTGGAAATGCGCCTGGCCCTGACCATGGCCTTGCAGGAATTCAGTGGGGCCGTGCTGGTGGTGTCCCACGATCGGCATTTGCTCAAAAGCACCACGGATAATTTCTTTCTGGTGGCCGACGGCAAGGTCGAGGAGTTCGACGGCGATCTGGAAGACTACGCGCGCTGGCTGGTGGAGTACCGTCAGCGCAATGCCCCGGTCAGCACCACGCCCGTCAACCCGGACAAGACCGACAAGAAAGCCCAGCGCCAGGCCGCAGCGGCTCTGCGTCAGCAGTTGGCGCCCCATAAGCGCGAAGCCGATAAGCTCGAAGTCGAACTGGGCAAGCTCCATGAAAAGCTGCAGAAAATCGAAACCAGCCTCGGCGACAGCGGTCTTTACGAAGCGGCGCGCAAGGATGAGCTGCGTGATCTGCTGGCCGAACAGGCCAGGCTGAAGGTTCGGGAAGCGGAGCTTGAGGAGGCGTGGATGCAAGCCTTGGAGCTGCTGGAAAACTTGCAAGCGGAGCTGGAGGCGTTGTCCTGATGGAAGCGTTGGCGTTGCCTATCCCTGTCATGTGGATCGAGCCGATCTGGCTCGGTGTGCAAATCCTGCTGATCCTGCTGGCTGGCTATGTCGCGCAGCGTGTCGTGGCACGGACCCTTACAGGCCTGGGTGAGCGTTACCCCTTCCCACCGCAATTGGTGATCATCCTGCGAGGCGTGCTGCGCTGGCTGATCATGGGCAGCGCTGTGCTGGTGGTGCTCGAGCGCCTGGGCGTCTCGGCCACGGTGCTGTGGACCGCGCTGTCGGGTTTCGTCGCGGTGGCCGCGGTGGCGTTTTTCGCCATCTGGAGTGTGTTATCGAACCTGCTGTGCGCCGTTTTGATCTACACCGTCGGGCCGTTTCGCCTGGGGGATGTGGTCGAGCTGGTGGACACCACCGACAAGCCTGGCATCAAGGGCCGCGTGGTGGCGATCAACCTGCTGTACACCACGCTGATCGAACCCGAGGAGCTCGGCACCGGCAGCGCCATGGTGCAAGTGCCCAACAGCCTGTTTTTCCAGCGTTCGGTTCGGCGCTGGCGTGGCAGCGAGACGTTTCCGGTCGGCGGTTTCGTCGAATAATCCGGCCGTGCAGATGGGCTGTTGTTTGCAAAAAAGCGATGGTCAATCGTGCGGTGGCGCATTAGCTTAGTCGTTTCCGACGAATCTGAGCCGAGGTGTGCAATGTTGCTGGAAACATGGCTGGCGTTTTTCGCTGCCTGTTGGGTGATCAGTCTTTCCCCAGGCGCCGGTGCCATTGCATCGATGTCCAGTGGCCTGCGCTATGGTTTCTGGCGCGGTTACTGGAATGCCCTGGGCCTGCAGCTGGGCCTGGCGTTGCAAATCGTGATCGTCGCCGCCGGTGTTGGCGCGATCCTCACCGCATCAGCTACCGCGTTCTACGCGATCAAATGGTTCGGTGTGGCCTATCTGGTTTACCTGGGTATCAAACAGTGGCGAGCCATCCCCGGCGATATCAGTGATGAGTCCGTTGTGCGTCCTATCGGCAACCCTTTGGCTCTGGTGTTTCGCGGCTTTCTGGTCAACATCAGCAACCCCAAGGCGCTGGTGTTCATGCTGGCGGTGCTGCCGCAATTCATCGACCCCCATGCCCCCTTGCTCAAGCAGTACCTGATCCTGGGCGTGACCATGATCTGCGTCGACCTCATCGTCATGGCCGGGTACACCGGGCTGGCGTCCAAAGTCCTGCGCCTGTTGCGCACACCGAAGCAGCAACGGCGGATGAACCGCACGTTTGCTGGCCTGTTCATCGGGGCGGCGGGCTTGCTCGCGACGATTCGCAAGGCTGCGGTGTAACCGACTTTCACACTACCCTGTGGCGAGGGAGCTTGCTCCCGCTGGGCTGCGAAGCAGCCCCAAGATTTTGCGGTCGCTGCGCAACCGAGCGGGAGCAAGCTCCCTCGCCACAAAAGCATCTCTCCAGCGGTGTGGCTCAGCGCAGGATCACCGGCGCGGTATCCCGGGGCAGATTATTGCGCTGCACGGGTTCGCCAGGCTGTTCGTAACGCGGGCCACCGAGTTGTTCGCTCATTTGCCGCGCCACGTCTTCACCCAGAGCCTTGGACACGTCGCGTACTACTCGCGGACGGTTGAGGCTGATGTGGACATCCCGGTGGTTCAACAGCTTGGTGTCCTGGCCTTCACCCATGGCGGTGAAGGCCGAGGTGATTTCGAAGGTCTTGGTGTTGATCAGGCTGAAGTCCGCCACCAGCGTCAGTGCAAGCACTGCCGAGTAGCTGTTGGTGTTGGCCAGTTCGTTGATGTCGCGAGTGAAGTCGATGTCGGAAACGGTGCCGAACAGCACGTAATCGGCACCTTTGAACTGCCCGCCCTTGATGCGCTTGATGACGTCATAGACGTCGCCTTTGGAAGACGCGGTGTGCGGTGTTCCCTGCACCAGCTGGAACATCCCGCTGCGCAGGATCTCGCCTTTGATGTCACCGGTGAACTTGCGCAGTTCACCTTGCTCGATATAGCTGCTGGTGGCTTCCATTTCGTCGTAGCTCGACGACGCGCTGGCGCTGTAGCCATTCGCCTGGAAGTTGCTCTGGGCGGAAACGGTGTGGATGTACTCTTCCACCCGCTCCTGATACGCGAGGTCCGTGACCGCGACTTTTGGGGCCGCCTGCGCGCCGAACGCGCAGGCCAGGGCCATGATGCCGATCCATGTGCGCATGGCTTAACGCTCCGTGGTCTTGCGGATTTCTTTTTCGTCCATCCACTCGGCCAGACCGCTTTCGACGTCGATCAACTGCAGGCTGAATTTATAGAAGACGTCCTTGTAGTCGCTGCTGCGCTTGACGATCGAGCTGATGGAACCCTCGATGCGGTATTTGGCAGCGATCATGTTGCCGGTCTTGGCCACGGTGCTTTTCTTGTACAGGCCGCTCTGGTTCTGCAGCTTGAGCTGGTCGACCTGGCTGTCCATGGCGGTGTTGTCGCTGGCAAAGCGCGCGGCACCGGTCTTCATCAGTTGGGTCTTGATGCTGGTGGTGATTTCGCGGGTGTCGATGTACTCGCTGGTCTTGTTCTTCACGTCATAGACCTGAACCACCGGACGGCCCTGCAAAACGCCGGATTGGGCCAGGGAGCGGGTCATGGATTCGGCGATCATTTGCAAGTCGGTGGAGCCGAACTCGTTGGTCACGGTTTCCACGGCCTTGGTGTCACCGTAGCTGATGTTCTTGTTGCCCAGGACCGGGGAGTTGTTGGCGCAGCCGCTGACCAGCAGGGCGGCGAGGGCGATGGAGGAAATGCGTACAAACATGGGGATGCTCTCGAAAACTGAAAAAGGGATAACGCGTAATACCTGTCACTCGGTCGCTTTCTGTGGGAGCGAGCTTGCTCGCGATAGCGGTGTGTCAGTCAGCATCATTGCTGGCGGATCCAATGCCATCGCGAGCAAGCTCGCTCCCACAGGTTGTGCAGCTCAAGGGGTATTGATTTCCAAACGGAAATCCACAGCCTTGGGCGTCGGCGCGATGGCCGGCAGGAAGCTGGTCTGTTCGCCGTACAGGCTCAGGGTTTTCCAGGTTTCTTCCTCGGCGATCGGAAAGCCTTCCGGCCCCAGCCAGGCAAAGCGGTAATACATAGTCTTGTTGTTGAAGCTGGTGTTGCTCAGCTGCACGTTGACGGTCAGGTAGCCGTTTTCCCGGGCGACGCGCATGGCGCCCACCACGATGTTTTTCGTCTTGCCCATTGCCACGACCTTGCTGGCGGCACTGCCCGGCTCCGGTGGCGGCGGGGTGGCGCAACCGGCCAGCAAGGCCAGGGCGCCGACGGCGATCAGTTTTAAACGCATGTGAACAAGACTCCGTTCTTAAGGTTGCTTAAGGGCAATGGCGGTCGGGTTGGCGCTGGGCATCACCTGGGCAGCCAGGCCGCCGGCGAACACCTGGTTGCCCACCGCCCGCAGGCTGATGACTTGGTAACGCTGGTCGACGGTGACCTTGACCACCGAGCCGCCCACGGCGCTTGGCAAGGTGACTTGGTGCTCGCCTTTCTTCAGGCGCAGGCGTACCACCTGGGTGTAGTCCGGCAAGGTGCGCCAGGTCCGGGTGTCGGCGCCTTCGAGCACGGCCGAGGTGATGCCCACGGCCAGGCCGGCCAGGGGATTGGTATCATTGATCTGCTTTTGTGCCACGCCACGGGTGATTGCCCGCACGGTCGTGCGCAGGATGATGCCCGGCATGTCATCGCGCAGGGCCCGGCGGGACATGGCGGTGGTGCTGTTGAGCTGGGTCAGGTCGAGCTGACGGCCGTCGACGCCGATCTGGGCGAAGGTGGCGGTGGAGGTGTCAGGCTTGATCAGCGGGAACGACAGTGGCGTGATGACCAGGTTGCCGCTGATGGGCAAGGGCAGGGGAATGCGAATCGAATCCCGGGACGGCGCCAGGCCGCTCTGGACGACGATCAGGATGTCGCTGTCGTCGTTCTTGGTGGCTGGTTTGTCGAGGTTGAGCAGCGCCTGTTCCAGCAACGGGGTGTTCGGGCGCAGTTCAGCGGCCTTGCGATAGCCTGGCGCGGCCAGGTCCTTTTCTCCCAGGGCTTCGTAGACGAAACCGGCCAGGTAATGGCTGAACGCACTCTGGTAACTGTTTTTCAGGCTGACCACTTCCGGCGCGTCGAGGCTGGCCACCGGATAGCCCTGGAGGTCCTTGTACTCGGTCTTGACCCCTTGCTTCTCGGCATCCTCTTCGCGCTTGAGGTATTCCTTGTCCCGCAGGTCGGCGATCACTGCTTCGCGTTCGTGGGTTTTCTTGATCTGCGTCCGCGCACCGTCGAAGTCGTTCACTGCCAGCAGATTCAGGGCCATCTGGGTGGTCAGCATGACCTTTTCGTAGTCATAGCCCTCGTAGCGCCGGACTTTATCGTTGACCAGGAAACTGCCGAACTGCGCCAGGTACTTGGCCGTGTCGAGCTTGACGGCGTCTTCCCACTGGCCGACCTGCTGGTCGGCGCTGGTCCAGGCAGACTGGCTGCCGGACAGATCACCCTTGGCGCGCAGCAATTCGCCTTTTTCGAAGAAATACAGCAGGTCTTTGTCCTGGCTGCTGTTGTTCTTTTCCAGCAGGGTCAACGCCGCATCGACGTTGCCGGAAGCCAGCTGCTGGTTGGTCTGGGCCAATTCACTGTCGTAGTTGCGAAAGGCCGAACAGCCGGACAACAAGGTGATCGCACCGAGGGCGAGCGAAAAAGCGGCACGGGAGGCCATGACTACATCTTCCCTGAGGTATCAGCCGGGGTGTGCGGGTCGGGCTGGGGCGATCCCACGGACAGGCGTCGGAACGCTGTCAGTTCCTCATAAAAAGAGGAGCTTTTATGCCATCTGACAATAAGAGGGCGGCAGGATTATAAACATGGCCGTTGGCTATGTAATGGCTTTTCAATGTCTATCTGCTGTTTTTGTGACATCACCTCCAAACCATGAAAATCCGATGAAAATCTGCTTCCAGAGCACATCGCCCCTTGAGCCAAAGTCATTGGAAGTGAACAATGTGTTACTTCTTATTACCAACTGAGAGTCATTCATGACTGCCCCGTTTCGTATCCTGGCCTGGCTGGCACTGCCGTTGCTTGCGCTGTGCAGCACTCATCTGCTGGCCGACACCGTTGAAGGCGCCCCACAAGCACTGCATTTGCTGGATTACATTGGGGCGGATTACCCAGTGACGGTCGAAGCGGGCAAGGTTGTCGAGGCGTCGGAATACCGGGAGCAGTTGGAGTTCATCCAAGTGTTGGAAGGGTTGATCGCCGCCCTGCCGGCCAAGCCGGAAAAGGCGGAACTGACCCAAGGCATCGCCGCATTGCGCGGCGCCATCACCCAGCGCCAGGACGGCGGCGAAGTCGCGCGCCTGGCCCGGCAACTGGGGGCCAGGTTGGCGGTGGCTTACGAAGTGAGCCAGGCGCCAATCATCACCCCGGACCCTACACGCGGTGCGCCGTTGTACGCCCAACACTGTTCGGTGTGCCACGGTGACAGCGGTGCCGGCGACGGCCCCGCCGGTGTCGGCCTCGAACCTGCGCCTTCCAATCTGCGCGACGGCCAGCGCCTGGACCGCCTGAGTCTCTACGCGATCTACAACACCCTCGGCATGGGCGTCGAGGGCACCGACATGCCGGCCTTCGCCGATCAGCTCGACGACCGTCAGCGTTGGGACCTGGCAACCTACATCGCCAGCTTCAGTGCCGACCCGGCTGCCGCCAAAAGTGAACGAACCTACAACCTTGCCGACCTCGCGCGTCAGACGCCGGCCGAAGTGCTCGCCGCGCAAGGTCCCGAAGCAGCGGCCACCTTCCGCGCCCAGCGTGCCCAGCCGCCGCAAGTACAGCGCGGCCCGGCGCAGTTGCTCGACTACACCGCCGCCACCCTGGATAAAAGCATCGCGGCGTATCGCGCCGGTGACCACGACCAAGCCTATGACTTGTCGGTAGCGGCTTATCTGGAAGGGTTCGAGCTGGTGGAAAGCTCGCTGGACAATGTCGATGCCAACGTGCGCAAAGACACTGAAAAGGCCTTGATGGCCTACCGTCAATCGCTGCAGGACGGTTTGCCGGTCGAGCAGGCCGCGCAGCGTCTGGACGCCGCCAAAGCTAAATTGAAGGAATCCGCCGGCCTGTTGGGCGGCGACGGTTTGAACTGGTCGCTGAGCTACGTCTCCGGGTTGCTGATTCTGCTGCGTGAAGGGCTGGAGGCGATCCTGGTGCTGGCGGCGATCCTGGCGTTCCTGCGCAACACCGGCCAGCAGTCGGCGGTGCGCAGCGTCAACGTGGGTTGGGGCCTGGCGCTGTTGGCCGGCCTGGCGACCTGGGGGCTGGCCGCGTATGTGATCGACGTCAGTGGCGCCCAGCGCGAATTGCTCGAAGGCGCGACGGCGTTGTTCGCCAGTGTGATGGTGCTGTGGCTGGGGGTGTGGATGCATGACCGGCGCCATGCGGCGGCCTGGCAGGACTACATCAAGAGCAGCCTGGTGGGCGGCGGTGGCCGTTTTGGTTTCGCGATCCTGGCGTTCTTCTCGGTCTATCGCGAGCTGTTCGAAGTGATCCTGTTCTACGAAACCCTGTGGTTGCAGGCCGGCCCCGCCGGGCACAACGCGGTGTTGGCGGGTGGCGCGACAGCGCTGGTGCTGCTGGTCGGCCTGGCCTGGGTGATCCTGCGCGGCTCGGCGAAACTGCCGCTGGCGCTGTTTTTCAGCATCAACGCCGCGTTGCTGTGTGCGCTGTCAGTGGTGTTCGCCGGCCATGGCGTGAAGGCGTTGCAGGAAGCCGGGATCTTCGGCACCCATCCGGTGGCGTTCTTTGACTTCGACTGGTTGGGCATCCATGCCGATGCCTATTCGCTGACGGCCCAGGTGGTGGCGATCCTGGCGATCGTGGTGCTGTATGGGCGCAGTTGGGTGGCGGAGAAGCGTCGGGTCCAGGTTTCCTGAACAGCGGCATTCGCTGCGCCCATGATCGCGAGCAAGCTCGCTCCCACAAGATGTAGGCTGCCCTATGTGGGAGCGAGCTTGCTCGCGATGCATTTAAAAAGAGGAACAACCCCAATGCGCGTATGGATCGACGCCGATGCCTGTCCCAAGGCCGCGAAGGAACTGGTGGTCAAGTTTGCCTTGAAGCGCCAGTTCGAAGTGGTGCTGGTGGCTGGCCAGCCGCAGATCAAGCCGGGCCTGGCCTGTGTGAAATTGATCGTGGTACCCAGCGGCCCCGATGCGGCGGACGATTACCTGGTGGAACACGCCGTGCCGGGCGAGCTGGTGATCTGCAGCGATGTGCCCTTGGCGGACCGGTTGGTGAAGAAGGGTGTCGCCGCCCTGGACCCTCGGGGCAAGGAATTCGATGCCCAAAACATGGGGGATCGGCTGGCGGTGCGCAACCTGTTCACCGATTTGCGTGAACAGGGCCACATGGGCGGTGGCCCGGCGGCGTACAGCGAGCGGGACAAGCAGGGGTTTGCCAATGCCTTGGATCGGATATTGACGCGCTTGGCCCGAATGGCTTGAGTTCTGTGTAACCCCCCTGTGGGAGCGAGCTTGCTCGCGATAGCGTCGGATCAGCTGGCATCTCTATCGGCTGACACACCGCCTTCGCGAGCAAGCCCGCTCCCACAAGGATGGCGGCGGTGTCAGGCGTCGTTCTCGTGCGTCAATTCCAGCACCCGGTCCACCAGCTTATTGATGCCCGAGGCCGCTTCGCTGATGTTCTGCGCCAGCATGTAGGCCGGGGTGCTGACCAGTTTGCGCGCGGTGTCTTCGACGATATCGGTGACGGTGCAGTCTTCGTGTGTGCCGCCCATCTTGACCACGGCGGCGGCGGTGTCGACGTCGTTGCCGATGGTGCAGACCACGCCAGGGCCGTAGATCTTGGCCGCCAGGGCCGGGGAAATGCAGATCAGCCCCACCGGTTTACCGGCCTCGGCAAAGGCTTCGGTCAGCGCCAGGACCTCTGGCTGCACGGTGCAACCCGGGCCTTCGACGGCAAAGTTGGAGAGGTTTTTCGCCGAGCCAAAACCACCGGGTACGATCAAGGCGTCGAAATCCTCGGCCCTGGCTTCGCGCAAGTCTTTCACGTTGCCCCGAGCGATCCGCGCCGACTCCACCAGCACATTGCGGCTCTCGGGCATTTCTTCTCCGGTCAGGTGATTGATCACATGCAGTTGGGCGATGTTGGGGGCGAAACATTGCACCTGTGCGCCGCGCTGATCGAGACGCAGCAAGGTGATCACGCTTTCGTGGATCTCGGCGCCGTCGTACACGCCACAGCCGGAAAGGATCACTGCAATTTTTTTGCTCATGGTTTTTTCTCCAGATTCATGGCGTTAAATGTCCACTAATTTGTCACTCGTTGCCATAGGGTTCTCCAGCGGCTACACCTAATCTGCCGGTTACCTACAAGCTCGGGTCGCGTCATGAATTTCATTCTGTATGCCGTACCGTTCTTCTTCGTGTTGATCGCCGTCGAGTTGCTGGCTGATCGCTGGCGTGGTGTGAGTCACTACCGTGTGGCGGACGCGATCAACAGCTTGAGCACCGGTGTGCTGTCGACCACCACCGGTTTGCTGACCAAGGGCGTGGGGCTGGTGACCTACGCCTTTGCATTGAAGCATCTGGCCGTCACTCAACTGCCTGACGACCGGGCCTGGGTCTGGGTGTTTGCCTTTGTGTTCTACGACTTTTGCTATTACTGGCTGCACCGCATGGGCCATGAACGCAATATCCTCTGGGCGGCCCATTCGGTGCATCACCAGAGCGAGGACTACAACCTGTCCACCGCGTTGCGCCAGACCAGCACCGGATTTGTGTTGAGCTGGATCTTCTACCTGCCGCTGGCCGTGCTGGGCGTGCCGCTGGTGGTGTTCGTCAGCGTTGCGGCGTTGAATCTGCTGTACCAGTTTTGGGTCCACACCCAACACATTCCCAAGCTCGGCTGGCTGGAGTGGTGCTTCGTTACGCCGTCCAATCATCGTGCCCACCATGCACAGAACCCTCTCTACATGGATCGCAACTACGGCGGGGTGTTCATTATTTGGGACCGTCTGTTTGGCACCTTCCAGGAAGAAGACGACAACGATCCGGTGATTTTTGGTGTAACCACGCCGCTGGCCAGCTGGAATCCGTTGTGGGCCAACCTGCAGTTCTATGCACAACTATGGGCGGATGCCCGTCGAGCCGAGCGCGGGTGGGACAAGTTGCGGATCTGGTTCATGCCCACCGGTTGGCGGCCGGCGGACGTTGCCGCCAGGTACCCGCTGAACAAGCCGCAGCTGAGCCAGTTCCGCAAGTTCGAGGTGCCGCTGGACGGGCGCCAGCAGGGGTATGTGGCGCTGCAGTTCTGCGTCTACATTGCGCTGGGCAGTTACTTGATGAACCTGGAGAACAGCCTGCCGGTCGCCGCCCTGGTGCTCGGTTGGGGAGCGGTGGCATGGGGGTTGTTCGTGCTGGGCGTGGCCCTGGAGAATCGCCCGTGGGCGCTGAGGCTGGAGCTGTTGCGGCTGGCCTCGAACCTGCCGCTGGTGTGGCTGGCGCCGCTGGTCGGCTTGTGGCCGACCGGCCCAGTGGCTTGGGTCGGGTTGCTCAGCTACAGCTTGCTCAGTGGTATTGGCCTGTATTGCTGCCGCAACCGGTTTACTCGGTTGGCGTCGTAGG
The DNA here is from genome assembly GCF_000585995.1 of Pseudomonas brassicacearum. Lineage (NCBI taxonomy): Bacteria > Pseudomonadati > Pseudomonadota > Gammaproteobacteria > Pseudomonadales > Pseudomonadaceae > Pseudomonas > Pseudomonas brassicacearum. The sequence goes on along the minus strand of NZ_CP007410.1, from coordinate 6,361,839 downwards.
TTCGCCGGCCTTGGCTTGTGCCAGGCGCTCGGCTTCGAGGACCTTCCTGGCCTGCCGCGCGGTCTTGAAGCGCCGACGCAGCCACAGGCACAGGCCCAGCAACAACAGGGCGCCGAGCACCCACAGCTCGTATTTCTTGATGCTGCCCAGCATGCCTTCGAGCACTGCGCCGAAGTGGTAGGCAGCGGCGGCCAGTGCCGTGGCCCAGATTGCCGCACCGATGCCGTTGAGCAACAGGTAACGGCCCGGCGGGTAGCCTGACAGGCCGATAGCCACCGGCATCACCGTACGCAGGCCATAGACGAAGCGAAAGCTCAGGACCCAGATGTCCGGATGCTTGCGGATATGCTCCAGCGCGCGATCCCCCATCAATTGCCAGCGTGGCTTGCGCGCCAGCAGCTTGCGCCCATGCTTGCGGCCCAGGAAATACCACAGCTGATCGCCCGCATAGCTGCCGCAGAACGCCACGACCACCACGAGATTGATATCCATATAGCCGCGGAACGCCAGGAAGCCTGCGAGCACGAGGATGGTTTCGCCTTCGAAGAACGTGCCGATAAACAGGGCCAAGTAGCCGAAGTCATGCAGAAATTGTTGGAGCATTGTCTGGGTGCTGGCGAAATGAACGCGCAGCCTAACCCTTCGAGCACATTCAGGAAAGTATCGAAATGTGTCTCGACGTGAACAATTCCTACAATGACAATAACTGCGACGACAGGTCACAGGTGCGCACAACTGTAATGCTTTGGTCATAATGGCCGCTTATAACTGTCACGCTCGCCCGTCAGCACGGGCTCAGGAGTCTGCCGTGAGCTTTACCCCCGCCAATCGTCTGTTCCCTTCTACCCGCCTGCGTCGCAATCGCCGTGATGAGTTCTCGCGTCGGCTGGTACGTGAAAACGTACTGACCACCAACGACCTGATCTTGCCGGTGTTTGTGCTGGACGGTGAGAACCGTCGCGAAGCGGTGGCGTCGATGCCTGGCGTGGAGCGCCTGACCATCGATCTGTTGCTCGAAGAAGCTGCCCAGTGGGTCGAGCTGGGCATTCCGGCGCTGGCGCTGTTCCCGGTGACCCCATCGACCCTCAAGTCCCTGGACGCTGCCGAGGCCTGGAACCCGGAGGGCATCGCCCAGCGTGCCACCCGCGCCCTGCGCGCGCGCTTCCCGGAGCTGGGGGTGATCACTGACGTGGCGCTGGACCCGTTCACCACCCATGGCCAGGACGGCATTCTTGATGAAGAAGGCTATGTGCAGAACGACATTACCGTCGATGCACTGGTGAGGCAGGCCCTTTCCCACGCCGAGGCCGGCGCCCAGGTGGTGGCACCGTCGGACATGATGGACGGCCGCATCCAGGCGATCCGCGAAGCCCTGGAAGTGGCCGGCCACGTCAACGTGCGGATCATGGCCTACTCGGCCAAGTACGCCAGTGCCTATTACGGCCCGTTCCGCGACGCGGTCGGCTCGGCCCTGAACCTGGGCAAGGCCAACAAGGCCTCTTATCAGATGGACCCGGCCAACAGCCACGAAGCCTTGCACGAAGTCGCGGCTGACTTGTCAGAAGGGGCAGATATGGTCATGGTCAAGCCGGGCATGCCTTACCTCGACATTCTTTGCCGGGTCAAGGATGAGTTCAAAGTGCCGACCTTTGTTTATCAGGTCAGCGGCGAGTACGCCATGCACATGGCCGCAATCCAGAACGGTTGGTTGAGCGAAGCAGTGATCCTCGAGTCCTTGACCGCTTTTAAACGTGCAGGAGCTGATGGCATCCTGACTTACTTTGCCGTGCGCGCTGCCCAATTGTTACGAGAGCAGAAATAGCCTCCCAGGAACTTGCGATGAATACCGAAGGACTCTCTGAAGTTGCTGTAAAAGATGCTCAACCCGTGGTCGAGCAAGTCGCTGAGACACCGCCGGAGCTGGAGCCCGCTCCCCCGGCTGTCATCGAGCCTGCCCCGGCCCCGGTGATTGCCGTTCCCAACCTGGATGACAGCAGCCTGTACATCCATCGGGAGCTGTCGCAACTGCAGTTCAACATCCGCGTGCTGGAGCAGGCGCTGGACGAGTCCTATCCGTTACTCGAGCGGTTGAAGTTCCTGCTGATCTTTTCCAGCAACCTGGATGAGTTCTTCGAAATCCGCGTCGCCGGGTTGAAGAAACAGATCACCTTCGCCCGGGAACAGGCCGGTGCCGACGGGCTGCAACCGCATCAGGCCCTGGCGCGCATCAGTGAACTGGTCCACGGCCACGTTGACCGCCAGTACGCGATCCTCAATGACATCCTGTTGCCGGAGCTGGAAAAACATCAGGTCCGCTTCATCCGTCGCCGCAACTGGAACACCAAGATCAAGACCTGGGTGCGTCGCTATTTCCGCGATGAGATCGCGCCGATCATTACGCCGATCGGCCTCGACCCGACACACCCGTTCCCGCTGCTGGTCAACAAGAGCCTGAACTTCATCGTCGAACTGGAAGGCATCGACGCCTTTGGTCGCGATTCCGGCCTGGCGATCATCCCGGCACCGCGCCTGCTGCCACGCGTCATCCGCGTACCGGAAGATGTGGGCGGCGCTGGCGACAACTATGTGTTCCTGTCGTCGATGATCCATGCCCACGCCGATGACCTGTTCCAGGGCATGAAGGTCAAGGGCTGCTACCAGTTCCGCCTGACCCGCAACGCCGACCTGTCGGTAGACACCGAAGATGTCGAAGACCTGGCCCGCGCCCTGCGCGGCGAGCTGTTCTCGCGCCGCTACGGCGATGCGGTGCGCCTGGAAGTGGCCGACACTTGCCCCAAACACCTGTCCGATTACCTGCTCAAGCAATTCAACCTGCATGAGACCGAGCTGTATCAGGTCAACGGTCCGGTCAACCTGACCCGGCTGTTCAGCATCACCGGCCTGGACAGTCACCCTGAGCTGCAATATTTGCCGTTCACGCCGCAGATCCCGAAACTGCTGCAGAACAGCGAGAACATTTTCAGCGTGATCAGCAAGCAGGACATCCTGCTGTTGCACCCGTTCGAGTCGTTCACCCCTGTGGTCGACCTGCTGCGCCAGGCCGCCAAGGATCCTCACGTATTGGCGGTGCGACAGACCCTGTATCGCAGCGGCGCCAACTCGGAAATCGTCGACGCCCTGGTGGACGCGGCGCGAAACGGCAAGGAGGTCACGGCGGTGATCGAATTGCGCGCGCGCTTCGATGAGGAATCCAACCTGCAACTGGCCAGCCGTCTGCAAGCGGCCGGTGCGGTGGTGATCTACGGCGTGGTCGGCTTCAAGACCCACGCCAAGATGATGCTCATCCTGCGGCGCGAAGCCGGTGAAATCGTGCGTTATGCCCACTTGGGCACCGGCAACTATCACGCCGCCAACGCCCGTCTCTACACCGACTACAGCCTGCTGACCTCTGACGATGCCTTGTGCGAAGACGTCGGCAAGCTGTTCAGCCAATTGATCGGCATGGGCAAGACCCTGCGCATGAAAAAACTGCTGCATGCGCCATTTACCCTGAAAAAGGGCATGCTCGACATGATCGCCCGGGAAACCCAGTTCGCCCTGGAAGGCAAGCCGGCGCACATCATCGCCAAATTCAACTCGCTGACCGATCCGAAAATCATCCGCGCGTTGTACAAGGCCAGCCAGTCGGGCGTGCGCATCGACCTGGTGGTACGTGGCATGTGCTGCCTGCGGCCGGGCATTCCGGGGGTGTCCCATAACATCCACGTACGCTCGATCATCGGACGCTTCCTGGAACATACCCGGGTGTTCTACTTCCTCAATGGTGGCGAGGAGCAGATGTTCCTGTCCAGTGCCGACTGGATGGAGCGCAACCTCGACAAGCGGGTCGAGACTTGCTTCCCGGTGGAAGGCAAGAAGTTGATCCTGCGGGTCAAGAAGGAGCTGGAAAGCTACCTCACCGACAACACCCACAGCTGGAGCCTGCAGTCGGATGGCCGTTACATCCGCAACACGCCGACCGGCAACCAGAACCCGCGCAGTGCCCAGGCGACGTTGCTGGAGCGCTTGAGCAGTCCGGTGTTGGCGGTTCGTTAAAAAATCGGCGGGGGAGGCAGGCTTGGCTTTTGTGGCGAGGGAGCTTGCTCCCGCTGGGCTGCGAAGCAGTCCCCAAATCTGAGGTCGTGATCTGTCAGTCAGATCATCGCAGCCACTCTTGGGAGGGCTTCGCCCTCCACCGGGAGCAAGCTCCCTCGCCACAGAGATTGTGTTGTGGCAGGGCTCAGTGGATGTTCAACACAATCCCGACCCGGGTCAGCCAGTCGGCTTCCTGGGCGAAGTCGGCCTGGGTCAGTTGGTTCTCTTCCAGCCAATTTTCAGGAAACAACACATCCAGATGATCGCCATCGGCGCGCAGGACCACCTGGGGCATTTCCTGGGTGCCGCGGATGTGGTGGAACAGAATCGCAAAGCGCAGCAGCACGCACAGGCGAATCAGCTTGATGCCGTCATCGCCGAATTCGGCAAATTTATCCTTGGGAATGTTGCGACGGTGTCCGCGCACCAGAAGCGCGAGCATCTGTTGGTCTTCCCGGGAGAAACCCGCCAGGTCCGAGTGCTCGATCAGGTAGGCGCCGTGCTTGTGGTAGTGATAGTGGGCGATGTCCAGGCCCACCTCATGCACCTTGGCGGCCCAGCCCAGCAGTTCGCGCCAGACGCCGTCGTTCAGGTCCCAGTCATCGGCCACCTGGTCGAAGGCATGCAGCGCCTTGCGCTCGACCCGAGCGGCTTGTTCCTGATCGACGTGATAACGCTCCATGAGCGAGCCCAGGGTGCGTTCCCGGACGTCTTCGTGATGATGACGCCCCAGTAGGTCATACAGCACGCCTTCGCGCAGGGCGCCCTCACAGTGGTCCATGCGCTGCAATTCGAGGGCGTCGAAAATGGCTTCCAGAATCGCCAGCCCCGCCGGGAAAATTGCCCGGCGGTCGGGCTTGATGCCTTCGAAATCGATCTTGTCGGCATCGCCGAGCTTGAACACCCGACGCTTGAGCCAGGCCAAACCCTCGGCATTGACCTCGCCGGTGCCATGCCCGCCGGCCTTGAGTGCCAGGCCAATGGCGCGAATGGTGCCCGAGGAGCCGATGGCTTCATCCCAGGTCAGGCGATGCAGGGCGTGTTCGATGCTCATGATTTCCAGGCGCGCCGCCGTATAGGCCTGGGCATAGCGGGCCGGGGTAATCTTGCCGTCGCGGAAATAGCGCTGGGTATAGCTGACGCAGCCCATCTGCAGGCTTTCGCGCAGCAGCGGCTCGAAACGCTGGCCAATGATGAACTCGGTACTGCCGCCGCCGATGTCCGCCACCAGGCGCTTGCCCGGCGTATCGGCCAGGGTGTGGGAGACGCCGAGGTAGATCAGGCGGGCTTCTTCACGGCCAGAGATGACTTCCACCGGATGGCCGAGGATCTCTTCGGCGCGGCGGATGAATTCACCCCGGTTGCGCGCCTCGCGCAGGGCATTGGTACCTACGATCCGCACCGCGCCCAGGGGCATGCCGTTGATCAGTTGGGCAAAGCGCTTGAGGCAATCGAGCCCGCGCTGGATGGATTCCTCGCTGAGCTTGCGCTCTTCGTCGATCCCGGCGGCCAGTTGGACCTTCTCGCCGAGCCGCTCAAGAATGCGGATTTCCCCGTTCTGGGCCTTGGCGACGACCATGTGGAAGCTGTTGGAGCCCAGGTCTATGGCAGCGATCAGGGACAGATTCTTGGCTTGGGATGGCGGCATGGTCAAAAAGTCTCGGTCGATAACCTCGCCATCCTGCCACGATCAACCGCTTACGCCAACGCACCTGAACCAAACCCTTGAGCCAGAGCAGCTTGCAGGGTGCTCTTGTGGCGAGGGGATTTATCCCCGCTGGGCTGCGCAGCAGCCCTAAAGCTGTGAACTCAATCATCCTGGCACGCCGAGTTGCCTGGTTTGGGGGCCGCTTCGCAGCCCAACGGGGATAAATCCCCTCGCCACAGAGTGTTCCTTGGCTGAGAAAATCAGGCTGGCTCGACGGTCCCGATAAAATTCGCCAGCTCCACCGTCTGTGGATCGGCGAACAACACCTTGGGATCCCCCACTTCATGCACCTTGCCCTGGTGCATGAACACCAATTTATCCCCGACTTCCCGGGCGAAGCGCATTTCGTGGGTGACCATGATCAGGGTCATGCCTTCCTTGGCCAGTTGCCGCACCACGCTGAGCACTTCATTGACCAGCTCCGGGTCCAGGGCCGAGGTGATTTCGTCGCACAGCAGCACTTTCGGCGACATCGCCAGGGCCCGGGCAATAGCGACCCGTTGCTGCTGGCCACCGGACAAACGGTCGGGAAACGCATCGAATTTCTCGCCGAGGCCGACCCGTTCCAGCATCTGCCGCGCCAGTTCGGTCGCCTTGGCCTTGGTTACTTTCTGTACAACCTGCGGCGCGAGCATCACGTTCTCGCCGACCGTCAGGTGCGGGAACAGGTTGAACTGCTGGAACACCATCCCGACTTTCTGCCGCAGGCTGCGCAGGTCGGCGCGGGCGGCGTCGAGGTATTCGCCATCCACTTCGATCACGCCGTCGTTGATCGACTCCAGGCCGTTGAGGGTGCGCAGCAACGTGGATTTGCCCGAGCCGCTGCGGCCGATGATCGCCACCACCTGACCTTCCTCGACGGTCAGGTCGATGCCTTTGAGCACATGGTGATCGCCGTAGTATTTATGCAGGGCGGAAATTCTAAGCAGAGGCATGCAGTCTCCTTTCCAGGTAGCGCGCACTGAGGGACAAGGGGTAGCAGAGCAGGAAATAACCGAGGGCCACCAGGCCATACACCATGAACGGCTCGAACGTGGCGTTGGCGAGCATGCCGCCGGTCTTGGTCAGTTCGGTGAAGCCAATGATCGATGTCACCGCGGTGCCTTTGACCACCTGCACGGAAAAGCCCACGGTCGGCGCCACGGCGATGCGCAAGGCCTGGGGCAGGATGACGTAGCGCAACTGCTCCAATGGGTTGAGGGCCAGGCTCGCGGAGGCTTCCCACTGGCCATTGGAGATTGCCTCGACGCAACCGCGCCAGATCTCCGCCAGGTAAGCGCTGGTAAACAGCGTCAGGGCAATCGCCGCGGCCATCCACGGCGAAATCTCCACCCCGGCCAGGGCCACGCCGAAGAACACCAGGAACAACTGCATCAACAGTGGCGTGCCCTGGAACAACTCGATGTAGGTGCGGGCGACGTTGCGCGGCAGGGCGTTTTTGGAGATGCGCAACACCATCACCAGCAAACCGATCAGGCCGCCGCCGATAAACGCCACCAGCGACAATGCCAGGGTCCATTGCAGGCCCGTGAGCAGGTTGCGCACCACGTCCCAGAAAGTGAAATCGCTCATGGGCGGCTCCTGGCAATGTAACGGCGACCCACCCAGTTCAAGAACTGACGGATCAACAGCGCCATGCACAAGTAGATCAGCGTGGTCAGCGCGTAGGTTTCAAAGGCGCGGAAGTTGCGCGACTGAATGAAGTTGGCGGCGAAGCTCAACTCTTCGGTGGCGATCTGCGAACAGACCGCCGAACCGAGCATCACGATGATGATCTGGCTGCTCAGGGCCGGCCAGACCTTGCCTAGCGCCGGCAGCAGCACCACGTGGCGGAAGGCTTCGAAGCGGCTCATCGCCAGGGCCGCGGCGGCTTCCAGTTGCCCTCTTGGGATGGCCTGGATGCCCGCGCGAATGATCTCGGTGGAATAGGCGCCGAGGTTGATCACCATCGCCAGCACCGCCGCCTGCCATTCGGAAATCTGCAGGCCCAGGGACGGCAAACCGAAGAAGATGAAAAACAGCTGCACCAGGAACGGTGTGTTGCGGATCAGCTCCACGTACACGCCGAAGATCGCCGCGAACGGACGAATATTCCACGCCCGCACCACGGCCCCGACGATGCCCAGGCTGACCCCGAGCAACGCGCCGATGGCGGTGAGTTCCAAGGTGAACAAGGCGCCGCGCAGCAGTAGCTCGGTGTTTTGTACCACCGGCAGAAAATCGAACTGGTAAGCCATGCTCAGCCTCTCACGCTACGATCAGAGGTCGGCTGGCAGTGGCTGCTTGAGCCAGGTCTGGGAGTTTTTCTCCAGGCTGCCATCGGTCTTGGCGGTCGCCAGGATCTGGTTGACCTTATCCAGCAAGGCTGGCTCGTTCTTGTTCACGCCCACGTACACCGGCGAATCCTTGAGTTTCACTTTCAGGGCCGGGACACGCTTGGGGTTGCGCTCGCTGATGGCGACCATCACCACGTTGCCGCTGGCGATCAGGTCCACCTGGCCGGCCAGGTAGGCGGCAATGGTCGAGTTGTTGTCTTCGAAGCGCTTGATGGTGACGCCTTCGGGCGCGACCTTGGTCAGCTCGATGTCTTCGATGGCGCCGCGGGTGACGCTGATGGTCTTGCCCTTGAGGTCATCCAGGCTATTGATGGCCGCGTCGGGCGGGCCGAACACCGCCAGGTAGAACGGCGCGTAGGCACTGGAGAAGTCGATGACTTTTTCACGCTCCGGGTTCTTGCCCAGGCTGGAGATGACCAGGTCGACCTTGCCGGTGGTCAGGAATGGGATGCGGTTGGTGCTGTTGACCGGCGTCAGTTCAAGCTTGACCTTGAGCTGGTCGGCCAGCAGTTTTGCGGTGTCGATGTCCAGGCCGCGGGGCTTCATGTCTGGGCCCACCGAGCCGAACGGAGGGAAGTCCTGGGGCACTGCGACCTTGAGCGTGCCACGCTTGACCACGTCTTCCAGGCCATCGGCGTGGGCGGGTAGCTGACAGAGCATCAGGCTGGCAAACAGGGCAGTGAGCAGGGCGCTGCAACGCTGAATCATGGCGAATCTCCGCAGTCGGTGATGTGATTTCTGCGTTCGGACAGAGCACAGGCCATGCCAAGGCGGGTTTTCATCTGCCAAAGCCACGGTTTTACTGGCGGCGTGTGGTCTTACTGGTCTGAACAGTTGAACTGTATTTCGCACCGTTATCGGGCGCCGGCAAGGGCCGCCGAACCCTGCTGGGGCACGACTTGCCGGGCGCGGCGAATAGCTTTACAACTAGCCGCTCACTGGCCCGGTTCGTCTGAAAAAATCATGAATTCCATCGCTCGCGCCGTTCCTGAAGTGGCCCTGCAAGCCATCCGCAAACTGATCGCCGATGAGGGTTTCGGTCCCGGGGATGCGTTGCCGTCGCAACGGGACCTGGCGCTGCAACTGGGGGTGAGCCGGGCGTCGTTGCGCGAGGCGCTTTCATCGTTGAGCGCCTTGGGCATGATCAGCGTGCAGCCGGGCAAAGGGGTGTTCGTACAAGCGGTGACGGAGGTTTTGCGCAACGACTCGGCGCCGGGCTGGCCGTTCGCGGCCCAGGTCTCGCCAGTGGATATTTTTCAGTTGCGTTATGCCCTGGAAGGTTTCGCTGCCGGGTTGGCGGCGGTGACGCTGAGCGCCGATGAGCTCGACACGCTGCAAGACAACGTCGAGGCCATGCGTCGGGAGTTGAAGCTCGGGGATTTCGACGCCGCGGCGCGCCTGGATTTCGAATTTCATCGGCGAATCCTGCTGGCCAGCGGCAATCAGGCGATGCTGAGTATTCTCACCGCCAGCGCCGACATCTTTCTGGAAAGCCAGAAACTACCGTTCATCAGGGCGGAACGGGCGATGGAAACGTGGCAGGAACATCGCAAGATCCTGCGCGCCTTGGCTCGCCGCGCTTCGGGTGCCGCGCAAAAAGCCATGCAGGAACATGTACGTAACGCGGCGTTGCGTACCGGGATTTCCTTCGTCGCTCCCGCCGCTTCGTGAGTTGAGCTATACCCAAATACGTCTTTCGTCATAGCGAGACTCAATCAACTGCGGCTTCCTGAACCCGGGAAGGGCCGCTATGATGGGCCACGTTTTTTTGCTGACAACCCCGGAGATTTCCATGAGCAGCGATCTGATCAAACACGTTAGCGACGCTAGCTTCGAGGCTGACGTACTCAAGGCCGAAGGCGCGGTACTGGTCGACTATTGGGCTGAGTGGTGCGGTCCGTGCAAAATGATCGCGCCGGTCCTGGACGAGATTGCCGAGACCTACAAGGGCAAGCTGACCGTTGCCAAGCTGAACATCGACGAAAACCAGGAGACTCCGGCCAAGCACGGCGTGCGTGGTATTCCGACCCTGATGCTGTTCAAGAACGGCAACGTCGAAGCCACCAAGGTAGGTGCGCTGTCGAAGTCGCAACTGGCAGCTTTCCTCGACGCCAACATCTAAGCGCCGAATGCCACTGAAAAAGCCCCGCAAATCGCGGGGCTTTTTCGTTATTCGGGGCTAGACGCTTGCAAACTCAGGTGTTACATTCGGCCCCGCACTGGTTTCTCCATTGCCCCCTGCAAGCCGTCGCCGACGCTCTCCTTTCGAATAAGTACGCGATCCTGTCGCCTTCTCCGCGGCGCGGCCTCATTAAGCCAAAAGCTTAATTTCCCCCCTCCATAAATGATTACGTCATTCCTATATGAATCTGACTGAACTCAAGCAAAAGCCGATTACCGAACTGCTCGAATTGGCCGAACAGATGGGCATAGAAAATATGGCCCGTTCGCGCAAGCAGGACGTGATTTTCTCCCTGCTCAAGAAGCACGCGAAAAGCGGCGAGGAAATCTCCGGTGATGGCGTGCTGGAGATTCTCCAGGACGGCTTCGGCTTTCTCCGCTCTGCAGACGCTTCCTATCTCGCCGGCCCAGACGATATCTACGTTTCGCCGAGCCAGATCCGTCGCTTCAACTTGCGCACCGGTGACACCATCGTTGGCAAGATCCGCCCTCCGAAGGAAGGCGAGCGTTACTTCGCGCTGCTCAAGGTCGACACCATCAACTTCGACCGTCCGGAAAACGCGAAAAACAAGATTCTCTTCGAGAACCTGACCCCGCTGTTCCCGACCGTGCGCATGAAGATGGAAGCCGGCAACGGTTCCACCGAAGACCTCACCGGTCGTGTCATCGACCTGTGCGCACCCATCGGCAAAGGCCAGCGCGGTCTGATCGTGGCGCCGCCGAAGGCGGGCAAGACGATCATGCTGCAGAACATCGCGGCCAACATCGCCCGTAACAACCCTGAAGTTCATCTGATCGTGCTGCTGATCGACGAGCGTCCGGAAGAAGTGACCGAGATGCAGCGCACCGTGCGCGGCGAAGTGGTCGCCTCGACGTTCGACGAACCGCCGACCCGCCACGTGCAGGTTGCCGAAATGGTGATCGAGAAGGCCAAGCGCCTGGTCGAACACAAGAAAGACGTGGTGATCCTGCTGGATTCCATCACCCGTCTGGCCCGTGCCTACAACACCGTGATCCCGAGCTCCGGCAAGGTGCTGACCGGTGGTGTCGATGCCCACGCCCTGGAAAAGCCCAAGCGTTTCTTCGGCGCCGCGCGCAACATCGAAGAAGGCGGTTCGCTGACCATCATCGCCACCGCGCTGGTTGAAACCGGCTCGAAGATGGATGAAGTGATCTACGAGGAATTCAAGGGCACCGGCAACATGGAACTGCCTCTGGATCGCAAGATCGCCGAAAAGCGCGTCTTCCCGGCCATCAACATCAACCGTTCCGGCACCCGCCGCGAAGAGTTGCTGACCGCCGACGACGAGCTGCAGCGCATGTGGATCCTGCGCAAGCTGCTGCATCCGATGGACGAAGTCGCTGCCATCGAGTTCCTGGTCGACAAGCTGAAGCAGACCAAGACCAACGATGAGTTCTTCCTGTCGATGAAACGCAAGTAATACGAAGCACGCTTCAAGAAAGGGCGCCCCGAACAGGGGCGCTCTTTTTTTTCGTGGCGTTTGTATCAAAATAGACAACTTTCCCAAGCCGGTAATGTCCGTGCTTGCATCATCTCGTAAAACGACAAGGATCGTTATGCACACATTCGGCAACCGCCGTGACATCGACGGCTTGAGGGCTCTGGCCGTTATTCCTGTGGTGCTGTTTCACTTCGGTTTCAGCACGTTCAGTGGTGGCTTTGTCGGTGTTGACGTTTTTTTCGTCATTTCCGGTTTTTTGATAACCAGCATCCTGTTTCGCGAGATCAGTGCGCAGCGTTTCAGCTTCGTCGATTTCTGGGCGCGACGTGCGCGGCGCATTATTCCGGCCTTGAGCGTGGTGTTGGTGGTGACGTTGGCCCTGGGCTGGTTGCTGCTCACAGCCAAGGACTTCTCGGAGTTGGGCAGGACGGTTCGTTATCAGGCGCTGTTCATTTCAAACATCTTGTTCATGCGTGAAGACGGCTACTTCGCGCCCGCGTCGGACCTCAAGCCCTTGCTCCATACCTGGTCCTTGGCGGTGGAGGAGCAGTACTACATCTTCTTTCCACTGCTGATGGTGTTGTTGATGCGCCATGTTCGCCATTGGCGCTGGATGCTGTTTGCCGTGCTGCTGGTTTCTTTCGGACTGAATGTCGCCTATATCGACCGCAAGCCTGACTTCGTTTTCTTTTCGCTGCCGACACGGGCGTGGGAGTTGTTGTGCGGTGCAATGCTCGCGGTGTTGCCGGCGTCGAAATACGTCGTGAGGCCATGGTTCTATCAGTTTGCAGGCGTGGTCGGCTTGACCGCTGTCCTGGTGGCGGTTTTCACCTTTGACGAGGCCACGGTTTTTCCGGGTTGGGCTGCCTTGCTGCCTGTCCTTGGCGCCACCGCGCTGATCTGGTCCGGTGCCCAGGGTTCGACCTGGGTCGCTCAGGTGCTGAGTGCCAGGGCACTGGTCTGGATTGGCCTGCTGTCCTATTCCTTTTATCTGTGGCATTGGCCGGTCTACGTCTATGCCAATGCCATTTCGATCGACGGTATCCAGGCCTGGGAGGCGGCGGGCTGGATTCTGCTGGCGCTGGGCCTGGCCTGGTTGAGCTGGCGTTTCGTCGAGCTGCCGTTTCGGGAAAAGCGTGTGCTGGCCGCACGCAAGCCGGTGCTGGCCGCCGGTTTGCTGGCGATGGTTGCCCTGGCGGTGACGGGTTCAGTGGTGCGCTCGGCCGATGGTTTTCCCCAGCGTCTAACGGGCAAGGCCCTGGAATATGCTCAGGCGCGCGAGTGGCGGGCCGGGCAGATGAAATGCATGTTGGTGACCTCGGACAAGAATCTGGACAAGGCGTGCCTGATTGGCAGGAACAAAGAGGTGCCGGCGACTCAACTGTTTTGGGGCGACAGTCATGCCGCCGCATTGTTGCCGGCGATTGAAGAAGGTGCCGCCCGCGAGGGTCGCCCGGTATGGCTTTACAGCATGAGCGCCTGTCCGCCGATCCTGAGCGACGAACCGCGCCAGCGGTGCCGGGACTTTAACGAACGGACCATGGAACAGGTTCGCCGCCTGCAGATCAGGCGCGTGGTGCTGGCGTCCAACTGGAGCCTTTACGTCTACGGTCGTGAGGACGGTGATAAGAAGGTGTTGCTCAACCCCCGCGACAATACCGCCGAGGCCGAGGCGCGTATGGCCGCAGCGCTCAAGGCGCGGGTGGCGGCAATTAGGGCAGCGGGGGCGCAAGTCTGGTTGCTCAAGGAGGTGCCGCTGCAGCGCAAGGGGGCTATCAGCCGATTGACGAGCCTGGCCCGAGTCGGTCGGTCGGCCGAGGGACTGGGTCGCCCGCTCCAGGAACACCTGGCCCGCCAGCGTTTCCTGAGTGACTTGTTCGACTCGATGAGCGCCGCCGACCCTGGCGTGCATGTCATCGACCCGACCCCGCTGATGTGTGCGGGCCAGATCTGCAGCATTGAGGTCAATGGTCATTCGCAGTACAAGGACGAGGATCATCTGTCTGACCTCGGCAGCACCCGGCTAAGCCCACTGTTTGCTCCGGTGCTGTTGGGTACAGCCGACAATTGATCATTGCCGCACACGCGCGGGCTGCTGTTTGGGCGTTAGAGCAGGTAGGATGTACGCCTATTTTCGGGGTGGCATCTCAATGAAATTCAAGGATCTTCGGGATTTCGTGCAGCAACTGGAGCAGCGCGGCGAGTTGAAACGCATCCAGATTCCCATCTCTCCGGTGCTGGAGATGACGGAAATCTGCGACCGCACGCTTCGGGCCAAAGGCCCGGCGTTATTGTTCGAGAATCCTACGGGCTACGATATTCCGGTGCTGGGCAACCTGTTTGGCACGCCAGAACGCGTGGCCCTGGGCATGGGCGCCGAAGCGGTTAGCGAACTGCGCGAGATCGGCAAGCTACTGGCGTTTCTCAAAGAGCCCGAGCCGCCGAAAGGTCTGAAGGATGCGTGGTCCAAGCTGCCGATTTTCCGCAAGATCATTTCCATGGCGCCGAAAGTCGTCAAGGACGCCATTTGCCAGGAAGTGGTGATCGAGGGTGACGATGTCGACCTGGCGATGCTACCGGTGCAGACCTGCTGGCCGGGCGACGTAGGGCCGCTGATTACCTGGGGCCTGACCGTCACCAAAGGCCCGAACAAGGATCGCCAGAACCTCGGCATCTATCGACAGCAAGTAATTGGCCGCAACAAGGTGATCATGCGCTGGCTAAGCCACCGAGGCGGCGCGCTGGACTACCGCGAGTGGTGTGAAAAACACCCCGGCCAACCGTTCCCGGTATCGGTTGCCCTGGGCGCGGACCCTGCGACCATCCTCGGCGCCGTCACGCCTGTGCCTGACAGCCTCTCCGAATATGCCTTCGCCGGCCTGTTGCGTGGCAACCGTACCGAGCTGGTGAAATGCCGTGGCAATGACCTGCAAGTGCCGGCCACCGCCGAGATCATCCTTGAGGGTGTGATCCATCCCGGTGAAATGGCCGATGAAGGGCCGTATGGCGACCACACCGGTTACTACAACGAAGTCGACAGCTTCCCGGTGTTCACCGTCGAGCGCATCACCCATCGGATCAAGCCGATCTACCACAGCACCTACACCGGCCGTCCACCGGACGAGCCGGCCATTCTCGGGGTGGCGCTGAACGAAGTGTTCGTGCCGATCCTGCAGAAGCAGTTTCCGGAAATCACCGACTTCTACCTGCCGCCGGAAGGCTGTTCGTATCGAATGGCCGTGGTGACCATGAAGAAGTCGTATCCGGGGCACGCCAAGCGGGTCATGCTCGGTGTCTGGTCGTTTTTGCGACAGTTCATGTATACCAAGTTCGTTATCGTCACTGATGACGATATCAACGCACGGGACTGGAACGACGTGATCTGGGCCATCACCACGCGCATGGATCCCAAGCGCGATACGGTGATGATCGAGAATACGCCGATCGACTACCTCGACTTCGCCTCGCCAGTGTCCGGGCTGGGGTCGAAGATGGGGCTCGACGCCACGCATAAATGGCCCGGTGAAACCACCCGTGAGTGGGGCCGGGTTATCGTCAAGGATGAAGCCGTTACCCAACGGATCGATGCCATCTGGAATCAGTTAGGAATAGATTGATGCGTGTAACCTTGCAGCCTTCCGGGGCGGTGCTGGACATCCGGCCCGCTGAGCGGATTCTCGATGGTGCGCGGCGCCTGGGCTATGAATGCCCGCAAAGCTGCCGCAACGGCAACTGCCATGTGTGTGGCGCGTTGTTAGTGGAGGGCCGCGTCGAGCAGGCTGGCGAAGTGCGTGATCACGGTGAGATTTTCACCTGCATCGCCGAACCTCTGGAGGATTGCGTGGTGTTGTGGGATGGCGTGCTGTCACCGGGCGAGTTGCCGGTACGCAACCTGGCCTGCCAGGTCATCGAGTGCGCCGACGTGGGTGGCGATGTCTGGCGAGTGCGTCTGCGTGCGCCGGCGGGCAAGCCGCCGCGTTATCACGCAGGGCAGTACCTGATGATCGAACGGGAGAGCGGCGAAAAATCGGCGTTCTCCCTGGCCTCGGCGCCGCATTCGGGGCGCGACCTGCAATTGCACGTATTAGTGCGCGAAAACAGTGCGCAGGCGCTGCTGGAGCAACTGCGGCGCAACCCCAACGTGCGCGTCGAAATGCCCTTCGGCGACACCCACCTGTCCGAGCTACCGGACGGCCCATTGGTGCTGATCGCCGCAGGTACCGGCATGGCGCAGATGCACAGCCTGATCGAACATTGCCGCGCAGCGGGGTTCAAGCATCCGGTGCATCTGTATTGGGGCGTGCGCCGTCCCGAAGATTTCTATGAGATCGAGCATTGGGACGAATGGAAAAAGCTGCCGAATCTGTTCCTGCACAAAGTCGTCAGTGACGTGTGTGGCTGGGAAGGGCGCTGCGGGATGCTCCACGAAGCGGTGTGCCAGGACATCGACGATCTCTCCGGTGTGCATGTCTACGCCAGCGGTTCGCCGGCCATGATCTACGCCACGCTCGATGCACTGGTCGAAGCCGGAATGGACGCCCACCAGATGCGCGCCGATGTGTTTGCCTATGCGCCTCGGGCTTGAGTAGCACTCATTTAGCCCAGGCTAAGGGTGCTTTTGTGGCGAGGGGATTTATCCCCGTTGGGCTGCGAAGCGGCCCTCGAAATCAGAAATCAATTGATCTGACACACCGAGTGCTCGGATTTTTGGGCTGCTTCGCGCCCCAGCGGGGATAAATCCCCTCGCCACAAATGTATAGATCTGCACATATGCCTATTCGATATTTAGCTCCTGGGCCAGATGCCGTTAAGGTATATGCCAGCGCCCCCACCCTTCATGGCATCCAATTTGCCTGGGTTCTGCAAGCGTCAGTGTCATGACGGCGCACCATCCAGCTTCATGAATTGCGAGGAGCCCTACGCTACCGGCCATGACCGTTAT
The DNA here is from genome assembly GCF_000585995.1 of Pseudomonas brassicacearum. Lineage (NCBI taxonomy): Bacteria > Pseudomonadati > Pseudomonadota > Gammaproteobacteria > Pseudomonadales > Pseudomonadaceae > Pseudomonas > Pseudomonas brassicacearum. The sequence continues at coordinate 6,345,114 of NZ_CP007410.1, read as the reverse complement.
CGAATCCGCCATTACCTGTGCGCCGTACCCTCCACGTCTTGACTTGGGGCCACAGCTGACCCGTGAGCAATTGCTCGCCTCGATGCAATCGACCATGAGTCTTCACCTGGGCGGTCCGGTCTGGCTGTTCGCCTACGGCTCCTTGATCTGGCGGCCGGAATGCACGGCGGTGGAGCGGATGCGTGGCCGGGTCCATGGTTATCATCGTGGGTTGTATTTGTGGTCCCACGAACACCGTGGTACCCCGGAGTTGCCGGGATTGGTATTCGGGCTGGATCGCGGCGGCTCCTGCAGCGGTTTCGCTTATCGTTTGCCGCAAGAGAATCTCGAGGACTCGCTATTCGCCTTGTGGCAACGCGAGATGCCGTTCCCGTCCTATCGCCCACACTGGCTCAGTTGCCGTCTCGAGGATGGCAGCCAGGTGCAAGCCTTGGGTTTTGTGCTGGAACGGCACCTGCCCAGCTATGCCGGGAATTTGCCGGACCATGTGCTGAGCCAGGTGTTCGAAAGCGCCTGTGGACGTTACGGCACCACTCGCGATTATGTCGAGCAGACCGTCCACGCCCTGCGCAGCCACGCCATGCCAGACCGGAATCTGGAGGCGCGGCTCAAGCGCTGCCAATCAGCGCTGGATCAGGCGACCGCTTCGCGGCTCTGACTGGCGATTTGCTTGTGCCATAGGGTCGGCGCAAGGAACGCCATGGCCAGCAGGCAGGCGACGACCAGCAGGATGAAACCGCCATCCCAGCCGAAATAGTCCACCGTGTAGCCCATCATGGCGCTGGCCGCGACCGAACCACCCAGATAACCAAACAGACCGGTAAAGCCGGCAGCCGTGCCCGCCGCTTTCTTGGGCACCAGTTCCAGCGCCTGCAGACCCACCAGCATGACCGGGCCGTAGATCAGAAAGCCGATCGCAAACAGCGAGATCATGTCGACCATCGGATTGCCCGGCGGATTAAGCCAGTAAATGATCGTCGCAACGGTCACTAATGCCATGAATACCATGCCCGTCAGGCCACGGTTGCCCCGGAAAATCTTGTCCGACATCCACCCGCACAGCAGCGTGCCGGGAATGCCGGCCCACTCGTACAGAAAGTAAGCCCAGGACGTCTTGTCGAAATTGAAGTGCTTGACCTCTTTAAGGTAGGTCGGCGCCCAATCCAGGATGCCGTAGCGCAACAAGTAGACGAAGACGTTGGCCAGGGCGATGAACCAGAGCATTTTGTTGCGCAGCACGTATTTGACGAAGATATCCTTGGCGCTGAATTCTTCTTCGTGGCTGGCATCGTAGCCTTCCGGGTAATCGTTCTTGTACTTCTCGATGGGCGGCAAGCCTGTCGATTGCGGCGTGTCGCGCATGACAATGAAGGCAAATACAGCGACCAGCAGCGCCACCGCTGCCGGTACGTAGAACTTGCTGTGCCAGTCGTTGAACCAGCCCATGCCAAGTATTGCCAGTGGACCGATCAGGCCGCCGCCGACGTTGTGGGCGGTGTTCCATACCGAAACTACACCGCCGCGTTCTTTCTGCGACCACCAGTGCACCATGGTGCGCCCGCTTGGTGGCCAACCCATGCCTTGGGCCCAGCCGTTGATGAACAACAGGATGAACATCATGGTCACGCTGGAGGTTGCCCACGGTGCGAAACCGAAAACGAACATGACACCGGCGGACACGATCAGGCCAAAGGGCAGGAAGTAACGAGGGTTGGAGCGGTCGGACACGATGCCCATCAGAAACTTGGAAAGGCCGTAGGCGATCGCGATCGCCGACATCGCCACCCCCAGTTGGCCTTTTGTATAGCCTTGGGCAATCAGATCCGGAAATGCCAGGGTGAAGTTCTTGCGCAGCAGGTAGTAACCTGCATACCCAATGAAAATCCCGGCGAAGATCTGCCAGCGAAGGCGTCGATAAGTGCTGTCTATTTTTTCTTCAGGCAATGGAGCCTGATGGGCGGCAGGGCGAAAGAAAGCAAACATTCAAGAGCTCCAAATTTCTTGTTTTGACTGCGGATGCGAATGTTACAGTTTCGTTACCGAAAATAGCATCGGTTCGCATCAACAAAAAGCAGGAATGTTGGAGATAACGTGTTCTTTTATGAACACGTCGCTCAGATATAAATGAAGGGCGGTGTGGGGATGGCGAAACCGGGCCGTAGGGTTACGGCCCGGTATAAGACAGTTTGGGTAAGCAATCAGCGAACCTGAACCACCACTTTTCCGACCGCCTTGCGTTGGCCAAGATCATTGATGGCTTGTGCCGCGTTGCTCAGCGGGTACACCTGCGACACCAGCGGCTTGAGCTTGCCCTCGGCGAACCAGCCGAACAATTGCTGAAAGTTGGCGGCGTTGTCCTGGGGCTGGCGCTGGGCGAAGGAGCCCCAGAATACGCCCACCACGGCGGCGCCCTTGAGCAGGGCCAGGTTCACCGGCAGTTCAGGGATGCGCCCGCTGGCGAAGCCGACCACCAGCAATCGGCCGTTCCAGGCGATGGCGCGGATGGCCTGGTCGAACAGGTCGCCACCCACCGGGTCGTAGATCACATCGGCGCCCTGGCCGTCGGTGAGGCGCTTGATTTCATCCTTGAGGCTGGTTTCGCTGTAGTTGATCAATTCATCGGCGCCGGCTGCCTTGGCCACGGCGAGTTTTTCCGCGCTGCTGGCGGCGGCGATCACCCGGGCGCCCATGGCCTTGCCAATCTCCACCGCCGCCAGGCCGACCCCACCGGATGCGCCGAGCACCAGCAGGGTTTCGCCAGGTTGCAGGTTGGCCCGTTGCTTGAGGGCATGCATCGAAGTGCCGTAGGTCATGCTGAAGGCGGCAGCGGTGTTGAAGTCCATGGACGCCGGGATCGGCAACACGTTGTAGCCCGGCACCGCCACCTGTTCGGCAAAGCTGCCCCAGCCGGTCAATGCCATGACCCGGTCGCCGACCTTCAAGTGGCTGACTTTCTCACCCACCTCGCTGATCACGCCCGCCGCTTCGCCACCGGGGGAAAACGGGAACGGTGGCTTGAATTGATATTTGCCCTCGATGATCAGCGTGTCAGGGAAATTCACCCCGGCGGCGTGCACGTCCAGCAGCACTTCGTTCTTCTTCGCGACGGGGCTGGCGACGTCTTCCAGCACCAGCGATTCGGCGGGGCCGAATTCTTTGCACAGCACGGCTTTCATCAGGGCTATTCCTTTGGGAGTGATGGCCGATAAGTGTAGGTGTGAGAGTCAATGGGTCAACGAGCATGCCCTGTCCTGATAGCCGGCCATAAGCTTGTGCTTGAACGGCGGGGCGGTATGCTGGGCCGCAAACCGGATGAGGAGTCAATTGTGAAAGCGCGGATCATGTTGATGCTGGCTCTGTCGTTGCCTGTGGCGGCGATGGCTGAAGAGGCCAAGGAAGCGAAGGAAGGCGAGGCGCCGAAGGTCAGTTACATCACCCTCAGCCCGCCGTTCGTGGGCAATTATGGCTTGGACGGCACAGCGAAGCTGAAGGTCTACAAGGCCGACGTGGCCCTGCGCGTGACCGGCGATGCCGCCGCTGCGGCGGTGAAGGCCAACGAGCCGCTGATTCGTAACCAGTTGGTGGCGCTGTTCGCCCAACAGACCACCGAGGCCATGAATAATCTGGAGGCCAAGGAAAAGCTGCGTCAGGAAGCGCTGAAGCAGACCCAGCAAGTGATGAACGACGAAACCGGCAAGCCGATGGTGGATGATCTGTTGTTCAACAACCTGATCATTCAATAAACCGCCAACATCGCAGCCTTAGGCAGCGCCACGATTTCGGAGGCGCTGCCTAAGGCTGCTTTTTTTTCGTCAAGATGCCAGGCTTTTACGAAACCGTCCCAGGGCGATGGCAAAGAACAAAAGCCCGATGGCCACCAGCGCCAGCATGTCCGGCCAGACCACCTCAACGCCTGCGTCACGGAACAGGATCGCCGCGCTGAGACTGACGAAATGGGTCGATGGCGAGCCTTGCATTACCCATTGCAGCCATTGCGGCATGCTGTCCAGCGGCGTGCTGCCACCCGACAACAGCAGCATCGGGATGATGACCGGGATCGACAGCAAGCCGAACTGTGGTGTCGAACGGGCCAGGGTGGCGAGAAAGATACCCAGGGCGGTACTGGCGAACAGGTAGAGCGCGGTCACCAGCAGAAACAGCAACATGGAGCCGGCCAGCGGCACGCCCAGTGCGAACTTGACGATGATTTCCAGCGAGGCCCAGGTGCACAGCACGACCACCAGCATGTTGCTCCAGATTTTTGCCAGCATGATTTCCAGCGCCGTCAGTGGTAGCACCAACAAGTGATCGAGGGTGCCGTGCTCGCGCTCGCGCAGCAGTGCAGTCCCCGTCAGGATGATGGCCAGGATCGTAATGTTGTTGACGATCTGGATCACCGCCAGAAACCACCCGCCCTCAAGGTTGGTGTTGAACAGCGCGCGGGTGGTCAGTTTCACGGGCGTTTGTTCGCTCGCTTGCGCCTGGCCGCTGTAGGTCGCCAGTTCCTGTTGGAAAATCCGCCCGATGTAGCCGGCGCCCATGAATGCCTGGCTCATCGCCGTGGCATCGACGTTGAGCTGCAACGCCGGTTGGCGTCCGGCAAGCAGGTCGGCCTGGAAGTTGGCGGGCACGTTGATGACAAAGGTGTAGCGCCCACTGTCCATGACCTTGTCCAGTTCGGCATAGGGCAGCGCGACCGGGGTTTGAAATTCCGGTGGTTGCAGCACCTGAGCCAGCTGGCGCGAGAGATGGCTCTGGTCTTCATCCACCACTGCCACGCTGGCGTTGTGAACGCCAATCACCGAGCCGGCAGCCGGCATATAGATCGCCACGGTGAAGGCGTAAGCCAAAAACAGCAGCAGGACAGAGTCGTACCGCAGGCTGGTCAACTCCTTGAGCCCCAGGCGCCAGATATGTGAAAGCGTGTGCATCAGGCCTCCTGTTTCTTCAGCATGACCAGGCTGAGCCCGGTGAACCCCAGGAAAAACCCGAACAACGCCAGGCATTGCGGCCATAACTGGCGCAGATCCAGGGCCTTGGTGAAGGTGCCGACGGCGATGTCCAGGAAGTAACCGGCGGGAAATAACTGGCCCATCACCGAAGCGGCGCCCTCCAGGGACGAACGCGGCACGATCAGCCCCGAGAACTGGATAGTCGGCAGGCTGGTGATGATCATGGTGCCGAGGATCGCCGCGATCTGGGTGCGGGTGAACGCCGAGATCAGCAAGCCCATGCTGGTGGTCGCCAGCACGTAGAGCAGGCCGCCCAATGCCAGCGTCAGGCCGCTGCCCTTGAACGGCACGCCGAACAGCCAGCGATTCATCGCTGTCAGCAGGGCCAGGTTGATCAGGCTGACGGCCAGGTAGGGCGCTTGTTTGCCCAGCAGGAACTCCAGGCGGGTCAGTGGCGTGGCGTAGAAATTGGTGATCGAGCCCAGTTCCTTTTCCCGCACGATGCCCAGGGCCGTCAACATGGCCGGAATGAATGCGAGGATCAGCGCCATTACCCCTGGGCCGATGGCGTTCACGCTGACCACGTCCTGGTTGTAGCGAAACCGCGTTTCCAGCTTGGCCGCGGTTTGCGGGTTACGCGCCGGGCTGCCCTGTTCGACCAGTTGTTCGAGATTGGCCTGATGCACCGCCTGCACGTAGTTGCGACTGGTCTCGGCGCGAAACGGCATGCCGCCGTCCAGCCAGGCACCGACGGTGGGTTGTCGGCCGGCGTACAGGTCGCGACCGAAACCGGGTGGTATTTCCAGGGCCAGCTTGATTTCCGAGCGTTGCAGGCGCCGATGCAGCGCTTTCGCGTCTTGAATGCCCGGCTGCTCCTCGAAATAGCGCGAGCTGCGAAACGCTTCCAGGTAGGCGCGACTTTGCGGGCTCTGATCCTGGTCGAACACGGCGAACGCGAGTTTTTCCACGTCCAGGGAAATGCCGTAGCCAAAGATCACCATCATGAACAGGGCGCCGAGTAGGGCGAACGCCATGCGCACTTTGTCACGCAACAGTTCCTTGCCTTCCCGGCTGGCAACGGCCAACAGGCGGCCGAGGCTGAGGCCCTGGCGGTCCTGCGGGGTCTTGGCATTGTCGAGGGTCACCGGGGCGGTGTCTTGCTGCGCCTCACCCTGGGCCTGTTCCAGGCAGGTGACGAACGCCGCTTCCAGGGTCTGGCCGTTGAACTGCGCCTGCAAGGCCGCAGGGGTGTCGCAGGCCAGGACCTTGCCGGCGTGCATCAGCGAAATGCGGTCGCAGCGTTGGGCTTCGTTCATGAAGTGCGTGGAGAGAAAAATCGTCACGCCTTGTTCGCGAGACAACTCGATCAGCAACCGCCAGAAGTCATCCCGCGCTGCCGGATCAACCCCGGACGTCGGTTCGTCGAGAATCAGCACTTCCGGGCGATGCAGCACCGCCACTGCCAGGGACAAACGCTGGCGCAGGCCCAGAGGGAGGGCGCCGCAAGGTTGGTCGGCGAGGCCCTGGAGGTTGAAGCGCTGGATCAGTTCTTCGATACGGCTGCTGCTTTCGGCCTTGGGCAGGTCGAACAGTCTCGCGTGCAGGGCCAGGTTCTGGCGCACGCTCAATTCGCCATACAGCGAAAAGCTCTGGGACATGAACCCCACGCGTTTGCGGGTGGCGAGGTCCTTGGCGTTGACTGGATTGCCCAGCAGTCGGGCGCTGCCTTCGCTGGCGGGCATCAGCCCGGTCAGCACTTTCATTGTGGTGGTCTTGCCGCAACCGTTGGAGCCCAGGAAGCCAAAGATCTCACCGCGACCAATCGCAAAGCTGACCTTGTCGACGGCGGTGAAGTCACCGAAGCGCAGGGTCAGGTCGTGGGCTTCAATGGCGATGTCGGTGGTGTCGTGGGACCTGGGCGGGATCGTCAGTGGCTCGGCGTTGTGGCCGTTGTCACCCTGGAAATGGGTGAACGCCGAGTCGAGCTTGCCATCGGGCGTGGCAGCGGCCAGTTCGACGCTCAACCCCTGGGCGATCAAGCGACCGTTATCGAGCATCAGGCAATGCTCGAATTGTTCGGCCTCTTCCATATAAGCCGTGGCGACCAGCAGGGTCAGTTGCGGCCGTTGTCGGCGTACGTCGGCTATCAATTCCCAGAAGCGTCGCCGGGACAACGGGTCCACACCGGTGGTGGGTTCGTCGAGGATCAGCAGGTCTGGTTCGTGAATCAAGGCGCAACACAGGCCGAGCTTTTGTTTCATGCCGCCGGAGAGTTTGCCCGCCGGACGGTCGGCAAAACGCTGCAGATCGGTCGCCAGCAGCAGCTGGCCCATGCGTTGTTCACATTCTGAGCGCGATAACCCGAACAGCGTGCCAAAAAACCGGATGTTCTCGCGTATCGACAAGTCAGGATAAAGGTTGCCTCCCAGCCCTTGAGGCATAAAGGCGATACGTCGATAGAGGGTGTTGCGATGGTTTCGGTCCTCGATCGAGGCGCCGAGTACGTCCAGTTGGCCGTGTTGAAGCTTCTTCACTCCGGCAATCAGCCCCAGCAGGCTTGATTTGCCTGCCCCGTCCGGGCCGATCAGGCCGCAACGAGTGCCCGCCGGCAGACTGAAGGCGATATCGCTCAGGGCAACATGCTGGCCGTAGCGATGCTCGAGGCCCGAAGCCCGCAGTGCCGGTGCGCTGAGGGTGGCGCTCATTGCAAGTTGGCCGGCCAGTCGATGGGGCCGGTGCGCACGTAACCGGCGCCGGGCATGCCGGGTTTGGCCTGGGGGACTTCCCCGGGAGAGGTCAGGCGCACTTTGACGCGGAACACCAGCTTCTGGCGTTCATCACGGGTTTCGACTTCCTTGGGGGTGAATTGGGATTTGGCCGCGACGAAGCTGACGCTTGCCGGCAACGGTCGCTCGGGCAGGGCGTCAAGCAGCACTCGTGCTTCGTCGCCTATCGCCAGTTTCCCGGCTACGGACGCTGGTAGGTAGAGGTTCATGTACTGGTCGTTCGGATCGATCATCAGCAGTACCCGTCCGCCAGCGCCCAGCACTTCGCCCGGCTCGGCCAGGCGCAGTTGGATCACGCCGTCGATGGGCGCGCGCAAGCTGCTGTCGTCTATTTCGCTGGTCAGTTGCGCGACTTGGGCCTGGGTCGCGCCGATGGCGGCGGTCGCCGCAGACACTTGGGCCCGGGCCGCATTGACCGCAGCGTTGGCGGTGTCGACGCGGGCTTGCTGTTGGTCGATGACCTGGGCGCTGGCGTAACCGCGCTTGAACAGCTCCTGAGTCCGTTTGAGCTCTTGGTGCGCGAGCAGTTGTTCGCTCTGGCGCAACTGTACATTGGCCTCGGTGGCGGCAAGGTTTTCCCGGGCGCGCACGACCTCGGCTTCAGCCTGGTTGCGCTGGGCCTCCAGGGTGCGGGTGTCCATGCGCGCCAGCAATTGACCCTTGAGGACGTTGTCGCCTTCATCGACATGAACCTCGGCCAGGCGTCCGGGCGTTTTGCTGGCGATCTGGACTTCGGTGGCCTCCAGGCGACCGTTGCCCATGCTCAGGCCTTCTGGCAGGCGATCATGCCGCGACTTCCAATAGCCGAACCCGCCGGCGGCGAGCAAAACAGCCATCAAGGCAAGGGCAAAAAAGCGAGAGGTACGAAGGTTTGTCGACATGTCCGGCATCCTGCGGCTGTAGCATCACAGTCTGCTGGTTCGGCGACCGCCCCGGCTTGATATTCATCAACACATGGATGATCAGCGCAAGGCCATCACCGTCGCCCACTGCTCGGCCGTCACTGGCATCACCGACAGTCGCGAGCCTTTTTGCACCAGCGGCATTTCGGCCAGGGCGGTCTGTTGCTTGAGATAGTCGAGCTTCAGTACCCGGGGGAAGGTTTCGGCATGGGCCACGTCGATTGCAGTCCAGGGGTTTTTATCCGGGCTGGCCTTGGGATCGAAGTAATGGCTTTCAGGCGCCAGCGCCGTTGGATCGGGGTAGGCGGTCTTGATGATTTTGCCGATTCCGGCAATGCCTGGCTCCGGGCAACTGGAATGGTAGAAAAAGAACGCGTCGCCCACCGCCATGGCTCGCAGGAAATTGCGCGCCTGGTAATTGCGTACCCCGTCCCAGCGCGCCTGGCCGAGTTTTTCCAAGCCTTGGATGGACAATTCGTCGGGCTCGGATTTCATCAGCCAATAGGCCATGATTTCTACTCCTGGGCAGTATGGATAAAAATAGTTCAGCGATTTTATGACAAACCGACAGTCGGTTGACGCCAGAGTTTGCGTGTCGGGTCAGGTTGCCGCAAAATGCCGGCCTTCCAAGCTTGACGCTGCTGCACGGCCAATAAGAAAACCGCTGCTGTCATCGTGTGTGATCTGCCTTGAGGGGGGCAATCGATGAAACGCAAACCGGATTTGTTGTGGATCTTAGTCATTCTGTTCGGCCTGGGGGTCGTGACCACCGGTTATGCCCAGAGTTTATGGTCCAACAAGACCGACGCGCCGGTGGACATCACTCAACCTGCGCCATCGATCAAACGCTGAGCCTGTCCTCCTGACGCCGCTGATTTTCGCGGCGTCTGTCTATTGCGCCAAATACCAATGCCTGTCGCTGACCGTTCCCTGTAGCGGTACATCCCAGCTGGCCTGCGCCAATCGTTCGACTTTCTGACATTCATGGGCCAGACCCAGCAGCGTTGGCTTGCGCCATTGCTTGCGTCGTCCCAGGTACGCCAGGCTGCGGTCATAGAAGCCACCCCCCATGCCCAGCCGGCCTCCGGCATCATCGAACCCGACCAACGGCAACAACACCAGGTCCAGTGTCCAGACCTTGCGTTGCCGGGCGATGTTCTGGCGCGGTTCAGGAATACGAAAGCGGTTGGGCTGCATTTTTTCGCCTGGGTGGATGCGTTGAAAAACCATCTTGGTCTGCGGCCACGGGCTGAGCACCGGCAGATAAGTGGCCTTGCCTCGGCGCTGGGCGGCGCGCAGCAACAGGCGTGGGTCGATCTCGCCATCGTTGGGCAGGTACAGGGCGATGTGTCGGGCGCGGCGAAACAGCGGGTGCTGGGCCAATTGCTTGTAGAGCCCGTGGGCGGCTTGCCGTTGCTGGGCGGGTGTCAGGGCGCGACGGGCCTGGCGCAGCAGGCGTCGAAGTTGCGGGCGAGGCAGCAGCGCAGGTTCGGTCATGTCGAGGTTTCACGCAGTGGCGATGGCAGCACAGCGTAACCGCAAAACCGGGCGCTCAGAAATGCCGGCGCCACAAACAACAATGCCAGTCCACCTGGACTGGCATTGTTTGAAATCAGGCTCCCCGGATGAACCGCTGTCGGCTTAGCCCTTGAACCCGAAAGTTCAAGGTGGAAGTTGCAGGGGGCGTTAAGGCTTTCCGTCAAGCGGACATGCACACCGGCCCCAACGTGCAACCCCCATGGTTGTGCGTATCGGCTCAGGGACATCACCAACTGGCAAGCACCCCAGGGAGTGAGGCGAGTATACCCCAGGCAGCTTCGCGAATCAGCCCTTGCTGACGTCTGGATCGGTGGCCAGCACCAGATCCACCCGATCGAGCAGGTCGCGCACCTGTTCACGGGTCGAGCCGCTGACCTGCAGGTCAGGCGTATCCTGGCGATGCAGCAGATCGTGGGTAATGTTCAAGGCAGCCATCACGGCGATGCGGTCGGCGCCGATGACTTTGCCGCTGCTGCGGATCTCGCGCATCTTGCCGTCCAGGTAGCGGGCGGCGCTCACCAGGTTGCTCCGCTCTTCCTGGGGGCAGATGATCGAATATTCTTTATCGAGGATCTGCACGGTAACGCTATTGCTTGAACTCATGAGTCTTGCTCCAGGGCCTTGAGGCGCGAAATCATCGATTCGACCTTACGCCGGGCGATTTCGTTTTTTTCAATGAGGTGCGCGCGTTCCTCGCGCCAGGTTTTTTCCTGAGCTAATAGGAGTCCGTTTTGGCTCTTAAGTTGCTCGACCCGGTCAATTAGCAATTCGAGTCTGGCCATCAGCGCTTGCAGGTCGTTGTCTTCCATTGTGTCCACTGAAGATTGTGTCTGATGGGGGATCGGGGGTCGCACAGCCTTTAATGGTCTTGGCGAGTCTGTCGATGTAGGATACAAGGCCTCCATTCTAGACATAGCGCCGTCTGGCGCCTAGCTGCCCATGCCCATTCAGAATTCTCCGTATCAAGCTTTCGCCACCCTGCTGAGCACCAGTGGCCATCCTGTCTCGCCTGCTGAACTGCATGGCCTGTTGCTCGGCCGCAGTTGCGCCGGTGCCGGTTTCGAGGCCGACGGCTGGTTGGCCGACGCCGCCGAGCTGCTTGAAGGCGAGCCGGCGGACAATGTTCGCAATGCCCTGATCGGGCTGCAGGAAATGGTCAAGGGCGAGTTGACCAGCGACGACATGACCGTCGTTCTGCTGTTGCCCACCGATGATGCACCGTTGGCCGACCGCGCCGCCGCGCTGGGCCAGTGGTGCCAGGGCTTCCTCGCCGGCTTTGGCCTGACCCGCCGTGAATATGCGTTGAGCGACGAGGCCAAGGAAGTGTTGCAAGACTTGGCTGCGATCTCTCAGGTCCAGGATGCCCTGGAAGAATCCGATGACGGCGAAAGCGACTATATGGAAGTGATGGAGTACCTGCGGGTCGCACCATTGCTGCTGTTCACCGAGACCAAGAAAACCGATGCAGCGGCCACCAAGCCGTCTTTGCACTGATCGCTTGAAAGGGAACACCGTCTGCCTATGATTCATATCCCGAAATCGGAATACAGCCGTCGCCGCAAGGCCTTGATGGCGCAGATGGAACCCAACAGCATCGCAATCCTGCCCGCCGCCGCCGTTGCGATCCGCAACCGCGACGTCGAGCATGTGTACCGCCAGGACAGCGACTTCCAATACCTCAGCGGCTTCCCCGAGCCGCAAGCGGTGCTGGTGCTGATGCCCGGCCGGGCCCACGGCGAATACATCCTGTTCTGTCGCGAGCGCAACGCCGAGCGCGAACTGTGGGACGGCCTGCGGGCCGGCCAGGAAGGGGCGATTCGTGACTACGGCGCCGACGACGCATTCCCCATCACCGACATCGACGACATCCTGCCGGGCCTGATCGAGGGCCGTGACCGGGTGTATTCGGCCATGGGCAGCAACCCGGAATTCGATCGGCACTTGATGGAGTGGATCAACGTGATTCGCTCCAAGGCCCACCTTGGCGCCCAGCCGCCGAACGAATTCGTTGCCCTGGATCACTTGCTGCACGATATGCGCCTGTATAAATCGGCGGCAGAGGTGAAAGTGATGCGCGAAGCGGCACGGATATCCGCCCAGGCCCATATCCGAGCGATGCAGGCTGCGCGTCCGGGGCTGCATGAGTTCAGCCTGGAAGCCGAGCTGGATTATGAGTTCCGCAAGGGCGGAGCGAAAATGCCGGCCTATGGCTCAATCGTCGCGGCGGGGCGCAACAGCTGCATCCTGCACTACCAGCAGAACGACGCGCTGCTCAAGGACGGCGACCTGGTGTTGATCGACGCCGGTTGTGAAATCGACTGCTACGCCAGTGACATCACCCGTACCTGGCCGGTCAGCGGTAAGTATTCGCCGGAACAGAAAGCGATCTACGAAGTGGTGCTGGCGGCCCAGGAAGCCGCTTTTGCCGAGATTGCGCCGGACAAACACTGGAACCAGGCCCATGAAGCGACGGTCCGGGTCATTACCGAAGGCCTGGTGCGCCTGGGCTTGCTGCAAGGCGAGGTAGACGCGCTGATCGCCAGCGAAGCCTACCGGGCCTTTTACATGCACCGCGCCGGCCACTGGCTGGGCATGGATGTGCATGACGTGGGCGAATACCGGGTCGGCGGCGAGTGGCGGGTCCTGGAGGTCGGCATGACGCTGACGGTGGAGCCGGGCATCTACATCAGCCCGAACGACCGCAGCGTCGCGAAAAAATGGCGCGGCATTGGCGTGCGCATCGAGGATGACGTGGTAGTGACCAAAACCGGTTGTGAAATCTTGAGCCACGGCGTGCCGAAAACGGTCGCCGACATCGAGGCCCTGATGGCCGCCGCACGGACTCAAGCGGCATGAGCCGGGTCAACCTGGCGATCATCGGCGGCGGCCTGGTCGGCGCCAGCCTGGCGCTGGCCTTGCAAGCTGGCGCCAAGGCCCGGGGCTGGAAGATCATGCTGATCGAGCCCTTCGCTCCCGGCGACGCCTGGCAGCCAAGCTACGATGCCCGATCCTCGGCGTTGTCCTACGGTGCCCGGCAGATTTATCAACGCTTGGGTGTCTGGCAGGAAATTTCCCGTCGCGCCGAACCGATCAAGCAGATTCACGTGTCTGATCGCGGGCGGTTTTCCACGGCACGCTTGTCGGCCATGGAAGAGGGGGTTCCGGCCCTGGGCTACGTGGTGGAAAACGCCTGGCTCGGCCAGTGCCTGTGGCAAGGCCTGGACAAAGAAGTGGTCAGTTGGCGCTGCCCGGCGCAAGTCACCCGAATGGAACCACTGGTCGACGGTTATCGCCTGACCCTCGACGATGAAACCCTCCTGGAATGCGACCTTGCCGTACTGGCTGATGGGGGCCGCTCCGGCCTGCGCGAGCAACTAGGCATCGGTGTGCGCAATCGACCTTATGACCAGAGCGCGTTGATCGCCAACGTCACGCCCAGCGAAGCCCACAATGGCGTGGCCTTCGAGCGCTTTACCGATGACGGCCCGATGGCCTTGTTGCCACTGCCGGAGAATCGCTGCGCGCTGGTCTGGACCCGACAGGGCATGGACGCGCAACGGCTGGCGGCCCTCGACGAGCGCAGTTTCCTCAATGAGTTGCAGGGCGTGTTCGGTTATCGCCTGGGTACCCTGAAACAGGTGGGGGCGCGGCATCTGTATCCGTTGGCGCTGATAGAGGCCGAAGAACAGGTACGCCCGCACCTGGCGATCCTGGGCAACGCCGCCCACAGCCTGCATCCGATTGCCGGGCAGGGGTTCAACCTGTCCCTGCGCGACGCCCAGGCCCTGGCCGATGCCTTGCTCGACAGTGAGGGTGAGCCTGGCGATTTTGCCGTGCTGCAAGCCTATCGCGAGCGTCAGCGAATGGATCAGGCCCTGACCGTGGGGTTTTCCGACCAGGTCACGCGCCTGTTCAGCAGCAACCTGCCGCTGGTGTCCCTGGGCCGCAACCTCGGCCTGCTGGGCCTCGACCTGTTGCCGCCGGCCAAGCGCTGGTTCGCCCGCCAGGCCATGGGCCTGGGGACGCGTCCCGATGTGTAAGGTCCGGGTGCGGTCTGGGGCGGGTCAATCTTTTCATGGGCGGCTCATGTCGCCAGCAAAACAGGCTTAAAGCATGGAATTGCGTGCAGATCTGCTGATTGTCGGCGCCGGAATGGTCGGCAGCGCCCTGGCGCTGGCGTTGCAGGGCAGTGGCCTGCAAGTGCTGTTGCTCGACGGCAGCCCGATGAGCGTCAAACCCTTCGATCCCCAGGCCGCGTTCGAGCCGCGGGTCAGTGCCTTGTCGACGGCCAGCCAGCGGATCCTCGATCGCCTGGGTGTCTGGGACGGTATTACCGCCCGGCGCGCCAGTCCCTATGCTGACATGCACGTCTGGGACGGCAGCGGCACCGGGCAGATCCATTTCTCGGCCGCCAGCCTGCATGCCGAGGTGCTCGGGCACATCGTTGAGAATCGCGTCGTGCAGGACGCCTTGCTGGACCGACTGCATGACTGCGACCTCGGTTTGTTGGCCAACGCTCGACTGGAACAGATGCGCCGCTCTGGCGATGACTGGCTGCTGACCCTGGCCGATGGCCGCACGTTGCGAGCGCCCCTGGTCATCGCCGCCGACGGCGCGAATTCCGCCGTGCGCCGCCTGACGGGCGTCGCCACGCGAGAATGGGATTACCTGCATCACGCCATCGTCACCAGCGTGCGCAGCGCCCGCCCGCACCGAATGACGGCATGGCAGCGCTTCACCGATAACGGTCCGCTGGCGTTCCTGCCGCTGGAACGCGACGGCCAGCACGACTGGTGTTCGATCGTCTGGTCCACCACGCCGGGCGAGGCGCAGCGCTTGATGGCGCTCGATGACAGTGAGTTCTGCAGCGAACTGGAACGAGCATTCGAAGGCCAGCTCGGCACGGTGCTCAGCGTCGATCCACGCCTGTGCGTACCGCTGCGCCAACGTCACGCCAAGCGCTACGTGGCCGAAGGGCTGGCGCTGATCGGCGATGCAGCCCATACCATTCATCCGTTGGCCGGGCAGGGAGTCAACCTGGGTTTCCTCGACGCCGCCGTGCTGGCCGAAGTGCTGTTGCAGGCGGCCGGGCGCGGCGAGCGCCTGGCGGACGTGAAGGTGTTGAGCCGTTATGAGCGGCGACGCATGCCCCATAACCTGGCGTTGATGGCGGCGATGGAAGGTTTCGAACGGTTGTTCCAAGCCGATCCATTGCCGGTGCGTTGGTTGCGTAATACCGGGCTGAAACTGGTGGACAGCCTACCCGAGGCCAAGGCGCTGTTCGTGCGCGAGGCGCTGGGGTTGATTGGGGATTTGCCGGCGTTGGCCAAGGCCTGATTTCTTTTTGTGCAACATTTGGAAATGTGTCTGGCAACTGTTCGATTGTGATGCCAAATGTGAGTCCTTATCATTTGCGCTCGTTCAAACATCGAGAGACCGCTCCCATGTTGGCTTCCAAGCGCTTGCTGTCCGCCCTCGCCTTGACCCTGATCGGCGCTACCGCCGCCCAGGCCGCCGATGAGGTGGTGGTCTACTCCTCACGTATCGATGAGTTGATCAAACCGGTCTTCGATGCCTATACCAAGAAAACCGGCGTGTCGGTGAAGTTCATCACCGACAAGGAGGCGCCGCTGATGCAGCGGATCAAGGCCGAAGGCGAAAACGCCACCGCTGACCTGCTGCTCACCGTCGACGCCGGCAACCTCTGGCAGGCCGAGCAGATGGGCATTCTCCAGCCGTTCACTTCCCCGGTGATCGATGCCAACATCCCGCCTCAATACCGTGCCGCTTCCCACGCCTGGACGGGCTTGAGCCTGCGGGCGCGGACCATTGCCTACTCCACCGATCGGGTCAAACCTGGCGAACTGACCACCTACGAAGCCCTGGCGGGCAATGAATGGGAAGGCCGCCTGTGCCTGCGTACTTCCAAGAAGGTCTATAACCAGTCCCTGACCGCTACCTTGATCGAGACCCACGGCGCGGAAAAAACCGAGGAAATCGTCAAGGGCTGGGTCAGGAACCTGTCCACCGATGTGTTCTCCGACGACACCGCGTTGCTTGAGGCGATCAACGCCGGGCAGTGTGACGTCGGCATCGTCAACACTTACTACTACGGCCGCCTGCACCAGCAGAAGCCGGACCTGAGGGTCAAGCTGTTCTGGCCGAACCAGGCCGACCGTGGCGTGCACATCAATCTCTCGGGCATCGGCCTGACCAAGCACGCGCCGCATCCAGAGGCTGCGAAGAAACTGGTGGAGTGGATGACCACGCCTGAAGCCCAGAGTATTTTCGCCGACGTGAACCAGGAGTTCCCGGCCAATCCGAAAGTGGAACCCTCCAAGGAAGTGGCGGCCTGGGGCAAGTTCAAGGCCGACACCTTGCCGGTGGAAGTGGCGGGTAAACGCCAGGCTGAAGCGATTCGCTTGATGGATCGGGCTGGCTGGAACTAAGCGTTGGCCAAGGCTTTTGTGGCGAGGGAGCTTGCTCCCGCTGGAGGGCGAAGCCCTCCCAGAACATCTGCAGGATTTACCTGAAGGGCCATGATCCAAAATCAGGGCTACTTCGTAGCCCAGCGGGAGCAAGCTCCCTCGCCACAGGGGCTGTTATCTGTCAGCAATGACACCTGTCACATGTAGCGTGGGCACCATCACTTGAACGAGAGCTCCTCTTGACCCACCCCGTCCAACGCCGCTGGTACCCCCTGGTCTTCGCCGTCGCCGCGCTGGTCTTGTTGCCCTTGAGTGTCATGCTGTTGTCCTGGCAGAGCATCGACCAGCAGATCTGGTCCCATCTGTGGGACACCCAGATGCCGCGTCTGCTGGGTAACACCCTGACGCTGATCCTGGGTGTGGGGGTGGGGGTGACGTTGTTGGGGGTCAGCCTGGCCTGGCTCACCAGTCTTTGTGAGTTCCCCGGTCGGCGTTGGCTCGACTGGGCGTTGATGCTGCCGTTTGCGATTCCCGCTTACGTATTGGCGTTTGTTTTCGTTGGCCTGCTGGATTTTGCCGGGCCGGTGCAAACGTTGATGCGTGAATGGTTCGGCAGCGGCCTGCGCCTGCCTCGGGTCCGTTCCACCGGCGGGGTGATCCTGGTCCTGGTCCTGGTCTTTTACCCTTACGTTTATCTGCTGGCGCGAAGTGCTTTCCTGGCCCAGGGCAAAGGCTTGATGGAGGCGGCCCGGGTGCTCGGGCAATCGCCGTGGCAGGCATTCTGGCGAGTGGCGCTGCCGATGGCCCGGCCAGCCGTCGGTGCGGGCGTAGCGCTGGCGCTGATGGAAACCCTGGCGGATTTCGGCGCGGTGTCGGTGTTCAACTTCGACACGTTCACCACGGCGATCTACAAGACCTGGTATGGCTTCTTCAGCCTCTCCAGTGCCGCCCAACTGGCCAGCCTGCTCTTGCTGGCGGTAATGCTGGTGCTCTACGGCGAACGCCGCGCCCGAGGCGCCCAGCGGACCGGCAACGAGCGACCTCGAGTCAAGGCTTTGTACCGGTTGCGCGGCTTCAAGGCGATGGCGGCCAGCGGCTGGTGCTTTTTGGTGTTCGCCTGCGCGTTTGTCATTCCGATGCTGCAGTTGCTGGTGTGGTTCTGGCAGCGCGGGCGTTTTGATCTGGACGAGCGTTATGCCGGGCTGATCGTCCACACCCTCTATTTGGGCGGCCTGGCGGCGCTGGTCACCGTTTGCGTTGCTTTACTGCTGGCGTTCGCCCGACGACTGGCACCCACCCGTACCATTCGCGCCGGTGTCGGCCTGGCGAATCTTGGCTATGCCTTGCCCGGTTCGGTGTTGGCGGTGTCGATCATGCTCGCGTTCAGCTATCTGGACCGCGAGCTGGTCATCCCGCTGTCAACCGCACTCGGCAGTGCCGGCAAGCCGTTGCTGCTGGGTAGCCTGTCGGCGCTGTTGCTGGCGTATCTGGTGCGCTTTCTGGCCGTGGCGTACGGTCCGTTGGAAAGCAGTCTGGCGCGAATCCGCCCGTCGTTACCCGAAGCAGCACGCAGTCTTGGCGTCAGTGGGCCACGACTGTTTTTCAAAGTGTATCTGCCGTTGCTGCTGCCCGGCACCTTGAGTGCGGCGTTGCTGGTGTTCGTCGATGTGCTCAAGGAAATGCCCGCGACCTTGCTGATGCGCCCGTTCGGCTGGGACACGCTGGCGGTGCGAATCTTCGAAATGACCAGCGAAGGGGAGTGGGCACGGGCCGCATTACCGGCGCTGACCCTGGTGCTGGTGGGCCTATTGCCGGTCATCGGATTGATACGGCGTTCGGCCCATCGAAACAGCTAGGTGTCAGTCCTACATCATGCGGCTACAATGCGCGGCATTCGGTGCGGTCCGTCTGTCGGACCGGGTAGCTGAGAGCGGCTGAAAACTCCTTTTTCCAAGGTGTTTACGCTGTGCAGTGCCCGTCCGCACCTTCGCCAAGCCCGGAAGGAGAAACCCATGGGACAGCGTACGCCTCTGTATGACCTTCATCTCGCCCTTGGCGCGAAGATGGTCGATTTTGGCGGTTGGGATATGCCTTTGCATTATGGTTCGCAGGTCGAGGAGCACCATCAGGTGCGTCGTGACTGCGGGGTGTTTGATGTATCCCACATGACCGTGATCGATGTCGCCGGTCCCCAGGCCAAGGCCTGGCTACAGCGTTTGCTGGCCAATGACGTCGATCGCTTGCAGGACACAGGACGTGCCTTGTACAGCACCATGCTTAACGAGCGCGGCGGCATCGTCGACGACATGATCATCTACCGGGTCGAAGACGGTTATCGCCTGGTCTTCAATGCCTCGACCCGCGATCAGGACCTGGCCTGGATGCAGGCGCAGTTGGGTGAGTACGATGTGCAACTGCGCGAACGTCCCGAACTGGCGATGCTGGCAATCCAGGGCCCCCAGGCCCGGCACAAGATCGCCGAGCTGGTCACGCAAGCGCGCGGCCAGTTGATCCAGCAGCTTAAACCCTTCGAAGGCCGTGCCGACGGTGACTGGTTCATCGCCCGTACCGGTTACACCGGTGAAGACGGGCTGGAAATTGTCCTGCCCGCCCACGAAGCCCCGAGCTTTTTCAACGACCTGGTGGGGGCCGGCATTTCTCCCATCGGCCTCGGCGCCCGCGATACCTTGCGCCTGGAGGCCGGCATGAACCTCTATGGTCAGGACATCCACCAGGATGTTTCCCCGCTGGCCTCCAACATGGCCTGGAGCATCGCCTGGGACCCGGCGAGCCGCCAGTTCATCGGTCGCAGTGCGCTGGAAGCCGAGCTTGCGGGTGGCGTGCAGCAAAAACTGGTGGGCCTGGTGTTGGAGGAGCGCGGCGTTTTGCGCGCCCATCAGGTGGTTCGCATCGCCAATGTTGGCGAAGGGGAGATCACCAGTGGTAGTTTTTCTCCTACGCTTAGCAAGTCGATTGCCTTGGCACGTGTTCCGATGGCGACCGCCGACCGTGCCGAGGTAGAAATTCGTGGTAAGTGGTACCCGGTACGGGTGGTCAAACCGACCTTCGTCCGCCATGGCAAAACCCTGATCTAACCTTTTGCGGCAGGCCGCTGGCCGCTGACACTTTCTCTTGAGGACACAGAATATGAGTGATATCCCTGCCGAACTGCGTTTTGCCGAAAGCCATGAGTGGGCGCGTCTGGAAGCCGACGGTACCGTCACCGTGGGCATCAGTGACCACGCGCAGGAAGCTTTGGGTGATGTGGTATTTGTCGAACTGACTGAGGTCGGTAAGAGTTTTGCCGCAGGTGACCAAGCCGGTGTGGTGGAGTCGGTCAAAGCTGCTTCCGACATCTACTCCCCGATTGCGGGTGAAGTGATTGCGGTCAATGAAGAGCTGAGCGGTTCGCCTGAGTCGCTGAACTCCGATCCGTACGGCGCCTGGATCTTCAAGCTCAAGCCAAGCGACAAGTCTGAACTGGACAAGTTGCTGGACGCTGCGGGTTACAAGGCTGCCATCGGCGAATAAGGACGACTGCACCTGTGGGAGCGAGCTTGCTCGCGATAGCGTTAGATCAGCAGCATTGATGTAGGCTGACACTCCGCTATCGCGAGCAAGCTCGCTCCCACAGGGGTGGGGATAGCCTTGGGATTTTCACCGGGCAAAAAAATGCCGCTCAATCGAGCGGCATTTTTCGTAGCCTGGAATCAGTCCTGGGCGACGGCGTTTTTCGCCAGGATCGCGTTGGCCAGCTCCATGTCGGTGGCCTGCAGGCCTGGGTTGTCGGCGCGCACTTTCTGCATCGCTGCTTCCAGGTAAGGGCCACGGATACCGCCATCACTGGCGACGAAGCTGCCGGCGTCGTCCTGGGCGGCGACGATCAGCTTATGATCCTTGAAGGTCAGGTAGGTGGAACCGGTGGTCGCACCGGATGAGATGACGTTACGCCAAAACGTGTCGGCCATTGCCGAGCCAACAGGAAGAGACAGCAAGGCTAGGGTAGCGACAGCAAGTTTGAGACGCATGATAGGTGACTCCACTGGGTTAACTATAACGTTGGATAGCCTGCGCCTCGATTCAGTTCCATGACTGATCAGTCAGCCCGTTCCACCTGCAGCACCGCACCTTCCTGCGCCACCACCCTGACCCGTGTGCCAACCGCCGACTCGGGCCCTTTGGCCAACCACACACCGTCGGCAACCTTGATCTTGCCACGTCCATCGATAATTGCTTCATGAACCTGGAACACCTTGCCGATCAGCTCCTGCCCGCGCAGGTTCAGGTGCGGCTGATCGCTTTCGCGAACGGCGCTGCGCTGGCGTCGCCACCAGTACAGCGCTGTCGCGATGGCAAACAGACCGAACAACAGGAACTGCATCTCCCACGACATCTGCGGCAGGATGAAGGTCAAGACGCCCACCGCAGCAGCGGCCATGCCGATCCACAGCAAGTAGCCGCCGGCGCCGAACACCTCCAGGATCAGCAGGATGACGCCCAACGCCAGCCAGTCCCAGTAGGACATGTGTTGCAGGAACATCCACATACAGGCGCCTCAGGCTTTCTTGCTGTCGAAAGTGGCCTTGACGATCTCCCCGATGCCGCCGACGGCACCGATGACCTGGCTGGCTTCCAGCGGCATGAGGATCACCTTGCTGTTGTTGGCCGAGGCCAGGCGGCCCAAGGCATCGATGTATTTTTGCGCAACGAAGTAGTTCACGGCCTGGACGTTACCGTCGGCAATCGCCTGGGACACCACCTTGGTGGCCAGGGCCTCGGCTTCTGCCTGGCGCTCACGGGCTTCGGACTCAAGGAATGCGGCCTGGCGGCTGCCCTCGGCCTCAAGGATTTGCGCCTGCTTCTTGCCTTCGGCGGTGAGAATCGCCGACGCTCGCAGGCCCTCGGCTTCCAGGATCTGGGCGCGCTTGATGCGTTCGGCTTTCATCTGCCCCGACATGGCGGCCATCAGGTCGGCCGGCGGGCTGATGTCCTTGATCTCGATCCGGGTGATCTTGATGCCCCACGGTGCTGTGGCTTCATCGACCGTGCGCAGCAGCTTTTCATTGATACCGTCGCGTTGGCTCAGCATCGCGTCCAGCTCCATGGATCCCAGTACGGTGCGGATGTTGGTTTGCAGCAGGTTGCGGATGGCGTGTTCGAGGTTGTTGACCTCGTAGGCCGCCTGGGCCGTATTGACCACTTGGAAGAAGCACACGGCGTCGATCTGCACCGTGGCATTGTCGGCGGTGATGACTTCCTGGGGCGGGATGTCCAGCACGCTTTCCATGACGTTGATCTTGCGACCGATACGATCCATCACCGGGATGATGATGTTCAGGCCCGGCTTGAGCGTGTTGGTGTAGCGACCGAACCGCTCGACGGTCCATTGGTAGCCCTGGGGCACGACCTTGAAACCCATGAACAGGATGGCGACCACGAGGCCGACAAAAAGTAAAAGTACGCTACCGATCTGCATGACTGTTCCCTGTTCGATTGAAATGATTGGCGAGCCCTGAGTGTAGGGCAAGCGGTCGTTATCTTCCCTATGGACCTTTCCGGTTTATTTGTGGGAGTTTTCCGGCCTCCAGACTGCTACTTCTGTTCGCTTTGCGGTGTCACGCGCAGGACTTCCTCAACGGTGGTCAAGCCCGCCGCCACCTTTTGTGCCCCCGAAAGCCGCAGGCTGCGCATGCCTTCCTTGAACGCCTGGCGGCGCACCGCCAGCAGGTCAGTGTCGGGATGGATCAATGCCTTGACGCTGTCGGTCAGCTGCATGATTTCGTAGACCCCGGCCCGGCCGCGATAGCCGGTGTCGCGGCACTCCAGGCAGCCGACGGCCTGTTGGGCATTGCCTGGCAGCGGCGCCTGCCAGGGCCGGGTCAGGGTTTGCCAGTCGTCTTCGTCCAGGGTCAGGGGCGCCTTGCAGTGCGGGCAGAGCGTGCGCACCAGGCGCTGGGCCATGACCCCGAGCACCGTGGCCTTGATCAGGTAATGGGGCACGCCGAGTTCCAGCAGGCGGCTGATGGCGCTCGGCGCATCGTTGGTGTGCAGGGTCGAGAGCACAAGGTGCCCGGTAAGTGCTGCCTGGATCGCCATTTCAGCGGTTTCCAGGTCGCGGATCTCACCGATCATGATGATGTCCGGGTCTTGTCGCATCAGCGCGCGTACGCCGGCAGCGAAGGTCAGGTCGATGTTGTGCTGGACTTGCATCTGGTTGAAGGAGCCTTCGACCATTTCAATCGGGTCTTCAATGGTGCAGAGGTTCACCTCCGACGTCGCCAGTTTCTTGAGGGTGGTGTAGAGGGTGGTGGTTTTGCCGGAACCGGTCGGCCCGGTCACCAGGATGATGCCGTTGGGCTGGCGAGTCATGTCCTGCCAGCGGCGCAAGTCGTCGGCGGAGAAACCGAGCTGGTCGAAGTCCTTGAGCAGCACTTCCGGGTCGAAGATCCGCATGACCATTTTTTCGCCAAACGCCGTTGGCAAGGTCGACAAGCGCAGTTCCACTTCGCCGCCATCCGGGGTCTTGGTCTTGACCCGACCGTCCTGGGGTTTGCGCTTTTCCGCCACGTTCATACGCCCCAGGCTCTTGAGGCGGCTGATGATCGCCATCGTCACCTGCGGTGGGAACTGATAGACGGTGTGCAGCACCCCGTCGATGCGAAACCGCACCGTGCCCTGTTCGCGACGCGGTTCGATGTGGATATCGCTGGCGCGCTGCTGGAAGGCGTACTGGAACAGCCAGTCGACAATATTGACGATATGGGCGTCGTTGGCGTCCGGCTCCTGGTCGCTGGCGCCCAGATTGAGCAACTGTTCGAAATTGCTCAGGTTGCTCGGTTGCTGGTCGACCGTATTGGCGCCGCTGACCGATTTGGCCAGGCGATAGAACTCCACGCTCAGGCGCTGGATATCCACCGGATTGGCGACCACCCGCTGGATGGGCAACTTGAGCACGTGGGTCAGGTCCGCTTCCCAACTGCTGACATAGGGCTGGGCGCTGGCGACAGTGACGGCGTCGCGGTCGACTGCCACCGCGAGAATCTTGTGCCGCTGCGCAAAGGCATAGGACATCAGTGGCGTGATGGCCGCCACGTTGATTTTCAGCGGGTCGATACGCATGTAGGGTTGCCCGGCCTGTTGGGACAGCCACAGGGTCAGGCTCTCCAGATCCAGGCGCTTGCCGGGGCGGCTGAGGTCGTCCAGATGCTGGTTGGCGATGAACTCCAGTGGGTGCAACTGGGCATGGGCGCTGTGGCGTCGGCGGGCATTGAGCGCGGTCTCGGCGCAGTCCTGGCTGATGAAGCCCTGGGCGACCAGTTGGCGCAGCAGATCGTTGAGGTCCAGCCAGCGGTCCTGAGTGGCGTGTTTGGTGGACATGCGGGTTTCCTATTGGACAATTGCAGCAAAGCCGCGATACAGACGCTTCGGCGTCTTGGCTTGGTCTGCAAAAGAATAGTCCTGACCACATGGATCGTTGGGCCACTACCCGACCAATGCGTTTCGAATTCTTGCCTTGTGGCGCTCAGCCCGCCGCCTGGATCGGCTCAACCCGCGCAATATCAAGGTCTTGCAGGTCCACTGAACACACGCTGACCAGGTTACGCAATTTTTCAGCGATGACCTGGGCACGGTGCCAGCTCAGCCGGTCCACGACGATCTCCATCGACAGCAGATCGTGCTGACGTTCGACGTGCACTTGCTGCGGCGTCAGTCCCTGAAGGGCAAACAGGTTCAGCGCCCGGCACAGCAGATCCGGTTCGGCTTCGGCCAGTAAATGGTACTGGGCACGGCAATGAGTATTGGCGCTGTGCCAGACGTCGGCGCGGCTCGGGGCAGTGGCGACGGCTTCGAATGGGGGCATGTTTGATCTCCTGCGGTCGGGAGAAATATTTACATGCGTCGCGGGGTATTTCTTATCTAATATAAGCGTTTTAAAGATTCATACGAATTGCTTGATTCTCTGATCAGGTTATTTGAGGTTTATCAATGCAGAGCGAACTGGATCACTACGACCGCAAGATACTGGCGCTGCTGCAAGAGGACGCTTCGTTGTCCAGCGCGCAGATCGCCGAACAGGTGGGGTTGTCCCAATCGCCGTGCTGGCGACGGATTCAGCGGATGAAGGAGGAGGGCATCATCCGCGGCCAGGTGACGTTGCTGGACCGCAAGAAAATCGGCCTCAATACGCAGATCTTCGCCGAAATCAAACTCAACGCCCACGGCCGGTCGAACTTCACCGAGTTCACGGAGGCGATCCGCGGTTTCCCTGAAGTGTTGGAGTGTTACGTGTTGATGGGATCGGTGGATTTTCTGTTGCGCATCGTCACGGCGGACATCGAGGCTTATGAGCGGTTTTTTTTCGAAAAACTGTCGATGGTGCCGGGGATTCAGGAAGTGAACTCGATCGTGGCGCTTTCGGAGATCAAGTCGACGACGAGTTTGCCGGTGGTGCGCTGAGTTCTGTGGAGGATGTGCTGGCCCCATCGCGAGCAAGCTCGCTCCCACAGTTGATCTTCAGCGGTCACAAGATGTGATTACAACGCTGAACCTTGTGGGAGCGAGCTTGCTCGCGATGGCGATATGAGAGGCGCCGCCAGGTTACAGGCGCAGCAAAGTCTTCCAAGCCCGATTCTGATACACCGCGATCGCCTGCTGCTTGCGCGCATCCAGGATTTCGTCGGTGATCGGTTCGTTCGCCAGTTGTGTCAGTTTGTTCAGCTCGCCATAGAGGCGATCCATTTCCGGGATCTCCAGCACATGGCGGGCATGGTGCAGCCAGGCCTGGATGCGTTCGATGCGCGGCAGTTGCTCGGCCAGGTCTTCCGGCTGTTGCTGATAGCGCTGCAATTGCAGGGACGTGGATTCTTCGCCCAGCAGACGCGGCAGCCAGCTGCCCAGTTGCGCCGCCCCCTGGCGGTTGCCACGGGTGTTGCGGTCAGTGGCCCAGCTACGGGCCAGCAGCCAGCGTGAAGTGTTGAGGGAGAACAGGCCCCAGCGCGGGTCTTGCAGCTCCTCGAGGAACTGCTCCGGCGCTGCCTTGCGGACGTCTTCGTCGTCCAGGCCAGCCTGGACCAGCGGGCGCCAGTCTTCCAGCAACGCGTCCAGGGCGATGCGCAAGTCATGCGTCGATTGGCGCGGTGCGGCCTGGCCGAGGCTGCTGAGCAGGGCACGCAGTTCGGCGAGGTTTTCCACCCAGTCCTGCAGCAGGCGCCAGTGGCCGTTGAAGCGATATTGCTCGGCCAGGCGCTGGCTGCTGCCCAGCAAATGCCAGCTCAGCGCGGCGAAGGCGTCGTCCAGTGGCATTTCGGCGGTCAATTGCGGGGCTGGCAGGCTCAAGGCATAACTGCCCGCGTCGTGCAGGCGATAGCCGCGTTCGGCCTTGCTGATGTCGCAAGGCATTAAAGGCAGGGTTACGGCCAGCTCGGCGGCCAGTTCCAGCAGGGCGGCGGGCTCGCCTTCACGCAGCTCCAACTCCAGCTCGCAGATTTCTTCCTTCTGCTTGCCGACCACGACATAGCCCAGATCCAGCGCGGCTTCGATCACGACTTTGCTCTTGCCACGACCCCAGGCGATTTCGGCGCGTTCGCGGACGAAATCGGTGGTGAAGATGGCCTTGAGGGTTTTCTTGTCCAGGTCGGCCAACGCCTCGGGCCAGCATTCGCCGTCGAGTTTTTTCAGGTCAAGCTTGGCTTTGGGCAGGTGCCAGTCGTACTCGTTGCGCTCGGACAGGCCGGCGATGCTCTGGCCGCGGGTCTTGAGGGTCTGGATCACCTCTTCCCCGTCACGACGCAGGCGCAGGGCGACCTTGGCCCGGGCCAGGTCACGCTCTGGGGTGTCGAAATACTGGTTCATCAGTTCATGGCGTTCCCAGCCACTTTTGTTGCGTTTTTTCAGCAGCGGGTGCTCGCGCAGGGCTGCCAGGGTCTCGCGGCTGACGCGGAGTTTGATTTCGGTTTCTTTCTGCATGGCCGGAAAATCCAGGGATCGGGTGTGCAGCCGGGGGAAGGTGTGGCTGCCAAGGCCGTGCAGTGTACAGGACTCGCTCATCCTACGCGCCGCGACGGTTTATTCCTTGCGCCGGATGGTTCTATGATGGACGTCAATTTGTAAGCCCGGAGTCAGCGATGCCTTTGCCGTCCATGAAAGATCAGTTCGCTGCCCTGATCGCCGCACCTTCGGTCAGCTGTACCCAGCCTGGGCTGGACCAGTCCAACAGTGCCGTGATCGAGCTGCTGGCGGGTTGGCTCGGCGACCTTGGGTTCTCCTGCGATATCCAGCAGGTCAGCCCCGGAAAATTCAACCTGCTGGCCAGTTTCGGCAGCGGCCCCGGTGGCCTGGTGTTGGCCGGGCACAGCGACACGGTGCCGTTCGACGGTGCGTTGTGGCAGACCGATCCGCTGAAACTCACCGAGGTCGATGGCCGCTGGGTGGGCCTGGGCAGCTGCGACATGAAAGGTTTTTTCGCCTTGGCCATCGAAGCGGTCAAGCCCTTGCTGGACCAGCCGTTCAAGCAGCCGCTGCTGATCCTCGCCACCTGCGACGAAGAGAGCTCCATGGCCGGCGCCCGGGCCCTGGCCGATGCCGGACGGCCATTGGGGCGTGCGGCGGTGATCGGCGAGCCGACCGGCCTCAGGCCGATTCGCCTGCATAAAGGCGTGATGATGGAGCGCATCGATATTCTCGGGCGCAGCGGCCATTCCTCTGATCCGAGCCTGGGCCACAGCGCCCTCGAAGCCATGCACGATGCCATGGGCGAACTGCGCGGCCTGCGTCTGCAATGGCAGCGTGAGTTCCGCAACCCGCAGTTCACGGTGCCACAACCGACCCTGAACTTCGGCTGCATCCACGGTGGTGACAATCCCAATCGGATCTGCGGCCAGTGCTCCATGGAATTCGACCTGCGCCCCT
Organism: Pseudomonas brassicacearum; assembly: GCF_000585995.1. Classification (NCBI taxonomy): domain Bacteria; kingdom Pseudomonadati; phylum Pseudomonadota; class Gammaproteobacteria; order Pseudomonadales; family Pseudomonadaceae; genus Pseudomonas; species Pseudomonas brassicacearum. The sequence continues at coordinate 6,317,599 of NZ_CP007410.1, read as the reverse complement.
TGCCGGGCATGGACCCGCAAGTGCTGCGGGCGGCGATCCAGCAGAAGCTCAACCCCATCGCCGAGCGGCACAAGGTCAAGATTGACTATGCGCCGCTGTTCCCCGAGGTGCCGCCGTTCGAGCAGGCCGAGGACTGCGAGCTGGTGCGCGTGGCCGAGCGACTCACGGGGCATCGTGCCGAAGCAGTGGCGTTCGGCACCGAAGCGCCTTATCTTCAGCGCCTTGGCTGCGAAACCCTGGTACTCGGTCCTGGCGATATCGCCTGCGCCCACCAACCGGGTGAGTACCTTGAAATGTCACGTTTGCAACCTACCGTGCAATTGCTGCGGCAGTTGATCGGGCATTACTGCCTGACGCCGGCCACGGCCGGTTAAATTGCCCGCATCCGGGCCCGTATTCATGAGGAGAGCGCGCGTGTCGCCAAGCCTGTTCCGACGATAACCACCAGCCTGCTGTGCGTTCTGTGTCGTCTTTATTTCGGCTGTTATTTATTACAGGTCCAGGTTCATGCCCGAATATGTCAATTGGCTTCGTCACGCTTCGCCCTACATCAACGCCCACCGCGACTGCACCTTTATCGTCATGCTGCCCGGCGACGGGGTGGAGCATCCTAACTTCGGCAACATCGTCCATGACCTGGTGCTCTTGCACAGCCTTGGCGTGCGTCTGGTGCTGGTCCATGGCTCGCGCCCGCAGATCGAAACACGCCTCGCCGCGCGGGGCCTGACGCCGCATTACCACCACGGCATGCGCATCACCGATGCCGCGACCCTCGAGTGCGTGATCGATGCTGTCGGCCAGTTGCGCATCGCCATCGAGGCCCGCCTGTCCATGGACATGGCGTCCTCTCCGATGCAGGGTTCGCGGCTGCGCGTCGCCAGTGGCAACCTGGTCACCGCGCGGCCCATTGGCGTGCTGGAAGGCGTGGATTATCACCACACCGGCGAAGTCCGCCGGGTCGATCGCAAAGGCATCAATCGGCTGCTGGATGAGCGCTCCATCGTGCTGCTGTCGCCGTTGGGTTATTCGCCCACCGGGGAAATTTTCAACCTCGCCTGTGAAGACGTCGCCACCCGGGCGGCCATCGACCTGGCCGCCGACAAACTGCTGCTCTTCGGCACCGAGCAGGGGTTGATCGGCGAAGACGGCAGGCTGGTGCGCGAGTTGCGCCCGCAACAGGTGCCGGCCCATATACAGCGCCTGGGCAGCGACTATCAGGCCGAGCTGCTGGATGCAGCGGCCCAGGCCTGTCGTGGCGGTGTAGCACGCAGCCATATCGTCAGTTATGTCGAAAACGGTGCGTTGCTGGCCGAGCTGTTCACGCGCGATGGCAGCGGTACGCTGGTGGCCCAGGAACAATTCGAAGTCGTACGCGAAGCGGCCATCGAAGACGTCGGTGGTTTGCTGGACCTGATCAGCCCGCTGGAAGAGCAGGGAATTCTGGTGCGTCGCTCCCGCGAAGTGCTGGAACGTGAGATCGAACAATTCAGCGTGGTCGAGCGCGAAGGCATGATCATCGCCTGCGCGGCGCTGTACCAGATCGCCGATTCGGACGCCGGGGAGCTGGCCTGCCTGGCGGTGAATCCGGAATACCGCCACGGTGGGCGCGGCGACGAACTGCTGGAGCGGATCGAAGCCCGGGCCCGCGCCAAGGGGCTCAAGACCCTGTTCGTGCTCACCACCCGTACCGCCCACTGGTTCCGTGAGCGGGGCTTCGAGCCCAGCAGCGTCGACCGGTTGCCGGCAGCGCGAGCGTCGCTCTACAACTATCAGCGCAATTCGAAAATCTTCGAAAAATCCTTGTAGACGGCCTGCGGCAAATTCGCGCTGTCGCGATCTTCTTGATTTCAGACAATGAGCGGCTAGTCTGGAACACGTCAAGATCGCGGCATGCGCGCGCTGTCTTGAACAGGAATCGAAGGCGCAGGAGGCGCGCAAACAGATCTCGCCGCCAAGAATTCGCAGGGCTCGTGAATCCCCGACGAATCATCATTCAGTAATTTCCTGCGTCGCCGATAAGTCATATCACGGCCTGATGGTGCTGTGATGGCACTCATATGTCGAAACGAGCTGAAAACTATTGAAACAATTCTTTTTGGAATTATAAAGAATCCATTATCCTGCGGGCCGATGTAGCAGGGGTTAGACCATAGTCGTAGTCACAAATGGTTACGATTGACTTGTCAGTCACGGTCTGGCGCTAATCGCGCATCCGCGGATTCCGGGCGTTCGATCCGGAGCCATAGATACACAAGAATTAGAAAACGAGAGGAGCGAAGCATGAACAAGTCCACCTTGGCACTGGCTGTGGCCGTTGGGGTTTTGGCGCAGCAAGCAGGCGCCGCCGGTTTTATCGAAGACAGCAAGGCGTCTGTCAGTTCCCGTACGCTGTATTTTGATAACGATAACCGCGAAGGCGGTTCCGACCAGCGTGAGACGGCCACTGGCCTGAAGTTCGACTACAAGTCCGGTTTCACCCAAGGCGTTGTTGGTTTTGGTATCGATGCCCAGGCCTTGGTCGGTATTCACCTCGATGGTGGTAGAGGCCATCACCCGGACAACAACTCCTTTGTTCCAAGTGACACCGACGGTTCGGCTGTACACAACTGGAGTCGTCTGTCTGGCAACGTAAAGGCGCTTTTCTCGAAGACCGAGGCTCACTTGGGCGGCGCCCTTGCACCTAACCTGCCGATCCTGGTCGCCAGTGATGGCCGTCTGCTGCCGCAAACCTTCGAAGGTGGCACCATCACTTCGAAGGAAATCGACGGCGTGACCTTCAACGCCGGTCAGCTGGAACACGCTGTTGGCCGTGCGGGGAGTAACAGCACTGGCCTGGCAGTGAACGGCGGTACCGAGGAAAGCAACCAGTTCCGTTACGGTGGTGCTGATTGGAAAGTCACCAAAGACCTGACCCTGCAGTACTACTACGCCAACCTGCAAGACTATTACAAACAGCACTTCCTGGGTGCCGTACATGTTTTCCCGATCAGTGAAGGCCAGTCGTTCAAAACTGATCTGCGCTACTTCGACAGCAGCTCGGATGGTCGTAACGGCGATGCTGGCTATCGCTTCAACAACAACGGTGGTTATGCCAAGAACCCGGGCGAGGTCGATAACAAGACCTGGAGCGCCATGTTCACTTACACCCTGGGCGGCAGCGCCTTCCTGTTGGGTCACCAGCAAGTTGGCGATGACGGTGGCTTTGTCTACCTCAACCAGGGCAGCCTGCTCAATGACGCCGGCCGTAACGAAGGGGCGGGTGGTTCGAGCTTCTACCTGTTCACCGACAGCATGATCAACGCATTTGTCCGTGCCGGTGAAAACACCACCTTCGGCCAATACTCCTACGACTTCACCGCCCTGGGTGCTCCAGGCCTGAAGGCTGCGATTGCCTACCTGCACGGCGATGACATCAAGTCTGCCACTGGCGGAAGCGATTCGTCCGAGTGGGAACGCGACATGCGCTTGGACTACGTCGTGCAGCAAGGTCCGTTGAAAGGCTTTGGCACTACCCTGCGTCACGGCACCTACCGTGGTAGCGGCACTGGTATCGCCAGCCAGGATCAGACCCGCCTGATCTTTAACTACACTTACAACTTCATGTAAGACGTAGAAAAGTAAAAAAAAGCCCCGCCCGGCATCACGCCGGGCGGGGCTTTTACGTTTTCGGGTCAGGCCCACCCCTGTAGCCTTCGCCGAAACTACTCCTCTTTCAGCAACTCGAGGCCTTCTCGAACCTCGCTGACGATCTTGGGCCGGTATGCGAAATGGCGCCAGTGAACAGTTTTTTATATTCCGTAAGGATATAAATAAATGGGTATTTATTCTTTTTAAAACAGGCGAAACCGGTGCAGAGTTGGGCTCACAACAACCTCACTAGGAGCCGCACCATGAGCCTCAGACTCGGCGACATCGCCCCCGACTTCGAACAGGATTCCAGCGCGGGCAAGATCCGCTTCCACGAATGGCTCGGTGACAGCTGGGGCGTGTTGTTTTCCCACCCGGCGGACTTCACGCCGGTGTGCACCACCGAACTGGGGTTCACTGCCAAGCTCAAGGATGAGTTCGCCAAGCGCGGGGTCAAGGCCATTGCTCTGTCGGTGGACCCGGTGGATTCGCACCACAAATGGATCGAGGACATCAACGAAACCCAGGGCACCGTCGTCAATTTCCCGATCCTGGCCGACGCCGACCGCAAGGTTTCTGACCTGTACGACCTGATCCACCCTAACGCCAGCGATACCTTGACCGTGCGCTCGTTGTTCGTGATTGACCCGAACAAGAAGGTTCGCCTGACCATCACGTATCCGGCCAGCACTGGGCGCAATTTCAACG